>CAZPVZ010000162.1:0-2991 GCA_964590185.1 uncultured Campylobacterales bacterium
TCCGAACGCCTTTAGACGGAGTTTTTCGGCTTCTTTCAAAGAGATCTTCACCGGAACGAAAAAATTTTCCACATATTCCGCAACTCTCTCGTCTTCGAAAACAACATCCTCCATATATCCGCAAACGCCGCAATCTTTAGAAGAGACCATAATCATTATCGGTTTGTTCTCTCTTTTTGAAATCTCTTTCGCCTTTTCCAAAGGAATCCAATCGAAATCCGCGCAAAAAAGAGAAGTTACGAAAATCAAAATCGTTAAAAATCTCACTATCCATCCTTTCTAAGTTTTTTTTCGTAAAACCAAAACAAAACCCCAAAAACCGCAAAAATTCCCGCCAAGACCTGAACCCACGCACTAAGAAGAAGATTTTTACGAAGTATGTTTTCATGCGTTTTTTTATCCACATCCAATCCCGCAACGCTTGCCACGTGGCTTATCAAAGAGACGGCCAAATCCTTATCGGGAACGGTTTGATGGCAACTTAAACATACCCCTCTTCTATCGAGTTTAGAAAGTTCCTCTCCGTTTAACGCCCTCGATAGACTCCAATGGTGTCCGACGGTTTGAAGTTGAGTTCCGTTTTCGTCTATTACGGACGACCAGTCGAAATTTACGTTTTCTATTTCGGGCTTTTGTACCGTAAACTTTTTAGGTATGATTTTTCCGTCCGCGGTCATAAGCTCCACCACCAAAGTATCCCCCGGATTAGCAAAAACCTTTCCTCCTTCTATTCCATACCCCATGGATTTGGGATTACCGTGACAGCTCTCGCAACTTCTCGATCTTTTTTGAACCGTATGGGAATGAACCGGAGCCACGTCCAAAGCCACCACGTCAAAAGAGTTGTCTTTCACTTTAAAAGCGTGATTTTGCAAAACGGCCTTTCCGTCTCTTCCTATCACGGTAATCACCGTCTGACAGCCGGGAATGGCCGGAGCTATGCGTCCCTCTCCGTTTTTAACTAAAATCGGATCTTCCCATCTAAGATAACTTCTCGTTTCCGTAACCGCTCCGTCTATCAAAAAACTTTTCAAATCTTTTCTTTTTGCGGCGTCTCTTCCATGAATATCGTGAGCATGTGCCGCCGCAAGCCAATCCACGCCCTTTTTCCCTTCGCCGTAATCCACTTTCACATGACACCCGAAACACTGAGGCGCCCAAGTATCGTGGCAAGCGTAACACTCCATCTTATCGATATGAGCTTTCACTCCGTCCATAGCCACGAGAGCCTCTTTGGATAACCTCCCCTCCTCTTTAAGTTTTTTAAGAGGCTTCAACCTCAAATCCTTTCCGCTTGCTAAGTGAACTACGACTTCATCGCCCTCTTTCACGACGTTTGTAAAAGGATTCCCGCGGGCGGTTAAAAGATATCCCTCTTTAGGATCGTAATAAGTTCCCTTTTTCAGATATTCGGGCAAACTCTTTACGACTCCCCTCTCCTCTCCCCTCTTACTTTCGTTCGAAAACTCGTCTCCGTAACCTATGGGAAGTTCCCAAGGATATCTTTTCGTCGTACCGTGACAATCTTGACACTCTATCTCCACCAAACCTAAAGTGGAACCGGTTATCTTTCCGTCTCCGTGCATCTCCAAAGAGGTGTGGCAATCTTGACAGAGCATCCCTTTTTTATAATGAACGTCCTCTTTCATATGAAGATAGTGTTTGGTATGAAGTTTGGGCTGAGCCTTTCCCTTCTCGTCAAAAGCGGGAGCGTAAGCGGTCTCCATCAAACCTTGATAACTTACCCCTATTCTTTTACCCCTATTGTGACAAGTGGTGCAAGTCTCTACGGGAATGCCGCTATAACTTACTCCGTGAATTTTTACTTTAGCCTCTCTCGTAGATTGAATCTGATGAGTCAAAAGATGTCCCGGCTCATCCTTAGGAATAGTGGGATCCCCTCCTTCGTAAAACCCGTCGTTGGAGTAGGGGATATGACAGCTGCTACATCCCATTCCCCTAAAATCGCCTCTTTTGCTTCTGCCTTTGCTTGCGGTATGGCATCTAAGACACTCTTCTCTCAAATAGGTAATCGCGGCGAGTTTCGGATTTTTCTCAACCTCTTCGGCGGTAGGAGCGGGAGGAAGCTCCACGGTTTTTTTGACGAAAACTTGAGGCTCTTTTCTCGATAAATTTTTCATATACTCTTTATAAACGTCGCTTCCGAGCCTCTTATGGAGATTTGAAAGAGAGTAGTTTGCGTATTTATGCTCTCTGATATTCCATCCAAATCCCCATAAAGCGCCTTGAATCTTTCCCTGCTCCGTATTCATAAGGGAGTTCATCTGCGTCTCAACCTGCTCTTTGTGACAAACTCCGCAGCTGTTTTCATTGATCCAAGCGCTCCCCGGATCGGGATAAAACTCTTTAGGCCCTTTTCCTTTCAAAAAGGCTTCCACGCTCCCTTTATGAGCATCCTCTTTGTTCTCGGCGTTCGGATTTCCTCCGTGGCAAACTATACAATCGTTATCCGGAAAACCGGCCTCTTTCGCCATTTTGGAGACGGCTTTCGCCATTTCGCTATTTGGATCCCTTATATTTTCTATTCCCTTATGACATTTTAAACAGTTGTTGGAACTTAATGCCGCCGTAAAAAGAACGAGAGCGAACGAAACTTTTTTCATAATTAAACCTTATAATCGTTTGTCCGCATTATCCCATAAGGAGACTAAGACGAAAATAAAAAAAGCCGGCATCTTCAGCCGGCTTAAAATTCATTTTTATCGAAGGAGGAAGTATGGAGTATCGTTTTAAAGTGCCCCTCGGCCTTTTAGGGAGTAGATATCTTTTTCTAAAAAGGAGCGGTGAGTATTTCAGGCATAGATAATCAAAGACCAAGAGGCACGGAGAGAAATTATTTCAATCCGTGAATATATTCCGCAACGGCTTTGATATCTTCGTCGCTCATGGAAGCTACTTGACCTTTCATAAGGCCGCCCATTCCGTGAACGTTTCTGGTTCCCGCTTTATATCCTTTTAAAGCCTCTACGG
>CAZPVZ010000163.1:0-4732 GCA_964590185.1 uncultured Campylobacterales bacterium
CCCGACTATGAATAGATTCGATTCGATTCCGACCTTTTCCGGCATAGATCCGTATCCGGAGCTTTTGGAGGGAGTGGATATAGATCTTGCGATAAAAAACGCCCTTTTGTTTACGATGATAGAGGGAGAGGTCTATGCTATTTTAAACGAAGAAAAAATTACGGACGGATTGAATTTTTACTCAAAGCTCGATATGGAGCTTCCTCTTGCGTTTTTGGACAAAGATTCTTACGATAGACTCTATCATAGATTTTTGGAGATAAAAACCGACAAAGACCTCGCTTCGACGATAGAGAGCGAGGAGGAAGAGGAGTATATAGACGAAGAGGCTTCTTTAGCGGAGTTTTTAAGAACGAGTTCCGATATTCTAACGAGCGAAGAGTCGGCTCCCATCATAAAACTCGTAAACTCTCTTTTTTATCAAGCCGTAAAAAAGCAGGCTTCGGATATCCATATAGAGACTCACGAAGATAGGGGAGTGGTTAGATTTAGGATAGACGGCGTTTTGATAAAGCATATAGATCTCGATAAAAACATCGTGGGTCTGGTTATAAGCAGGATAAAAGTTATCTCGAATCTCGACATCTCCGAAAAGAGAATTCCGCAAGACGGAAGGACGCAGATAAAAATCGCCGGAAAGAGTTTGGATATACGGGTCTCCGTATTGCCGACCTATCACGGCGAGAGAGTCGTTATGAGAATTTTGATGGAGTCTGCCGATATCCCGACTCTCGAAGAGCTGGGGTTTGACGAGGTTATGACGGAAAATTTCAGAAGGCTTTTAAAGCACTCTCACGGGATGATTTTGGTAACGGGACCTACCGGAAGCGGTAAATCCACCACTTTGCACTCCTTTTTGCAGATAGTGGCGAGTCCGGAAAAAAACGTTATTACGATAGAGGATCCGGTCGAGTATAAAGCCGACAACATAAATCAGATACAGGTTAATACCAAAACCGGACTCACTTTCGCTTCGGGACTGAGATCGATCCTAAGGCAGGATCCCGATATCGTAATGGTCGGAGAGATAAGAGACAAAGAGACCGCCGAGATCGCCATTCAGGCGGCTTTGACGGGACACCTTATGCTTTCCACTCTCCATACGAACAACACCACCGCCGCCATAACGAGACTTATAGATATGGGGATAGAGGAGTTTTTGATAAGCTCCTCTCTGCTTGGAGTTTTGGCTCAAAGACTCGTTAGAAAACTCTGTCCCCATTGCAAAGAGCCCACTACGATTCCGGAAGCGATCGCGAAAGAGTTCGAGCTTCCGAAAGGCGCTCCCATCTATAAGGAAAACGGCTGTACGAAATGCAATTTCACGGGATATATAGGAAGGCAGGCGGTCGGAGAGCTTTTTTTGATGGATGACGAAGTTAAAGCTATGATGAAAAAAGGGCTTAGCGATTTCGAGATAAGGGAGGCTATGAAAAAAAGGGGTATGAGGCTTATAAGCGACGAGCTTAAAGATCTCCTTTTAAACGGCGTTACCTCTCTAAACGAAGTTATTAGAATAGGATTGAAAGACTCTTAATGGTTTACAAGTATAAAGGTTTCGACAAAAAAAGCGGTAAGAAGGTAAAAGGGCGGATAGATGCCAAAGATATTAGCGAAGCCAAAAGAAAGCTTCAGGCAAAAGGGATTTTGTATGAAAGCTTGAAAGAGAGCAAAGGAGACGGTTTTAGCTTCTCTTTCAGGAGAAAAAGCTCCGTACCCGCCGAGAAACTCGCCTCCATATCGAGAAATATCGCCATCTACTTAAAATCCGGCATTCCTTTGGTAAACGTCATAAGACTTGCCAAATCTCAATATGAGCAAGAGCCTAAAATTTACGATTTTTTCAATTCGATAGAGACGAGTTTGGACGAAGGAAAAAGTTTTTATAAGGCTTTGGATTCTCAAGAGATTCTCGATATACCGAGCTTTTACAAGCAGTCCGTGAAAGTTGCCGAAGAGAGCGGAACTTTGCAGGAGGTGCTTTTCGAGCTTTCGAAATATCTAAAGGATCAGGACAAAATTCGAGGAAAAGTGAAGCAGGCTCTCGTGTATCCGACTTTTATCATTTTCATATCTCTTTTTATGGTCGGATTTATGTTGACCGTCGTCGTTCCCAAAATCACACAGATGTTCAGCCAGCTAAAGCAAGAGCTCCCCTCAAGCACGAAATTCGTAATAGCCGTGGGAGATTTTTTTACCGCCTATTGGCTTTATGTCGCTCTCTCCATTTTGGCCGTAGCTGTTGTTTTTAGCTATTTTTACAAACATAACGAAAAATTTAAATACGGCGTTGATTATATGCTTTTGAGAACTCCTCTTGTCGGGAAGATAGCCCAAACTTCCGAGCTTGCGAGATTTGCCTATATGATCTCCGTTCTCGTAAAATCGGGGGTGCCTTTCGTTCACGCGGTTAAGCTCTCAAGCAACATCATAAATAACGCCGTTTTGAAATCTCAATTTCAAAAAGCCGCAAACGACGTCGTGGAAGGAAAAACCCTCTCTCACTCTTTGATAAAACATAACGCTTTCGTTGACAGATCTTTTATTCAGGCTATCGCTTTGGGCGAAGAGACGAGCGAAGTGGGTCCCGTTTTGGATAATCTCTCCGAACTCTATTTTGAGGAGAATAACGATAGAATAGCCGTGTTTTTGTCGTTGTTGGAACCGGCTTTGATGCTTTTTGTGGGAAGCGTTATAGGATTTATCGTAACCGCTATGCTTTTGCCGATATTCTCTATGAATTTTGCGAAGTTTTAATCTTCCTCTTTGTAGATAAACTTGTAAACTTTCTCCATATCGAAAGGTTTTATTTCATCGTCCATTTTGAGATGGTAGGGGAGTATTTCCAAAAGGAAGTATTCAAGATATAAAAAGGGCAGAAAAATAACGAGTTTGTTTTTGAATTTTTTCGGGGAGTTTCTTTTTTTGATCCACTTTTTGGCTCCCTCCACTCCGTTTAAAGCCAAAAGAGTCTCCATCGCAAAAATAAATCCCAAAACTATGTAGCTTAAAAAGGTTCCGAGAGCTATAAGAAGGAGTATGTATTCGATCAATCTTTTCCTTTACGGAAGTTCCCGCCGCTTTTGCAAAACGACGGGTTCTTATTATTCTATAACTTCCACCTCTACCGGGTCGCTTTCCCAAAGACCGTGTTTGGTGCAGTAGCTCATAGCGGTGAGATTGAGTTTTTTCCCGGTGGGGACTATATGAAAATCAACTTCCACTTGGCTTTTGATGTTTCCTAAAGTTCCGGGAGTGAAAGTGGCTTGTCCCAACAGAGTCTCTCCGTTCCAAAGCTGAACGTAAGCTATGTAGTGATCGAAATCGTCAGGATGAGTATATTCGTTTCCTACTTTTACTTTTACGGTAAATTTCTCTCCCGCTTTAGCTTTGCTTTCGCAATGAACGAAAGGAGAGTGTCTGTCTATATAATCTTTTTTAGCCTCTCTCTCAACGGTGTCTATATCGACGTATCTGTTTATTTTAGGCATTTCGTCTCCTTGAAGTCGTTTTAAACAACCCTTGTTCGGGCTGTTTAAAACATTATATCAAGAGATAGATTAAAATAGGATAAATTTTATCCTATTTAAGAATATTTAATTTAAACGAGCGTAACGTCGGTTACGTGGTGGTTGATGCCGAGTTTTTCCGGCTCTATTCCCAAAGCTATACCGATCATTTGAGGAAGGTGAAAAATCGGTATGCGAACCTCTCTTCCCGCCGCTTTGGAGATATTGTGTTGCTGAACGTCGAGTCTTAAATGACAAAGAGGACAGGGAGTAACCACCGCGTCGGCATTGTTGTCTATGGCGTCCGTTAGAGCTGAAGCCGATAGTTTGTTTGCGGTATTCGGCGCTTGAAGCTCCACGTGGAAACCGCAGCATTTGTTTTTATGGTCGTAATCTACGCTATTTCCTCCCAAAGCCTTGATAAGATCGTCAATACTTGTAGGATTGTAGGGATTTTCATTTCCGTTATTCGGTTTTTGAAGCTCGGAAGGTCTTATGTTGTGGCATCCGTAGAAAGCCGCCATGTTTATGTCTTTTAGAGGCTTTTTGACTTTTTTGGCGATCTCTTCCACTCCCAAATCCTCTATCAACGCGTAAAGGAAATGTTTCACTTCGCTCGTGCCTTTATATTCGAGTCCCACCTCTTTAAGTTTTTCGTTCACTTTCTCTTTTAAATTAGGATCGGAATCAAGTCTCTCTTTCGTCAAAGAGGTGTTTAGCTGACAGGTGTTGCAGATCGTAACCATAGGCAGACCGAGCTTTTCCGCATAGCAGATGTTTCTTGCGTTTAGAACCAAAGATAGAAAATCGTCAAAGTCCTGCAAATGGCTCGCTCCGCAGCAAGTGGCTTCGTCGAGCAAAACAAGCTCGATGTCGAGAGCCTCCGCAACCGCCAAAGTGGATTTTAAAAGCTCCGGCGTACTCTCTCTCGCCGTACATCCCGTATATAACGCATATTTTAGTTTACTCATCTCTTTTTCCTTTTAGAAATCAACGGTTGATGAAGATTTTATAAGTTTTTTGACTTCATCTAAATTTTTGGATTTAGGCATTTTCCAAGGAGGAACGATTTTGCCTTTTTTAAACATAGCTATGGCTTCCGGCAAATGTTTCAATACGCCGAAATTTCCTTCGGAATATCTAACGAGTTCGCCTTCATCCAAAATACCGTGTTTTTCGATGGAGTGTTTGAATCCGACCGCGTGTCTGACCGCAACGTTGCT
>CAZPVZ010000164.1:0-15364 GCA_964590185.1 uncultured Campylobacterales bacterium
AAAGCTAAAATGATAAAAGAGACAAACGCCAAAATCGTTTCCGCGGAATGCAGCGCTTGCAGAATGCAAATTAGCAACTCTTTAAAACGGGCGGGAGTGGACGCGGTTTTTAAAAATCCCTTGGAGCTGATAGCCAAAGCTTTAAAGGAGTAACCGTTTCAGTAAAGATAGCTATGTTTCAATTTCAAAAACCAAAGCTCGTCGTTAAAAGAGCCCGCGGAACGGTTGTAATTTAAAGAGACGTCAAGATTATCGTCTCCCAAAAATCCTCCGGAAGCTCCCACGACCGCCGCATAAGATAATCCGAAAAGAGAGTTTTTAAATAAAGAAAAATCGGCGTAAGGACGCCATCTATAAAAACGTTTTCCTCTAAAAGCGTCTCCCAAAGAGACTCCGACTCCTCCTTCTACATAATCTTTCGGGGGCAAATACTTAAAGTTCTGGTCGGAAAATTTCATAAAAGAGATAAATTCTCTAAAAGTAACGTTCGGATAGGAAAGTCTCGTTTTTTGAAAAGCGCTCAACATAAGCTTATAACTTTTACCGACGCTCTCACCGTTTAAAAGTCTATATCTGTTCGCTTCCAAGAGAGTCGAAAAAGCCGATCTCGAAGAGAGCAAATATCTTATATTCGCGCTACCTCCCTCCTTCTTTCCGCACAAAAGCAGATCTATACTTTCGTCGCTCTTTTCGTTTTTGTAAATTTTAAAGTCTGATTCCACCGCGTCGCCGAATTTAGAGTGCAAATAAAGAAAATAATTTAAATAAGGATCGTCCGTATCCCTATATCCGATTCCAATTTTAACGAAACCTCTATCGCTTAAAGCTTTCAGCCACATTTTAAACGCATACTCTTTAAAAACGCTCTCATACTCGTACCTGTCCGCCTCAATCCGAACTCCGAGATAGTATTCGTCCGATAAATGAGAGAGATTTTGAAATTTCGCATAAAAAGTTTTCAAATCTTCCCTCTTGCGATAACCTGCCTCGCTATCGAATCTATCCGCGTAACTTTCCAAAAGGGCTTCTCTGTTTTTATAAACGCTTCTATTTTTCGGATACTTCTCAAGGGCTTCGAAAGAGGCGCTCATAGCGCCGGCAACGTTTCCGGTCTTGAGATAAAGTTTACTCTTTTCGTAAGAGGGAATAAAAGAAGAGTATCTATACAAAAGATCTTTTAAAGCCTCTTTATCTCCCCTATTTAAGGCAAGACGGATTCTAAGCCACAACGCTTTGTTTTTTAAGCGTTTGGCTATAAATTCGGCTTCCCTGTCTCTCTTTTTATAAAGAGCGTAGGAGAGTCGATACCTCTCGTACTCATCTTCGGATAATATCTCTTTAGCATATTTTAAAAATTCCTCATATTTTTTTCCGTTTACGAAATACAAAGAGACTTCCAAAAACGGTTTAAGAAAAAATCTCTTTTTCAAAAGAGAGGGATCGTTACGCAATCTTTTTGCGAGTTTCAGATAGATTTTTCTTAGGATTTTAAAAGCCTCCGTCTCATTGCCGGAAGCTTTTAAAAACTCCGCATAAGCTATTTTAAGATTAACATCAAAAGGATATGCTTTCAACGCTTTTTTATAAAAAAACGAAGCTTTGGAAGGCTCATCCAAAGAGTAATACAAAGAAGCCAAAACTATATAAAGAGAAGCGTCTTTTTTCGCCTTTCGTTCCGCTTTTTTCAAAACCTTTCTTAACTCCTCCGCTCTCCCGCTAAAAAGAAGAAAATCGGCATATTGAGCCAAAATCTCCGAAGAGTTCTCATCTAAAGAGAGAGCTTTCCTATAACAAAAATCGGCTTTTTTAACCTTTCCGATTTTTCTGAAAAGATTCGCTTTTACAAGCCAAAAAGAGGGCAGATTCTCCATCCTCTTTCTCATCTTCCACGAAAGAGTCAAAAGTTTTTCGTAAACTCTCTCCGGCTCGTCTCTTTTTAAAAGAATTTTTGCGTAATAGATAAAATATGAAGGGTCTTGAAACTTCTTAAAAGCTTTATAAGAGATTTTCAAAGCCTTTTTTTCATCTTTTCCGTAAAAATATCTTATCAGCTTATCGTAATCCTCCCTATCGCACTCTCCTTTCAAACATAAACCGTATAAAATTTCGATCGCTTTATCGGCTCTATTTAGATATTCGTACAGCAAAGAGACTCTGCGCCAATAATCCCTATCCTTCGAAGAAACTCTCTTTTTTACGGAAAGAAGAGCTTTTAAAGCAAGAGCCGGTTTTTTTTCCGCAAAGAAAATTTCGCTTAAAATCTTCGCTCCGTCAACATCAAGCATACCGGCTTTTTTTATAAGCAAAAATCTCTTTTTCGCTTCCTCGAGATTGCCGGATTTATAATACAATAACGCGCTATTTTTCAAAACGGTTGCGTTTTTGCTTTTTCGGTAAACTTTATCCAAAATCTTCGCACTCTCCTCAATTTTACCGCTTTTATAAGCAAGAGCCGTAAATTCTTTTAAGTATTTTTTATTATCGGGATGCGAAAAGAGCTTCTTTTTAATTATTTCATACGCTTTTTCATAATCCCGCCCCTCTACGGAAGCTTTTAAAATAATCCTTTCAAGCTTTTTATCTTGCGTTTTTTTATATATATAAAAATATTCATCCAAAGCTTCTCTATTTTTACCGCTCCAAAGCAAAATGTCGGCAAGCCTTTTTCTCCATAAAAGAGTATTCGGATTCTCTTTGACTTTTTCATAAGCTATTTTATAAGCGTTTTTAAGATCGTTGTTGTAAATAAAAACTCGGTAAATTAACTCTTGTAAATCCGGATTTTTTAAAAGATTTTTCTTTTCCTTGGCCAATTCGAAAAGATTTCTCCTTATCTTTACTATGAAAGCCTTCGGAATTTTTTTCTTATATTTAGAGAGTTTTTTAGATATCTCTTTTTTATCCGAACATTCGCATCCGATAAAATATCCCCCTTTCTCATTTTCCATTACAACGCAATTTTTCGCGAGAGGAATTTTTTGCAACTCTTCCAAAGAGGAGTTTTTAAACGAAGCTATCTGAATACTATAACAAACATCTTCAAAATTTTTAGAAAAGAGCAGCAAGTTAAAAAAAAGAGCTATAAAAAAAATCCTCATAAATTACCCTGTAAAAACCATGTTTACAAGGTAAATCGACAGATATTTTAGATAATTTACTTTTTGCGACTATTTTTTAAAATAAGAAGAGCATATTTACGAGCTTTTTTAATTTGATCCGCGGCAAGATAAAATTCGAGAATCTTTTTGGAAATCTTTTCCTCTTTTACGAACTCATCCTGATATTTCTCAACGATAGGCATCGCTTCGTTAAAAAGGCCACCGTAAACGGCAACGCTTAAAAGTTTATAAAAAACTTTTTTAAAAAGAGACTTATCGATACTCTCCTCAAGCGCCTCTTTATATATCAAAAAAGCCTTCTTATGAAGACTTTTCCCCACCAAATAATCCCCGTAAACTATTTTCCATCTGACGGAATCCAAAGAGAGTCTTTTCAGTAACTTCTCATACTCCCTCTTCTCCTTTTTCGTCTGAAAATAATTTAAAATCTCCTCCTGCAACTTTTCGTCGTGAGAAATAACCGCCATATCAAAAAGAGTGTCTTTATACTCTTTTAGAAGTTTTTCCCTATCCTTTTTATTTTTCAAAAGAAAATATTGTCTTTTAAAAAGTTTCGCTCCCAACGCTATGGCGCTCTCTCTCGCCTCTTTATTGGGAGCTCTAAGAAGCATGTCCACGATGGCCTTTACGGCGTAAAAATTATCCTCTTTCAGACTTATATCCGCAAAATGCAAAAGAAGTTTATAATTGGAAGGGTCGAACTTTATCATGTTTTCTATATAAATCAACGCAAGATCGTTACTCTTTTTCTCCTTTAAAACCTTCTCCTTAAGCGTCTCTTTCGGAAAAAGAAAAATAAGCATAAACAAAAACAGAAAAAAGATAACCGCTATCTCTTTCAAAGAGACGGGGTAGTACTCTTCATTTTCATCTCGCTTTTTCACAAAATACGGAAGACGCAAACTATTTCCTTATAAAAGAATTTTCGTTTTTTACTCTTATATATCCGTTTTTATATCTGAAAGTTTTCAAATATCTCGCACCGAAAACATTAAAACCGTCGTCTTCGACGGAAAAAGCCGCATAATAAAAATTCATAGCCCTCTTTAGATACTCCTCAAGAAACATTCCGGATAGGTTTTTCAAGGCCGCATAATCGTAAACCTTTTTTAAAGCCCTTAAAGAAGCTTTTTTGGTAGCCGAATAGTAGTGATAATTTATATGCACCGGCTTTAATCTCCTCGGTTTATCGGTCAACTCGAAAGTCTCCAAAACCTTTTCGTATCCCCAAAAATCTTTTCTCCACCAATCGGTATAAAGATTTTCGTCGGCTATCGGTTCGAATATTTCGTATTTTCCCTCTTTTTCCATACCGATAGGAGATATTTTGCAAAGCCAAGGTTTATTTTTCGTTACGCTCGTAAAGGATTCGGCTAAAGGATATCGAAAATAAGTTTTTACATACGGAAATTTCGAGAGCCTTTTCTTAAATCTCCGGCTTTTTACGCAAACGCTCTGTTTTATTTTATATTTTGCAAAAAAGTCTTTAAAAAGTATGCGATAAGCTCTCTTTTTAAGATCAAATTCCGCTTTATCGTTAAAACCTTTACATTTAACCGTAACCAGCAGCACCCTTTTGTTTCCTTTCGTAGTAACGTCGGGAACGGGAAAACTTTTAAGTCTTAAAGTCCGTTTGAAAAACTCAAAAGGATTTACGCTCCAAAGCTTATCCTTACCGTCTATAGAAGGTAACAAGACTTCTCCTTGAAAATATCCTCCCCATTCGGTTACGGCCGCTAAAGAGTATATATTTTTAGAAAAATGTTTTTTCACGCTAAATAGGCTTTTTCCTTTCAAAAGTTCCATAAATATCCCTCTATTTTTTATCCTCGGTTCCGCTTCGAAACCCATCGTCTTATCTTTTGAAATAACCGTAAACTCTCCCTCGTCCTCATAAGGTATCATCTTAAAAAACTTTATATCGCTCTTATCGAAAGAGAAACCGAAATTTTTCATAAAAAGCACCTTGACTCCGTTTCTAACGGCCCTTTTAAGCAGAGCTTTCAAAAAATCTCCCTTTTTGGTTCTCTTTTCCGGCCAAACGATAATGCCGGCATATCTATCGCTCAAACTATCGGGAAAACTCTCTTTTTCGATATTCAAAAACTTAGGAATATATCCTTCGTACTCAAGAGGAACCGCACAGTTGAAAGCTTCGGAAAATTCAAGTTTATCGGAAAAAGAGTTATATATTATAAGAACCTCTCTTTTTACGGGTTTTATCGAAGAGATGCCGATAACTTTTAGATTTTTAGGAGCCACATACGGAATAACGCCTAATTTTTCAATATCTTTAACCGTTTTCTCGGCAAGCGCCTTTTCATTCTCGGGAAGATAATCCAAAGAGATAACGAAAAGCCCTAAAGAGCGAATCTTTTCAATCCAAAACCTCAGCCATTTTCTATCCTCCGAAGAAACTTTTTTATATCTTAAATCCTTAGGAGACAAACCGTAAAATAGAGACTCGAATAAAACTCCGTCTATGACTTCCGCCGTCTCCTCAATTATCTCGAAACCTCTATTTAAAATGATTTTCGCTTTAGGATATCTCTTTTTTACCCTTTTAAAAAAAGATATTAAAGCTTTTTCATATTTTCTTCTATCCTTATCGCTTTTCGCTATCAAATGATAAGAATCCACCGTATCGAAAAAGAAGTTTTCGAAACCTCTTAAATAGAGCTTTCTAAGAACTTCGTTCATCAGAAAATTTTGATATTCTCTATTTGAAACGTCCACGACGAAACTTTTCCATAAACCGTTTTCCCTCTTTATCCACCTCTTTTTTATTTTCTTATAATAAGAGCGATTTTTGTTCACTTCTCCGACGCTTACATAAGCGAAAATCTTCTTTTTATAGAGTTTAAACCCCAAAGAGGAGGTATCCAAATTCCCCGGATCCGTTATAATGACGTCAAAAGCTCCGAGCATCTCGTAAGGATGAGAATCACCGTAATACACCACCGCGCTTTTAGGAGCGGCGGAAAAAACCGCTACGGGCAAAAACAATAAAAGAAAGAGAAAATTTACCGATCTATTTTTGCAGCATAAAAGTTTCATAGTCTATCCTTGAAAATTTATCTCTAACCACCAACAAAGAAACGAGAAAAACGATAAGCAAAGAGAAAGCGTAACCGTATCCGAAATATTCCGGTCCCAAATCGATGGAGAGATAACTTAAAAAAGCGTTAGATAAAAAAAACAGTACGGATAGAAAAAGAGCTTCAACCCTCTTGTCTATATAAAACAAAAGAGCCATCAAGGACATGAAAAGAAGCTGTAAAGTGGCTCCAACCAATAAAATATAAAATAAATCTAAATAAAGATTCGGAATATTTAGTTTTTCAAAAATATACGGGGCGGAGAAATATACAAAAACGTTGATTAGAGTCTGTATCAAAAATATCTCTCTAATCATCATTTTTATATTTTTCCCCATTCCTTTTTTATACTCCTCTATAACCGAAAGCGGTTTTCCTTCGGATATGGAAGAGTAAAATCCCTGAAAACTTTTCGTAAAATTCACCTCAAGCCTGAAGAAAAAAAGGGCCATACCCGGCATAATCAAAAGATACGCCAAAAATATCGGAAGATCGTAAACTATCGAAGCTCTCAAATTGCCTATTACGTAATAACCGGTTAAAGGGTGATACCAAAAAACGATCTTATCTATCCAAACTCCCAAATTATAGAAAAATCCCGCCGCCGCCAAACGCCAGTAAAAATCATTTATATTAAACATCTTAAAACTCAATAATCTTTTAGAGGGAAACTCTCTAACTATCAAAATGGACAAAAACGCAAAAAGAATAAAATTTCCTATAAAAAAAGACAAAAGAAGCAAAACGATATTTTTGCCGAAAAAATAGGCCATCGCCGTTATTAAAGAATAAGTGACGAAATAAGAAAAAACGACACTTTTATATTTTTTCAAACCGGACGCCAAAACATTCGCCACCCACACGAAACTAACTATTATAAAAACGTTTAAAGACAAAATCTTCAAAAGCAAAGACTCCCCTTCCAAAAGGTGAAAAGTTACGGGGGTCATAACGAAAAGAGCGGTTATCAAAATCACAAACAAAACCGCAAAATAAGCGGGTAAAATCTCTTCTCTCTTTCCTTCGTAAATTCTATCCGCTACGAATCTCGTCAGAGGAAGCTGCAAAAATCCGGACATCATAAAACTCGAAGAAAACATAAAAGCATAAGTTACTATCAACTGAAAACTCGTCGTCTCTTTTATATTATGATAAGAAGCCAAAGAAATATATCCCACCAAAATAATGGAAATTATCGAGACCATCCACGCTCCGGAACTAAGAATAGAAGCGTAACCGTAAACTTTCAAATACGACAAAAGACTGTTTTTATCGAGTGCTTTTTCAAGCTCGAATCCTATTCCCGCCACTTCAAAACCTCTTCGTAAACTCTTTTATAATTTTCAAGAAACTGCTCCTGCCTATAAAAAGTTTCAACTCTTTTTAAACCGCTTCGACTATATCTCTTCCAAAGAGCCTCGTCGCTAAGAATCTTGATATAAGCGTTTGCGAGTTTTTCCGGATTCGCTACGGAAACCACTTCCCCCGCCTTTCCTATCTCGATATCCTCCTTATTTAAAGCTCCGTATATCAAATCTCTGCAACTTCCCACATCGGTAGCAACGCACGGTATGCCGGCCGCAAATCCCTCCAAAATAACAAGAGGCATACCCTCGCTCACCGAAGTCAAAGTTAAAAGCCCCGTTTTAGGAAAAATATCGTCCACTTTTTGAAATCCCAAAAACTTCAAATTATTTTTAAGATTCATAGATTCAACCATCATAAAACATTCGTTTGCGTAATTTTCGTCTTCATCGGTCGGTCCCACGACCCACCCCTCGACCTCCGGCATCCTATCAACAACTATCTTCATAGCCCGAATAAAAGTTTTAATGTCTTTTATTGAAACGACTCTTCCAAGCAGAGTTATTACTTTAGGTATCCTACCTTCTCTCTTTTTCATTAAAGAGTTTAGATGTTTTATATTGACTCCGTTTGGAATAACTTTGCATTTCTTTTCATCCGCTCCGAACTTTATCTGCAACTCTTTAGCCCCTTGAAAAAGAGACAAAATCTCTTTCGCGCTTGCGTAAGTCAAAACTCCGATCTTTTCAAAAAATCTTATCCACATCTCTTTAAGATAATCCGCATCCTGCACGTCTTTTTGCAAAACATACTTATACTTATCAAAAATCGGAGCCGAATACAGATCCATCTTTCTCTCTCTTATGTAAATACCGTGTTCGGTAAGGACAAAAGGAATATTATAAAATTTACTTATTAAAGAGGAGATAAAGCCGGCATATCCCGTAGAGGGAGAATGCACTATTTTACACATATTCATCTTAGAAGCGACGCGCCAAAGAAGCCATAAAGGCCGATGAATGCTCCTAACGCTCCAAAAATAGTCCAAAAACGAAAGCTCGGGACAATTTTCTTCATATCTTTTCCTTATAAAATCCCAAGACTCCTTAGCGTATAAAAAATCCTCTATCGTAATCTCCCTATTTAAAAAAGCTTCGTACAAAATATCGACGGAATCCGAAGAAAAACCGTTCTTACGCGCGATTTCAAAATAGAACCTCTCAAGTTTTTCGACGTATTTTTTTTTGATTCTTCTCTTCTTAGGCTCTTTCACTTTTAACGGATCGAACAAAAAATACTCTTCGAAAAACAAAACGTTTTTAGGAAACTCATACTTTTTCTCTTTATAATCTTCTTTTTTGCTTCCTAAAAAAAGAATGCCGAAAGAAAATTCGGGCAGACCGCTTATTAGTTGATGTATCCAACTCGACACTCCTCCCCTAACGTAAGGATAAGTTCCCTCCGCAACCATAAGTATGTCCACGCTATCTCTCATAAATCTCTCCACAAAGACAACAAAGAGAGGATTTTGGGATTATATTTAATATCGTTTAGCGCCTTTACGCTCTTTTTAAATTTATCAAAATCTCTATTTTCAAAATGGATTTCGCAAAGGTATGACAAAGCGCTCTTTTTCAAAAACGAATCTTCTATATTTTCGAAATAGGAAGCGGCTTTTTCATACTCTCCTTTATAAAGATAAATCTTTCCCAAAATCATATAAACCTCTTCATCTTCGCTATCTATCTTCAAAGCCTCCACTGCCGCCTCCTCCCCTTTTTTCAAATAAAAATTCTTTAAATCTCCCACGGCTATGTCGTAATATATATATTCGAAATAGAGTTTTGCAAGATTTTTATACTCCTTTTGCAACTCTCTTTTATCCTCGGTGGCTTTTATCTTTTTCAAAATCCCGTTTATATCGTCGCTTAATCTTTTTTCAAGTCGATTTATAACTCCGAAACTCAAAAGTCTGCTTTCGTCGCTTCTACTCGAAAGAGTGGCGTGAAAAAACCGCATGTCGTCCTTTTTCAAATTGTCTTTAAAATACGACAAAATCTTCACTTTTCTATTCTCTTCCGCCTTCTCGTTCAGTAAAAGCTCATCCAAAGCCCCTTTTCGATAATCCAATCTCACTTTCGGATAGTAAAGAAAAAGAAGATCCGTATCTATCTCTTTCGCTTTAATCTCTCCGTTTTCTTTTTTGTTCCTATTCAAATAAAAATATAAAAGGACGGTAAAAACGATACCCGCTACATTCAAAAGCGCGTTTAATAAAAACAGAAGCCAAAAAGCCCTTTTGCTTTTAAAACCCATCAAATTTTTTATGAAATTGCTAAATAAAGCTACGGCCGCTATATAAATCGAAAAAATCAAAATCAGCGTTACGCTCTTTTCCACTATCATTTCAAAATCTTTTCGTTTTTCGAAGAAGATATCAAAGAAACCTTATGAATAAAGCTTTTAGAATCGAAATGTCCCAAAAGAGCGCCGTCTTTTCGAGCTTTCTCTTTTATCCTTTCAAAAAAGCTATCGGCCTCCCGCCGCTCCATAAACGGAAACAGCAAAGATATGACATAATACCCGTCCTTATCCTTTGAGGTATCCACCATATCTATTCCCCTTTTCTCTTTCTGAACGAGGAAAAAAATCTTTTTCATAAATTTCAGATTTTTAGATTTAAACACTATCAAAGAAGAGGGAATTTTGTAATTTTCATATATCTCCCTCAATTTGCAAAGCTCTACGGAAAAATCCCTGCTTAAAACCTCCCCGCCGCACTCTTTTTCCATATAAAACTTCTCTCTCTCCAAACTCTGCATAAAATAAGTAAAAACGACGGCTATCTCCAAAAGAGCGTTTTTCGTAAAAAAAGTAAAAGGCATCTTCTCTATAACCAAAAAGGCCTTTTTCTCTTGAAGATCTACGGGTATGACGCAAAGATAGTCGCTTCTATTTTCCTTATTGGAAAGATCTGCATAAAGAGGTTTCATTTTCCTAAAAGCCTTTTTAAAAAGAGGATCCCGCATATAAGATTCAAACTCCGAGGACTTCTCTTCTTTTTTAAAAACGACTATAAAAGCCTTTTTTACGAAATAAAGCTCTCTTAAAAGTTTTAAAAATTCGTCTTTAGCCGTCTCTTCACTCTTTTTTAAAAGAGACAAAATCTCTTTAAGAGCATTAGAGAGGGTAAAAGGTTTCGTTAAAAGATCCCTTTCAAGCTTATCGTAAGAGGCTTTCAAAGCGTAAAAAGCCATAGTGTTTTCTTTAAGTCTGTTATCGAAATACTCCTCTTTAACCTTCGCTTCCCTAACTCTTCTATGCCAAATGAAATAAAATACGTAAAGCAAAATTCCCAAGGCGAAAATCTGCAAAAATTTATAAACGGGAGGATTTTCGTAAAAAACTTTAAAAGCTATCGCATACAGCGCCAAAGAGATCAAAAGAGCTCCGTCTCCGTAAAAAAGAACCAAAACGGAAACGAGAAACAAAGAGAGATTTATCTTTCCGTAAATAAAACAGGGATCGGCGGGATCTATAAAATAACCGATTCCCATAAAAGATGCGACGATAAGAAAAATTTCCGCATATTTTTTCAAATCTTTCATAATTTTTATCGCCTTATAAGCTCCAAAATAAGTTTTTGAGCCGTACTTCCCAACGACTCCCCTCCCCAGCCGTTCTTGGCTCCTACGGCGCTATATACTATTTTTTGAGCATCCTTATCCACTATCTTAAAACTAACCGCCACCGCCGGCTCCGCCTCCACTCCGCTTTTATAGCGATACTCGTTAACGCTTCCGAAAAGATAATATTTGGTAGGAAGCTTTTTTGAGATTTTGATCGCCTTATCCTCGCTTAGATACTCCTCTTCTCCTTTTAAAACCACTCCCCTTGCAAGATAACCCTCCGACAAAAGCACGCTAACCGTTATATCCTCCATTTTCCTGCCCGCAAAAGGAGTATCGGTATTGTTTTGAAAAGGAAAAACGGCTATAACTCCGTCTCTCGGCACGCCTTCGGAAGGAGAATAGTTAACCACTTCGGCACATCCGCTTAGAAAATAGAGCAAAAATATCGGTAAAAAATATTTTAAATAATTCATCGTTTTTCCTTATAAAATTTACTTAAATACTATTATAGCAAATTAATTATTACCGAGTCATCACTTAGTAAGTTTATTTTTACTTTATGTAAAAGCTTGTTTTTTAATGGGCAAAATCTTCACAAAAAGAGTTTTCGGAGAGTTTTTAATAAAAATTCTTGAAAATTAGAAATTATAAATTATTAGACATGTGTCTTTTATATTTTACTTTGTATAATTTCATTTACTTTCTAAAAAGCATATATAAAATTTTTTTACAAAAGGATAACGAAATGAGAATAAAATGTCCGTCGCCATTTAAATGGATACTGATTCCCGTTTTATTTTTGCAAATAGGTTTTGCCGGAACTTACGGCGACATAACGATAGACGGCGATTTGAGCGAATGGAAAATTACCGATAGAGTAAACATCCCTAAAAACGTTCCGCCCACGCTCGCAAACGACAAAATCCTATACGCAAGGTATAGCGACACGCCCGAACCCACCTACATATTCGCCCTAAAATCCCCCGTAGAGATAGGAGCCGACACGACCTTTTGGCTAAATACCGACAAAAACGAAAATACCGGATATAAAATATGGGGAACGTACGGAGGAGAAGAGTTTTACGTAAACATCTACACCGACGGCAAACCCTATCTTTACGACGGAGAGCCGTTTGGAACCTACATAGGGGAGATCGAAGATTACGCCTATAACGACGACAAAAGCGTTTTGGAGTTCGCAATCCCCGCCTCTATGATAGAGTATCCGCAAGAAGGAGTCAATCTACTCGTTGACATAAACGATCAGATATTTTTGCCTCAATACTACTCGGAAGGAGAGTACGAAATATCGAACGACCCCGTAACTCTTCCGCAAAGAAGCGATTTTAGCAAAAGAGTTGCGATAGTCTATTCGGAAACTACGAAAAATCACTTTTTCGACGTGAATCTGCCGATCCAAAAAGCCTACTCTCAGCTCTTTATGGCCATGCAGTATCAATGTATGATGGCGGGAATACCTTTCGATCTCTTAACGGAGAACGATTTAACCGACGTTACGAACATAAAAGATTACGACGCCTTAATATTTCCGTATTTCGCTTACGTACCGGAAAGCAAATTCGACGAGATTTACAACACTCTGTTTTTAGCTCAATATTATTACCACATCCCGATAATCACCGCCGGCGACTTTATGACGAACTACGACGACGGAAGCCCGGTGGAAGGAGACGCATACGGACATATGAAACAGCTTTTGGGTATAGGAAGAGTTGACGGAGACGGTCCGGTATCCATAACTTTAAAAGCCGCCGACACTTCCAATCCGGCTATGAAAGATTACGCAAGCGAAGAGATAATCATCCGATACGATTACAACCATTGGTATAACTATTTCGCGCCCGTAAATTACGAAAGCAAGATCCAACCGACCGATACTTTAGCGACTCAAACCGTAAGCGGAGACAAAGCCGGGACTTACGATGCCGTTTTGGCGGTAACCACGGGAGCGAGAAACGTCCATTTTTCTACGATAGAGTATATGGGAGATACGAATCTTTTATGGTCGATCTTACAATGGTCCGTTTACGGAGACGAAGAACCGGTAGCTTTGAAAATGGGAAGATTTAAAAATCTTTTCATATCCAGAAACGATATGGATCAATCCCAAGAGATAGACGAGGTGGAAAAAGTTGACGGAGCTTTATTGTATCTGTTGGAAGATTGGAAAAGCAAATATAACTTCGTAGGAAGCTATTTTATAAACATAGGAAACAATCCTCCCGATCAGCAAACCAACTGGAGCTATTCCGAACCTCTTTACAGAGCGTATATAGATCTCGGAAACGAGATAGGAACTCACTCCTACACTCATCCGGACGATACCAATTTATTAAGCGACGAAGAGATAAGATTCGAATTCGACGAATCCATGGATATCATAGCCGCCCACCTAAATCCGACGTGGAGAGACGAAAGCGCAAGAGGAGGAGCGGTTCCGGGAGCTCCGGAAAGTTTGGACACGGCTTTAAAAATTATGCAATATCTCGATTATCTAACCGGAGGATATTCGGGAGTGGGAGCCGGTTATCCCGGAGCTTTCGGATATCTGACTCCATATACGACGAAAGTGTATTTCAGCCCGAATATGAGCTTCGATTTTACGCTTATAGAATACGGAGTTCCGGTATGGAACGAAGAGAGCCAAAGCTGGGATCATATCCCCTTAACTCCGGACGAAGCCGAGCAGTATTGGCAAGATGAATATCACTCCATAACTAAACACGCCTCTTTGCCGATCATACATTGGCCTTGGCACGATTACGGTCCCACGACAGGAGTTACGGAAGAGGGAAAATACTCTTTGGAGATGTTTGAAAATCTCATAAAAACGGCATATTACGACGATAGCGAATTTTTAACCTCGATAGACGCGGCTTTTAGAATAGAAAGTTTCAAAAACTCCTCCGTCAGCGTGGAAAGAGTTTCGCAAGATACGATAGAAATTGAGGTAAGCGGTTATGATCTCGGAAAATTCGCTTTAAATCTAAATACCGAAGGCAAAGTGATAAGCAGCGTGGACGGATGGTACGCTTACAATGAAAATAGCGTATTTTTGGATGAAGACGGAGGAACTTTCAGAGTAAATTTGGGAACATCTCCTCAAAGCGTAACGCATATAACCTCTCTTCCTATGAGAGCTTCTTTGATATGGCTTGAGGGAGACGGAAGAAATCTCTCCTTCCAATTCAAAGGAGAGGGGAAAGTCATCGTATCTTTAGCGGGAAATAAAGAAAACTATACCGTAACGGGAGCCGACAGAACGAGAGCGTTTCACAGACACAAAAGAGGAATCAAACACGGAAGAAGTTCGTCGAATATATTAGAACTTTTCTTCGACACTTACGGAGTTCATACCGTATCCATAACGGAAAATTAATAAAATCATCCTAATATCTGCTATACTTTCTTTACTAAAAAGCGGATATTAGGAAGGATCTACTTTGTGGTCTCACATTTATGAACATTTCGATCCCGTAGCTTTTAGGATTTTCGGTCTGAAAGTCCACTGGTACGGGATCATGTATCTTTTAGCCCTTTTAGTCGCTCTCTGGATAGCAAAACGGATAGTTAAAAAAGACAACTACCCGATAGACGACAAAACTCTCGACAACTATTTTATCTGGGCGGAAATAGGCGTAATTTTGGGAGCGAGAATAGGATATTTCGTCTTTTACGACCCCCATTTGGATTATTATCTTCTGCATCCTTGGCAAATGTTCAACCCTTTTATGGACGGCAAATTCATAGGCATAAGAGGTATGAGTTACCACGGAGCGATCATAGGCTTTTTAATAGCCACTTTTCTATTTGCGAAAAAATATAAAATAGACGCGTGGCTGCTTCTTGACTTAGTAGCCTTGTCCGTCCCGTTGGGATACGTTTTCGGAAGAATCGGAAACTTCTTAAATCAAGAGCTTATAGGAAGAGCCACCGACGTTCCTTGGGGAATATATGTAGGAGGAGTCTTAAGACACCCTTCCCAGCTTTACGAAGCCTTTTTGGAAGGAGTCGTTATTTTCGTGATACTCTATCTTTATAGAAAAAGAAAAAGATTCAACGGGGAGTTGATAGCTCTTTACGGCATTTTATACGGAGTTATGAGATTTTTCGGGGAGTTTTTCAGACAACCGGATATTCAGCTCGGATTTATCTGTTGCGGCTGGATGACGATGGGACAGATTTTATC
>CAZPVZ010000165.1:0-10540 GCA_964590185.1 uncultured Campylobacterales bacterium
TTTACGGATAACGGAATATTTAACGACGAAATAGCGGAAAGCTTCTATAACGAGGTTTTAACGAAAGGAGGAAGCAGAAAAGCGATGGAATCCTTTTTAAGCTTCAGGGGCAAAGAGCCCGATATCGAAGCTTTGTTGAAAGTAAGCGCAATAGAGTAGGGGCGTGTTAACTTATTAATGCTATAATTTATAAGATAGAGACTCTAAAAAGGAAAAACGATGAGTTTTTACAAAGTTTTCATAAAAAGCGTGCGGGACGTTTTAAGCTGGAGTGTTTTAAAACTGGTGTTGGGAGTAGGGATACCTCTTTTTTTGTTATGGATAGGGATAGGATTTCTCTTTTGGGAACCCGTAACGAGCATAACCGCGAAAATCATCTCGTGGATGCCTTTTTCCGTAGTTAGAGCCAACGGAGCTTTCGTATTAGCTTTTTTTCTCTGGTTTCAAGCGGTACTCGTTACTTTCGCCCTCATAATCGCGTTTTTCAACGCTCCGTTAATCC
The DNA here is from genome assembly GCA_964590185.1 of uncultured Campylobacterales bacterium. Lineage (GTDB taxonomy): Bacteria > Campylobacterota > Campylobacteria > Campylobacterales > JAADDG01 > JAADDG01. The sequence goes on from CAZPVZ010000165.1 coordinate 503, forward strand.
AATACGTCAAAAAAGAGAGATACGAATCGATAGTAATCTCCATCGTTTTAATCGTCTCGCTTTTTTGGACTTTAGTGGGATTTTATTATTGGCACGACATATACGGAGCCATCGTAAAACTTTTAAACTGGCTTCCTTTTCAAACGGTTGACGAAGGAATATCCTGGTTTTTAGCCACATATATCTTTTATAACGGTTTTATCATCTCTTTGTTTTTAATAATCCTATTTTACAGGGAGCCTTTTTTAAAAGCTTTGAGAGAAAAAGATTACTACGAGTACGATATAAAAGAGCTTTCCCTAAAAACCGGATTCGCTTCGAGAGCTTTCAAAGATATGATAAGTTTCATTCTTCTTTCGATACTCCTTTTCCCTCTCTTTTTCGTGCCGGTTATAAACATACTAATACAGGTGTTTTTATGGGCGTGGCTTATAAAAGATTCCCTATTTTTGAGCGTAGCCTCTCTTTATTGCGAAGAGAAAGGGATAAAAGAGTTGCAAGAGCACAAATATTATCTATGGACGATAGCCGTTTTGGCTTCCGTTTTAAATTTCGTTCCCGTAGTCAACATACTATCTCCGTTTTTTGCGGAAATAATGTTTTTCCATCTAATCATCAATTATAAATATAAAATCTAAAAGGGGGAGGGGACTCACTCCCCCGCAACCATCCTCTCAAGCCTTTCCAAAAAGATCTCTTGAGATTTGACTATCCTCTCTTTGGCTTTGTCGATATCGAACCATTCGACTCTATCAATTTCCGGAAATTTAAAAATCTCTCCTTTGTATTTAACTTCCGCAAGATTGGAGTTTATCTTCGTATCGAAATCGCCTTTTAAAGCAAATACGCGAATAATCTTATTGGAGCTTTTAGCTTCTCCAAGATCCGTAAAATCTCCGTCCGCTCTCTTTCCCGTCTCTTCGAAAAACTCTCTTTTCGCTCCGTTTAGACAACTCTCTCCTTCTTTAACCTCTCCCTTTATAATTCCCCAAGAGCGCTTTTTGTTTTTCCAAAAAGGACCGCCGAAGCGGGATAGATAGACCTTTATCTTTCCGTTATCGATTTTATAGGGGAGAATGCCGCAACTTAACTTCATTTCATAGCCTTTTTAAACTCTTCACCGTCTATTGGTTAACATAATGTATATTCTCTTAAATATTGCGGAAAATTTTTTATGTTAACCGATAAGGATATCTTCCGCTTCTCTTTAAGCCCATATCAACGAGAAGTCAAACTCGATCTCGCACTCTTTAAGATCCATTTTTATCTTTTCGTTTTGAGCGTCTTTTATTTTTTCGTATCTTCCGTTTTTCAATTTGAAAACTTTAGCGACTTTTTCGCTCGGATCTACGATAACGTAGTGATTTACGCCTTCTTTTTCGTAAAGTTCATATTTTATTTTCGTATCTTTCATTACCGTAGATTTGGATAAAATCTCGAAAATGAGAGTCGGAGCTTTCGTTATATACTCTTCTTTTTCCGGTTCGTAGCAGATAACGAGATTGTCCGGTTGTACTATCGTGTTTTCGTCTATCTTCCAATCCACCGGCAACAAAGAGAAACACTTCTTGCAATCTCTAAGCAGTTGGTTTAGTTGCCAAGCTATGTTATCGGAAACTTTTTGATGTTTTATACTCGGAGCCGGACTCATTGCGTAAGCGACGCCGTTTATAAGTTCCCATCTCCCTTCCCATCGCTTATAATCCTCATAACCGTAAACCGGTATCTCTTCGATTTTCAAAAGCCCCATCCGAAAGCCTTTTTTCTTACATTATAACACAATCTCTTTAATACTGTAAGGCTTTTTGTCCTGGGATTCGAAATAGGTTCTCATAATAAGTTCCGCCAAAAAGCCGGAAGTTATAAGCTGGATACCGACAAGCAACAGCAAAACCCCAAGAAGCAAAAGAGGTCTGCCGCCGATACTGTGTCCCAAAAGTTTTAAAATAAGCATATACAGATTGATAAAAAGCCCGGCTAAAAAGAGAGGTATCCCTATGGTTCCGAAAAGATGCATCGGTTTTTGTCTGTAATTTAGCATAAATATCATAAACAAAAGATCGCTTATAACCTTAAAGGTTCTGCCTATGCCGTATTTGGAGCTCCCGTGGAGTCTCGGATGGTGTCTTACTTTCATCTCCGTTATTTTCGCGCCGTAAATCTTAGCCAGCACGGGAATGAATCTGTGAAGCTCTCCGTAAAGATCCAGATTTTTAGCAACCTCTTTTCTAAAAACCTTTAGCGTGCAACCGTAATCTTTTATATCTACTTTGGTCGCTTTTCTGATAATGAAGTTGGCTATTTTGCTCGGAATCTTTCTTAAAAGATCGTCTTTTCTGTTCTCTCTGATGCCGGCTACGACGTCCCATCCCTCTTTTTCGAGTTTCTCCATCATCAAGGGAATGTCTTTGGGATCGTTTTGCAAATCCCCGTCCATCAAAGCGACTATATCCCCCCTACTCTCTTTTATCCCCGCCGCTATCGCCGTAGTCTGTCCGTAATTTCTGTTTAAGACGATTATTTTCGTTTTGTCGTCTTTATATTTTTTAAGCTCTTTTACCGTATCGTCGGTGCTTCCGTCATCGACTACGATAAGTTCGTAATCGATATTTTTCAAAGCGCTTCTTATCTTCTCCAAAAGAGGCTTTACGTTCTCCTCTTCGTTCATAACGGGAACTACTAAAGATAATTTCATCTTATCTTCCAGCTTTAAAATTATCTTTACTTTTACAGAATTTTTTCAAACCGCATTCGTCGCATTTGGGATTTTTCGCGGTGCATATATATCTGCCAAAAAGCACCATCCCTTGATGAATTATATGAAGATTGTCTTTAAAAGCCTCTTTCAAATCCTCCTCCGTCTTTTCGGGAGTCTTCGCATCGCTTAAACCGAGTCTGTGGGCGACTCTGAAAACGTGCGTATCCACCGCCATCAAATCAGCCGAAGCGTACTCTATCATAACGACATGAGCGGTCTTTCTGCCGACTCCCGGAAGCTTTACGAGCTCCTTTTCGTCAAGAGGAATCTCTCCTTTGTATTTTTCAACCACCATTTTAGCCATATTTACCAAGTTTTTGGCTTTATTGTTAAAAAAGGAGCAGGATTTTATTATCTCTTTCACCTCTTCCACGTCCGCTTTGGAGAGAGAGTAAACATCCGGATACTTTTCGAAAAGAGCCGGAGTTATGATATTGACTCTCTTATCGGTACACTGAGCCGATAGCATAACCGCAACCAAAAGCTCGTATAAGGAGCGGTATTTAAGCTCCGTACGAGCCTCTTTATAGTGCTTTAAAAAGAACTTTTTTATCTCTTCTATCTCTTCTTTAGTCGCTTTTATCATCTTCTTTCTCTATATTGTAAGCTAAAATTTCCGGTTCGCTGTAATTTGGAACCGTATCGTAAACGAATACGGCGTAATATTTTCCGACTCCAACCGTTCCGAAATTGTCGTAAGTGTAATTATCCTTTCCCGCATAAAGTTTCACTCCGTCAAACGGGGAGCTTGGAGGATGAAATCTGTTTCTAACGACGTAAGCTCCGACGAAATCCTTATCTTTCGGATTTTCCCAAGTGAGTTTTATCATCCCCTGCTCTACGGAGGCTTTCAGATTTTTGGCTTTGGCGACGGGCTTTTTCCTTTTGGTTATGTACTCTATCACTAAAGTGGCGGCTTTGTCGTGATCTTTCGGATACCAATTTACCGTTTGATTGGGAAGAGTCTCCAAACTCGTGGCTTTCACTATCAAAGAGACGTTTTCTCCGCTTTCGTGATGTCTCTCAAGCTCCAAGCAGGAGTGGCTGTCGAATATGAAATAGTGCTCCTTGTTGGATGTCAAATCGTCTCTTCCGATATCGTATCCGACATACTCTATGCTTTTTCTGTTTTTTACGTATTCGTAGGAGCAGTCTATCATATTGACAAACTCTATGTTAAATCTGACGTCCTTTTTCGTCGTGAGTCTGTTTTGATTTTGAAGTTTTATGTAAGCGTTCGTTATAACCGTATTTTCCGGATCCGGAAGAGAGCTTAGATCAAACTCCATATAGCCGTATATCTTGTTTTTATTCTCGTCAAAACCGGAAATCAGCTCGTTTCTAACCACCTTGTCCGGATAGATGGAGTTTAATTTTACGGGTTTTAACTCCACTTTCGTCGGAGGAACCGTATATTTTATCTCCAAATTGGGACGGTAGTGTATCCCTCCTCCGAACTTCCCGTATCCTATGTCAAACTGCATCATTTGAGAATCTCTTCCCAAAGGAAGCTTCGTAGGACCTTCAACCTTAAAAAGAACCTTTCCCTCCTCAAGGTGATCCGCCAAAATCTTTCTTTCAAAAGCGTTTAGATACCAGTGGCTCCAAATTCCTTGCGTCAATTTTTCCGATTTTATCGTATCTCCGAGAGTTTCTATCTTTTTGGCTTTATCTATCTGTTCGAAATCGGTTATGTCGCTTACGCTCTTTCGGTCTATGAAAGAGATAGCCCACTCTCCGTATTTTTCTATCTTCACTCCGACCCGATTCATAGGATACAATGATAGTCTTGCGTATTTTATGATCGCGTTTTTGGGAATGGAGCTTAAATCAAACTCCATAACTCCGTAACACACCCCCTTTGTCTTATTAACTCCTATAAAAAGGGAGTTTCTCCCAAAATGCGCTCTATTTTGCTCTTTCGTAAACTCTCCCACGTATCCGACTTTTTTCGGAGAAGGGAAAATCGTTCTTGAAAACTCGTCCCTATCAAGGAGAGTTTTCACTCTAAGTTTCGGAGAAAAGATCGATTTTACGTTGTTTATCTTATCGTAAGCCCTTATATAATAGTAATACTCCGTTGCGGACTCAAGCTCCATATCCACATATTTCAAATCTTTGGTTATCGCTATCAGACTCTCTTCTCTGCAAGGCTGTTTGTTTTTGGTGTTTCTGTATATCTCGAAATAGATCTCTTTTTTATCTTCGTATTCCCAAGTAAGTTCTACGAAATTCACCCCTATCTTGGAAGCCGTGAAATTGCTTACGATTTTCGGAGCCTCTTTGGAGTGGTTTTTGGCTTCGCTTAGAGCGTAGATGAGAGCGGGAATGTTTTCTCTGATGTTTTCGGACATATTTTGCATATAATCGGGAATGTTTCTCGTCCCGACCTCCACGACCGCCGCCGCTATTCCTTTGGAGTAATAATACTCCCTGCCGCTTCCGCTTATCAATTTCGCGGGAGGTTTTCCTCTGTGTATCCCGTACTCTCTGCCCGTTACCTTCTTTATCTCGTAATTCATATTCGCGCAAAGAATGTTTATGTCCGTCCCTTCAAGCTCCGCTTCGTGTCTGAATTTGTGAGCCGGAAAAAAGACGTTTCCTTGAGAGTGGTAGTCCAAAGCTATCGTAATGTTCTCGTGAGAATCGACGAAGTTTTTTATGGCTCTCGTCTCCGGCTCGCTGAAAGGCTCCGGACCTCCGTAAACGTTGGAAGCCGTATTCGTGGATTTTACGAAACCGACGCTAAAGTTTCTATTCAGATCCACTCCGAAAGTTCCGTCTTTATTGTCTCTTCTGTTTTTTCTCCAAAAAGCGAAATGGTTTCTCGAATACTCGAATCCGTCCGGATTCAAGCAGGGAACTATATATAAAGTGTTTCTTATAAGAGCCGAAGTCAGCAGAGGATTTTTGTCGTAATTTTCGGTTATGTATTTTATAAACTCTATCGCAAGCTCGTTTCCTATCCACTCTCTCGCGTGAATCGTTCCGGTATATAAAAGAGCCGGTTTCAAGTCCGCATACTCAACGTCGAGGGAGACGGTGGCAAGTATTATCTCCCTACCCTCCCAAGTCGTTCCTATGCTTTGAATTCTTATCAGATTAGGATATTTTTTTACGCACTCTTTTAAAAAATCTACGCTCTCTTGATAGGATTTATATTTGTTTTTCATATTTCTCCCAAATGGATCTTCTTTAGTTTATGCCACGCTTTCGAAATTTTCTTTAGAGTTTTATCCTTAATACCTTTAAACTCCAATAAAATCTCCGGCTCGTTCTCCAATATTTCAATCAATTTGTTTTTACCGAAATGGGCGAGAAGTTTCGTAGCCTTTTTCTCCCCTATTCCCTTCACTTCGTTTACAAACATCTCTTTTAAAGCCTCTTCGCTTATTTTGGAAGAGATGTCGCTCGATTCGTCCTCGCCCTCTTCTATCGGAGCCGAGGTTGAGGCTTTTTGACTTTTAAGTCTGTATTTGTCCTGATAGTTCCATATTTCGCTAGGCCACTCCTCTCCCGTCCTCTCTTCGGTAAGAAGAAGAGGAAATCTCTCGTCAAGCTCTCTTATTCTAAGTTCTCTTCCGGAAATTTTTACGGTTTTGTCGGTATAAAACTCCCCGTCCCCGCTTGAGACGTACTTGCCGAAAGTTATATATCTCATCGTTCTTAAAAGGGAGCTGTCTATTTTGCCGAGCTCCTCCCAGTTATACATAGGAAAATAGGGCTTTTTAAATCTTCCGTTTCCGAACTTATACATCAGATATTGACCTATCCAGTCTCTTATGTACGGAAAAGCCGCAAAAGCGGTAGCGCACTCCAAAAGTCTGTATTTTCCGTCTTTTCCGACGGCTATGTCCACGGCGAAATACTCCGCGTTGGCGGCTTTGGAGGCTTTGACGGCTATCTCCAAAAGTTCCACCGGAACGTTATGATAATCCATACTTCCGCCCTGACTCGTATTCGTTAACCAGTGCCCCTTGGGAGGTCTTCTCCAAAAAGCGCAAACCGGTTTATGCCCTATGAGCATAACTCTAACGTCCGCTTCCATAGGAACGAAATCCTGCGTATAGACGGGATGGTATTTTTTCTTTCTAAGAAGCTCCTTAGCCTCCTCGTAAGAGTCCACTTTGTGGACGAAATAGCCTCCGTAATTGGAGGGTCCGTATGATCTTTTGATGATTCTCGGATAAGTAGCGTTTTTTAGAAACTCGTCCGCTTCTTTGCGATCGTAAAAAATGTGCGTTTTAGGAACGGGAATATCGTATTTCCAGCAAAATCTCGTAACGTTTTCCTTAGATTTGTTCGGAAACTGAGCGTCCAGAGAGGGAACGAATCTAACGTGCGGCAAAGCTCTCGCTATCTCTCTAAAAGTTTCGTAAGCGGTAGCCGGAATGTTGCCTATTAAGACGTCTATCTTTTTTCTCTTAACCTCTCTTATAAATCTCTCTTTGTCGTTTTTCCAGTGATAAACGACCGTCTCTATCTTATCCGGCCATCCTCTAAAATTGGACTTATCAAAAAACCTCAAAACGTAATCCAAATACAAAAGCCCGAGTTTAGGTAACTTCTTCTTTTTGCCCATCACTTTTTCCCTTTCACTTTTTTTTCTATCAGATTTACTATCGCATCTATCTTTTTGTCGTTAAAATCAAGCCCCATCTTCTCCTGTTCGGGAGTAGCGAAAGCCGGTATGCCGTTTACTTCCAAAACGACGTATCTCTCTTTTTCAAGATCGTAAATGATATCCACTCCCGCTATCTCCAAACCGGTTATTTTCGCCGCTTTTTTGGCAAGCTCCACAACTTCGTCGTTGGGTTCTCTAAGTATCACCTTTCCGCCGCTTGTGATGTTCGTTTTCCAATCGTTTTCGGGCGCTTTCCTCCCGTAACAGGCTATAAACTCTCCGTCGACTATATCGACTCTATAATCGCTGTTATCGTAGTTTACGAACTTCTCGACATAAAAACATCTAAGATCCATCTGATTTAAAAAAGGCAAAAGCATATCGAGCGAACTTTCGTCCTCTATCTTCGCAAGACCTATTCCGCCCCACCCGTCAACGGGTTTGTAGATCATCTTCCCTTTCCACTTTCTAATAATCTCCTTTAGATGCTTCGTATCGTCTCTATGACACAAAAAATAGTCCGTAGTAGGAATCCCGTGTCTTTTTAAAAGATGAATGGTTTTAAACTTATCTTCCGTTATCGAGAAAGCTTTGAAATTGTTTATGATAGGAATGTATTGATCCAAAACTTCATACATATAGACCTGATATTGAGTCTGTTCTCCGGCATTGTAGGAAAAAAATAGATCGAGTTCTTCCATAACCACACCGTTACAAATTATTTTACCGTTCTCCGCCACCGCATATCTGAGATTGAGACCCGTTATCGCTTCTATATCTCTCTCTTTAAGTTTCGAGACGATTTTTTTCTCTATTTTATCGCCGCCGCCGTTTTGATACATCCATATCCCTACCGTATGCCCGGACACTTCATCTCCTTTTCATAAAATTTTTAAAGTGCAACTTATAAAAACAAAATCGGAAAAAGAGCAATTCTTTAAATAAAAGATATACACTTTTTACGGCTTTTTCAAAGGATTTTTCAATGTTTCAATATATTAAAATTTACGCTCTTTTCTGTCGATATAATTTTTGATATGATAAAAATTAGAGTTTTGATAAAATTAATTTTACTCCTTATTTTGTTAAAAAGGATTTAACCGATGGCAAAAAATTATGACTTTAGCGAGTTGAAAGAGCTTATCAACATAAACTCCTACACCAAAAACAAAGAGGGCGTGGACAAAAACGGCGCTTTGATGAGAGAAAAACTCGAAGCTTTGGGCTTTGAGTGCGAAGTATTCGAAAGAAAAGAGATAGGAAATCATCTCTATTTCAAAAGCAAAAAGAGAGAGGGAGCAAAAATACTTCTGCTCGGGCATCTCGATACCGTCTTTCCTCCTATGAGCTTTGAAGAGTTCAGAGAAGACGAAGAGTGGATATACGGTCCCGGCGTCTGCGATATGAAGGGCGGGAATTTCGTAGCTTTGGAAGCTTTGAGAAACTTAAAAAAAGAGGGAGAAATCTACAATATAGATTTTTTGCTCGTAAGCGACGAAGAGACGGGAAGCGACGACTCTAAAGAGATAACGGCGAAAATAGCTAAAAATTACGATTATTGTATGGTATTTGAAGCGGCGGGGAAAAACGACGAACTCGTTATAGAGAGAAAGGGAGTCGCCACTTTTTACATAGATATAAAAGGAAAGGCGGCTCATGCGGGAAACGACTACGAAAAAGGGGTCAACGCCAATCTCGAAGCGGCGGAAAAGCTGATAGCCATAACCGAACTTACCGATCTTGAGAAAGGAACCACCGCAAACGTCGGAAAAATGGAAGGAGGCATAGGAGCCAATACGATCTCCCCTCACGCAAAACTTACCGTCGAGATACGATACTCATCGGAAAGCGAAAGGGATAGGGTTTTGAAAGAGTTTTACGACATAGTCCACACCTCCAGCGTGCCGGGAGCGTCCGCATCCCTTAGCGGAGGAATCCAAAGAGACGTTATGCAAAGCACTCCGGAGCAAAAAGAGTTTATAAAACTCATAGAGAAATTAACGGGAGAGAAGGTTTTGACCGAAAAAAGAGGAGGCGTAAGCGACGCAAATATCGTAGCCTCGGTTAAAACCGTAGTCGTGGACGGATTCGGACCTTACGGAGACGGAGATCATACGATACACGAGAGAGCTTTAAAAAGGAGTTTTGTAAAAAGAATAGATTTCGTAACGAAAATTTTAAAAGGTCTTACGGAGTTTTGAAATCAATAATAAAGAATTATATAAGTAGAAAAAAGTTAAGATTTAGTATCGTTGGCTTTATATTTTTTCCCATCTTTATTTAAATATTTTTTAATTTTTTATTAAAAATTACTTTGATAATATTATATTGCTTATTTTATAATGTATATTCAAAGGATAAAGATGGATAAAGAAAGTGAAATAAAAAAAAGTTATTTATACAATACACTAAGAAAAAGTTCTAAAAAATTAAAGAAGAAAAATAATATTTACAATCATTTTGAAGATATTTTTACAAGAATAAATGAAATCACAGAAAAACCTCTTAAACTAGCAATTCTAGGAGAATTTAGTTCCGGTAAATCTTCTTTTATAAACAGACTCATAGGTACACACATATTGCCTACCGGTTTTATGCCGGTTACTTCAGCAATTACTATCCTAGAATATTCGGATGAAGAGAAAATAGAAGTAGT
>CAZPVZ010000166.1:0-3827 GCA_964590185.1 uncultured Campylobacterales bacterium
AGGCTTTGAATGGTGATGACGATGATATATTTAAGAATTGGGATAAGAGGGATAAAGCAAACGATGCGTTGCATGGGGGAAAGAGTCAGGTTTGGAAAGAGGGGAGAGAGAAAGTAGAACAAGCTTTGGATGAATTGCTTGAAGGAATAATTTAGGACGATTACGGAAAGAAGAAGTAAGATTTACCTCTTACTTCTTTCTATTGGCTTTGGAAGGTCTGAATCTTACCGTAGAGTAAGGTTTGGTTACTACCGTCTTATCCGTTCCCGGAACTCTCTTGTTGGTTGAAGGAACTTCTGCTCTATGGAAAGTTCCGAATCCTCTGAAGTTAAGCTTCTTACCTTCGTTAAGAACCGTATCGTTAAGAGTTTTGATAAAGGTCTTGGCAATGGATGAAGCTCTTGATACGGATACACCCAATTCCTTAGCCAACATTTCACTTTGACCCGATTTTCAGGGGATTGAAACGATTCTCTGATATGGAGTACTCTATCTACCGCCAATTTCGCTTCGGACGATTTTGATTGATAAAGATTCCGATTTGTGGAGGTTTATTATGAAATTGGCGGATCGAGATCGTTTCTCTCTTTTTTGGGTCAAAGCATTTGTGTGGTCTCTTATTGCCGTACTGTTTTTTCGGTTAGTCGGCGGACTTTTGCATAAGTATTATTGTGTTGCGTTTATTTGTCATATGTTGTCGTTTTTTGCCATAGGGGTTCTTGTAGTTTCACTGGCTTTTATGGTCCAAAAACGATGGCTTTTCGTATTTTTTGCGCTTCTTGGTTTTTTTATGTTCGTTACGGTTATGGAATACGCTTACGATTTGGCGTTATTGGCTCTTGGGCGAGTTCCGCCGCGAGAGTGCGTCGTAAAAGAAGTGGATAGTATGGGAACCGGCGGTACGAAGCACTATTTTCTCTGTTGCAGGGATGGAAGTTGTTATTTAAGTTACGTTCCTCTTTATCATCTCAAACCGGGACTCAAAGTCCGAGTTTATAGCGATGGTAGGGACGAGATTCTTTGTATCGAAGAAAATTGATTGTCTAAATTCGTTTTAAACGGATTCGAAAAAAATCGTTTGGGATGTGATTGAAACTCTTACGAAGGCGGGATGAAATGGAGATAGATTATTCTAAAGTTCAAGCATATAAGATAAAAAATCAAATTTTCATTCAAGAACTTGACGACTCGATATTGGAGGAGTTGAACGAAGGGGTCCTTGATACTCTAAAAGAGAAAATACCGGAAAAAAGAAGAATTTTTTTAGATAGATTCAAAAAAGTTTTTCTAAGAGACGGGTATGCGAGAAGATACGTTTTATCCGTTCTTGACGGAATAAAAAACGACGGCGTAGGGGGTGGAAAATATTCGAAACTAAATAGCGCAATGGCTATAAATGTGATAATGAAAGCCTATAAATCCACCGCTTACGTAATGGACAATCTGAGACTTACGGATGAGGAAAGAAGGAAAGTGGGCGATACCGTTCCTATCTACGGACTTGCGGAGACTATAGGAAAAAATATGCTTATGAAACTCGGATATATTATGGTAGGAGACGGAGCCGTTAAAGCTCAAATATATAAAGAGCTGGGGATGAAGAAACTTAGAGACCTTGAAGAAGCGGGTCTTGTAAAGATTATAGAGGAGGGGTATATTCCCAATAACGGCTATTATGAAGCAAAATACAAAGCCCCCATAACCGAAGTTAAACTTCTAATGAAAGTTCCCGTTTTGAAACTAAATAGAGAGGCTTTCGATATAGCCGAAATTACCGAAGGGGATGAAGGATATCGAAAAGCTTCGGAGATATTTTTCACGATAGCCAATCTGTATCTCCCCTCAAACAGTATCGTCCCCGCTACCGCCCGCTTAGGAAACGGGACGAAAAACGAAATTAACCCTTTTTTATCCGAGTTCGAACCGAAGGGGAGCATTAAAGAGATAATGGACGCTATCTGCAACGTTCCTAAAAAGTTTACGAGTTCTTCTAAAAGACTTTTGGACGCTTTTGCGGAGGTTATGGATGAGATTCCCGAAAACGAAACGATGGAGCGATTTTTAAAAGAGCGGTTTTATTGCTATTATCCCCATCTTATGAAAGCTGTATTCGGTATGAAAAAATTAAGTTGGTTTGAAAAAAAGAATGCGGATTCCGCTTACGGAAAAAAGATATCCAAATTCCATCATAACGTTTGGGCGATAGAAAACCATAATCAAAAAAGAGGCTCGGGGGATTACCTGTTTTTTCAACAAACGTTTATGCCCAGAAACGGAAGAATTCATTATTACGAAGTTCTTTACAACGAACAGCTTTATAAAGACGCAAGATATATGACTGCCGGAGGGAAAAGATACTATTACAAAAATTTAAACGTCGTAGCGTACGTTCTCGCTTCTTTTTTGGACGAAATGAAGATATACGATCCCAACGTCGTTCTTTCTTACGGATACGATGAAACTCTCGATAAAATATTGGATGACTATCTTGAAGCTCGAAATAGAGATGAGTATTTTACGGCGATAGATAGAGCGCTTGAGTATTTCGGAGAAGATAACGCATTTAAGACGGTTCTTGCTTTGGATACGATAAAAGCCTTTAGGGATTATAAAATAACCGGAAAATTTCGTGCGGAATATTATCCCGCTCCCGACGCTACCGGTTCCGGTATTATGATCCAACTCTTTCAGGAGAGTTTTAATCCTAAGGTTCAGCGTATCCTAAAGGATATAAGAGACGGCAAGTTCCGAGACGTATATGCCGTTTTTATCGATATTATCGAAAAATTGGGGGAACTTGCGAGCGATCCCGAAAAAGTGTCGAAAAACGCTGAATTGAGAACGTATAAAGAGTTTTACGATGCTTTCGTATTGCTCGGGATGGTGTTGGGATATAGAGAAATGGTTAAGATGCCGATGATAGCCGGAAGCTACGAACAGCAGATGTTCGGGATGGTAAACGATATCGTGGACGGCGTAGTGGAGGCTATTTTCGAAAACGAGCGCATAGGTATCCGGATCATCAATTATTTTCTCGAAAAGCCCGTAATGGGTATGGAAGAGTTTAAAGAAGATTACGACGAAAAGATGAAAGAGCTCAGATACGGGATTAAAGACAAATTCGCAACGTCTTTTTATATGCTTTATGAGGAAAATTATAGAACCAAACTTTTTAAAGAGAGAAAAAAGTCGATTGGGGAACTTTTTAAAATAATAAAAAAGGTTTATAAAGATTATGCGGAGCCTGATGAGCATTTTAGGATAATCCATCCCTTCGCTCTTTTAAACGAAGAAGGGGATTATGCGAAATTGTATAACGATTTCGGAAATATCTCTTTAATGAAAGAGGTTACTTTGGTTGATCTCAATAAAGACGTAACCTATAATAAAAATGTTTTAAACGAGATATCGGCTAACGTATTGGTTACTCACGCGATGGACGCGACGATTCTTATGGAAGCTTTGAAAGAGACCGGAATACTTTATGAAGAGAAATATAATCTCAATCTGCAGCTTATTCACGATCAGATAAGAGCCCATCCGAAAAAAGCGATGGAGCTTGAAAAAGCGTATAAAAAAGCTATCGTAAAAGTTATGAAAAACGTTGATTACAGAGAGGTTTTGATAAAGTCTATCAGAGGTTTTTTAGAGAGTCATAATGCGGACGAAGATTATAAAAAAAGTATAGAATCGGAACTTTCCGAGATTGAATCGCAAATAGAGAAAGATTCCGAAGCAAAAAGGGAGTTTATATCCAAAGAGATAGAGAAGAAAATAAACAAAATGAATCTATTCGGATTTCTTCACAAGTTAAAGATTGTCAAAAA
>CAZPVZ010000167.1:0-3935 GCA_964590185.1 uncultured Campylobacterales bacterium
TGCTCTCCCGCTAAAGATATCGCGGCGAAAACTATGTTTAAAGCGAGTCCCGCTATGAAACCCAAAGTTATTTCGCTTAAAACGGCCAAAACGAGAGACGATAGATCCGGGTGAAAATTTCCCAGTTTCGCCATCGGGAAAAATATGACCGTAATGTAAAAAGTTAGAGCCGTTTTTACGGATACGGGAATGCTCATATGGGAAAAAAAAGGAAAAAACGCCATTACTCCGCTAAATCTTGCAAAAAGAAGCAAAAATAAAATCGCGTTGTTTTGATTTAGAAGTTTGGCTATCTCCTCCATTAGATGCTTTCGAGAGTTTTGTTCTTAAGTCTGTAAGCTTGAGAGCATCTGCTTGCGAGTTCTTCATCGTGCGTTACCAAAAATAGCGCTCCTTTTACGCTCTTTACATAATCGAACAAAACTTCCATAACCGCATCGGAGGTCTCTTTGTCGAGATTTCCGGTCGGTTCGTCCGCAAATATGATTTTGGGTTGTTTTACCAAGACTCTCGCTATCGATATTCTTTGTTGTTGTCCTCCCGAGAGATCTCCGACGTTTTTTTTCAATACGTTTTCTATTTCAAGTTTTTCCAATAAATTTTTATAGATGGGTTTTTGAGATATCAAAGAGGCTATTCTTATGTTCTCAAAACCCGTAAATCCTTTGAAAAGATAGTGAGCTTGGAAAATTATTCCCATTTCGTATCGTCTTATGTTCAAAAGCTCTTTTTCTTTAAGAGAGTAGATATTTTTATCTTTATAAAAAACTTTTCCTTTTTGGGGTTTTAAAAGGGTGGATAAGATATGAAGTATCGTGCTTTTTCCGCTACCGCTTCTTCCCACTATGGAGACGGATTCTCCTTCGTAGATGGCTAAAGAGACGTTTTCGAAAAGTTGATAGTCGAAAGAGTGCGATATTTCCAACGCTTTTAGAAGAGGTTTCATGATGTCTCTTTACGAATTGTTAAAAAGACGGCTTTAAGCCGTCTTTTTTATTTTAGCTGAGAAGCAACCTCTGCCGCAAAATCTTCCGATTTTTTCTCGAGTCCCTCTCCGAGTTCGAATCTTACGTATTCTACGAGTTTGATCTCTCCGCCTAACTCTTTGGCCTTCTCTTTGATAACTTCTCCTACGCTCTTTTTATCGTCCATTACGAATTTTTGTCCCAAAAGGGTATTTTCCGCTTTAAATTTCGCAAGTTTTCCGGGAATGATTTTATCCCATATCTTCTCCGGTTTACCCTCTTTTTGGAGCTGAGCTTTCGCTATCTCTTCCTCTTTAGCCAAAGCTTCGGCGGGAATGTTCTCTTCGCTTAGATATTTAGGAGCCATGGCCGCCGCGTGCATAGCTATGTTTTTTAGTAGCTCTTTTGCGCCTTCGCAAGTTTTTTCGCTGTCGCATTTTGCCGCTACGATAACTCCCACTCTTCCGTTTGAGTGAACGTAACCGTTTACTATTCCGTTTTCTCCGGCTTTTATGGTTACGAATCTTCTAACGACTATATTCTCTCCGATCGTGGCTATCTGAGTTTTTAGATACTCTTCAAAAACCGTTCCCTCTATCTCTCTTTTCATAAGCTCTTCCACGTCCGCTATCTCTTCGGCGTGGATAAGCTCCGTCGTAGCTTGAGTCATTTTCTTAAACTGCTCGTTTTTGGCCACGAAATCGGTTTCCGAATTTATTTCGCTCATCGTGGCTTTTTTATAGTCGTCGCTGATAGTTAGAGTGATAAGTCCTTCGCTTGCGAGTCTGTCCGATTTTTTAGCCGCTTTTCCGAGTCCTTTTTTTCTAAGCTCTTCTATCGCTTTTTCTATGTCTCCGCCGGTTTCTACGAGGACTTTTTTGCAGTCCATCATTCCGGCTCCGGTAAGCTCTCTTAGTTCTTTAACCATTTTTGCGGTGATGTTTGCCATTATTCGCTCTCCTTTGTTTCTACCTCTTCTTTTACTTCCTCTTCTTTAACCTCTTGACTCTCTTCCGCTTCCCCTTCGGCTACCGCCTCTTCTATAAGCTCTTTTTTCTCCTCTTCGGTAGCCGGAACGCTTTGCGCTTCTTCGCCTTCCTCTATGTTTTCGTCTTGAGCTCTAAGTTCTTTTCCTTCTATGATTGCTTCGCTTATCTCTTTGCAAAATAGTTGGATGGATCTTATGGCGTCGTCGTTTCCGGGAATGGGATAATCTACTACGTCCGGATCGCAGTTGGTATCGAGAGGTGCCACTACCGGGATTTTAAGTCTGTTGGCTTCTTTAACGGCTATTTTCTCTTTGACGGTATCGATTACGAAAAGCATATCGGGAATATTTTTCATATCTTTGATACCGCCTAAATATTTTAAAAGTTTCTCTTTTTTTCTTTTTAGCATCAAAGCTTCTTTTTTCGTTAAAAGCTCAAACTGTCCCTCTTCTTCCATTTGTTCGATAATCTCGAGTTTTCTTATCGATTGTTTAATGGTTCTGAAATTCGTAAGCATACCGCCCAACCATCTGTGGTTGACGTAAGGCATTCCGCATTTTTGAGCGTACTCTTCGATAGCTTTAGTAGCTTGCTTTTTAGTTCCCACGAACAAGATAGTTTTGCCTTCCGCCGCGGCGTCTCTTACAATATTGTATGTATATCTAAAATATCTTAAAGTTTTTTGCAAATCTATAATATAGATATTTTTTCTTTCTCCAAAGATAAATTTCTTCATCTTCGGATTCCATCTTCTTGTTTGGTGCCCGAAATGGACTCCGCATTCCAACAAATCCTTCATAGTTACCATAAAAAGTCTCCTTATGTGATTTAGGTTTAGTCCTCCACGCTCATTAACGCTTTTAAAGCGCAACCTTTTAAGGATTAGCGTGTGAGAATTAAAGGCGTAATTTTACTAAAATATTTATTAAAATTTACTTTTTTCTTCGTAAAAGATACTAAAGTAACTGAACGTATTAACCTTTTTGAGTTATAATAAGTTAAAAAAAGGAAGGAAGATGGAGAAGAAAAAAGCTTTCGGATTATGGAGCGCCGTATTTTTGGGAATCGGCTCGATGGTCGGAATAGGAATCTTCATAGTTATCGGAGAAGCGGGAGCGATAGCCGGGAATTTGGTGATATTTACTTTTTTGTTGGGAGGAGTTATAGCTTTGCTTTCCGGCTACTCTTTGGCGAAACTTGCTTTAAGATATCCAAGCAGAGGCGGAGTTATAGAGTATCTGGTTCACGAATATAAAGAGGGGTTTTTTAGCGGCGCGTTGGGGGTTTTGTTTTATCTCGTGCAGCTTATAGGTCTTGCGGCGGTTTTAAAGTCTTTCGGGACTTACGCTTCCACCTATTTGGCGAGCGGAATTACTCCTTTTAGCGTAAATATGTTCGCTTTGGGCATTTTAGCCGTTTTTACGGTTATAAATCTGATAGGAGCCGACATAGTGGCAAAAAGCGAAAATTTGATAGTCGTTACTAAATTATCGATGTTGATACTTTTCGTTATCGCGGCTCTTTTTTATGTGGATCCCAAGAATTTGCAATTTTCCGTCTCTTCGATAAATATAAATCTTTTTTACGCATTGGGACTCGTGTTTTTTGCTTATCAGGGATTTAGCGTCATAACAAATAGCGTAGAAGATATGGAAAATCCTCAAAAAAACATGCTAAGAGCGATGATGATAGCGATAGGATTCGTGATGCTTTTGTATGTCGCCACGGCGGTTGCCGTTTTGGGAAATCTGCCTTTGAGCGAAGTGATTAAGGCTAAAGATTACGCTTTGGCGGAGGCGGCTAAACCGGCGTTCGGGGATATCGGTTTTAAGATTATGGCGGCGGTCGCTTTGATAAGCTCCACTTCCGCCATTAACGCCTCTTTATACGCCGCCACTCAGATAAGTTATGATTTGGCTAAAAAAGGGGAACTTCCGAAAATTTACGAATATAACGTTTTTAACAGTAGCGAGGGTTTAAT
>CAZPVZ010000168.1:0-15442 GCA_964590185.1 uncultured Campylobacterales bacterium
AGCGAGACGCTTCCGACTTTAGGACCGTCCGGCATACAGCTTCTTTTAAACTGATTGATAAAAAACCTCTTTACGAAAACTTTAAGCCACTTCTTCAAAGTCGCATCGTCATATTTCTCCTTAAAAGCCTCTTTCGCAAGAAACAAAATTTTCTCCGGATCGGCTCCGTATTTGACGGTATGATAGAGGAAAAAATCGTGAAGTTCGTAAGGACCTATAATCTCCTCCGTTTTTTGAACGATTCGATCCTCTTTTTCGGGCAAAAGTTCGGGAGATACGGGCGTATCGACGATATCGGAAAGGATATCCCCTATTCTCGGCTCTTTTTGAGCGACCCACGAAATAACGTATCTTATCAAAGTTTTCGGAACGGAAGCGTTAACGTTATACATAGAGATCTGATCTCCTCCGTATGTGGCAAATCCCAAAGCTATTTCGCTCAAATCTCCCGTTCCCAAAACTATTCCTCCCTCCTTATTCGCAAGATCGAAAAGTATCTGCGTTCTCTCCCTCGCTTGAGCGTTTTCGTAAACGACGTCACATACCGAAGGATCGTGAGATATATCTTTAAAGTGTTGCAAAACAGCCTCTTTTATGGATATCTCTTTTAAAGTAACCCCCATTCTTCGGCACAAACCGACGGCGTTTTCGTAAGTCCTGCCCGTAGTTCCGAATCCCGGCATCGTAACGGCTACGATATCCTCTGCGCTTCTATTTAAAAGCTTCATCGTCTCGTAAGCCACCAAAAGAGCCAAAGTCGAATCCAGCCCGCCGGAAACTCCCAAAACGACTTTGACTCTCTCTCCTATATGCTCCAATCTTTTGGCAAGTCCCGCGGTCTGTATCGAAAAAATCTCTTCGCATCTTTTAGCTTTTTTGCTCTCTCGTTCGGGAACGAAAGGATGAGGATCTATAAATCTGTCCAATTTCTTTATGCGATTTAGAGGTTTCGTTTCTATATGTCTAAAAGACAAAACTTCGTAATCGCTATAAGAGGTCTCCACTTTTCTATAATATTTAAGATATTCGATATCGATATCGGCGGTTATGAAATAGGACTCTCTTTTAAATCTCTCCCCCTCTTTTAAAATCACGCCGTTTTCAGCAATAAGCGCGTCTCCTCCGTAAACGAGATCGGTAGTGGATTCGAAAACTCCGCTTGAAGAGTAAACGTATCCGCTGACGCATCTTGCGCTTTGCTGACTTACGAGAGCCCTTCTATACTCATATTTCCCGACCGTTTCGTTGCTTGCGGAAAGATTGAAGTGCAAAAGCGCCCCTCCCAAAGAGTGATAAGAGCTCGGAGGTATCACGCTCCACAAATCTTCGCAAATCTCTACGGAAAAAGGAGCCTCTTTCGAGAAAATAAGATCCGTTCCGAAAGGAGCCTTTTTGCCGTTTATATCGATATAAGCCTCTTTTATCCCTCTTCCGCCGTCAAACCATCTCTTTTCGTAAAACTCCTTATGTTCGGGAAGAAAGCTTTTGGGAACGACTCCGAGTATCTCCCCCCTTTGCAAAACGACGGCGCAGTTATAAAGCCTGTTTTCGTACCACAAAGGAGCTCCGACGATGCTTACGATATTCAAATCCTTCGTCTCTTCCTTTATCCTCTCCATCTCTTCGTAAACGCTTTCCAATAAAGCCTTTTGAAAAAAAAGATCTCCGCAAGTGTAAGAAGTTATCGAAAGTTCGGGAAAAACGATCACGGAGACGTCTTTTTCATTCGCCTTTTTTATAATCTCGATCGTCTCTTTAGCGTTAAATCTCGTATCGGCGACTCTCAGCTTATGCACCGCGCTCGCCACTCTTATAAAACCGAACATCAAAAGCCCTTTTTTCAAAAATTCTCACTCTATTTTACCATTTTTAAATCAAATAAACTATTTCAAATAAATGCCGATTTTAATAAATAAAAAATAGGAGCGTTAATGAAAATCCTTATTTCCTCTCTTCTTTTAGTCTCCGTTCTCTTTGCACAAAAAGGATACTTCGTACAGCTTAGCGCGGCTAAAAACGCAGCCTATCTAAAAGAGACGAAAAGATCTTTAAACCTTAAAGATTTCAAGATTATAAAAAAAAGCAACGGATTTTTCGCCATAGTCAAAGAAACGAAAAGTAAAAAAGAGGCTTACGAAACTCTAAAAAGATACAAAAAGAAGTTTAAAGAAGCGTTTATATATACCGTATCCCTTTCGGATCAAATTACGCTGAATCTATCGAAACGAATTGACAAAAGATACGAAAAAACGAAAGATTTTAAATGTTACATAACTCTTCCCAAAGGTTTCTCCATAAAAAAAAGCAGCGTTAGATTAAACGGCGAAAAAATCTCCTCTTTAAAAGTGGAAAAAAATTATATGGAGTTTTATCTGAAAAATCCCGACCTAAAACGCCTCCATATCTCTTTCTCTATCGAGGAATCGAAAAATCTCAAACCTTCCGAAATAGAAATTTCGGCGTTTGCCAGAAACGAAGAGAACAAAATCGTTACTTTGATTAAAAAGATGGATTCAAAAAGGTTAAACCTCGCGCTAAAAGCATATATTTATGACTTTTCGAAACATAAAGAAAAAAATAAATCTTTAGGTTAAAAAGATTTTCCGTTTAATCCCTCCTTAATCTTCTTGTGCCATAATGGTTATAAGGAAATTGGGGAGGCGCGTTATGAAAAAGAGCATTCTATCTCTTATATCGGCAATTTTCATCTTTATCTTTAGCGGATGCGAAAGCGGAGGTTACATAACCGTTTCCGACGGCTATCCCGTCGAAATCAAATACACCCTGTATCCGGGAGTGAACGAATATATAACCCAATACTCGAAAGAGAGAGAAATCCTAATCATAAAAGATAAAAACGATTTTGAGAGAATATACGCCTACTACAACCCCACCGAAGAGATACCGGATATAGATTTCGATTTTTACGAGGTGATAGCCATCGTAGAAGGCGTAAAACCGACGGGAGGATATTTTATAGATCTAAAAAAAATCGTCGAATACGAAGATTATATACTCGTCGAGACGGTTTTTAAAGAGCCGGGAGAAAACTGCATAGTTCCTCAGGTTTTAACCCAGCCCTTTATATTCATAAAAATCAAAAACAGCGATAAAACGGTTAAACTAAAAGAGCTAAAGGAGATATATTCCTGCTCTTTTTAATCACCATTTGATTTCGCTTGTCAACATATACCTTAACTCTTCGTCGTCGTCCGTATCGGTATCGGGATCTATTCCGAAAACGTTGGCTATAAATTTAACGTTTTTATTATATTTATAGGCTAAGCCGGCAATCCACTCCTCTCTATCCTTATCCTCGCTTCCGTGTTCGTCGCTCCATTTGTCGTATCTTGCAAAAACGCTCCATTTCGGAACAGGTCTTAGTTCTCCGTTAACCGAAAAACCTTTTCCCTCTTTATCGTCTTTATTCTCATGATCCGATTTGACATACATCGCGGCTAACAAAAATAGAGGCTGATTATAAACGGCGTGAATTCCGTACCATTTAAAATCTTCCGGATCGTTTTTATATTCGGAGTTGATCTGTCCCAAAAACGAAACATCCAAATACTCGGTGGAAGATTTAACGTGCTCTTTGCCCGTTCCGAAAAGATGAGCCGTAAGTCTCCACTCGAAAGAGAGCTCTTTGTTCTCTTTTATCTTGCCGTGATATCCCTCTCCGTTATAAAGACCTATTTCGCTTGAAAAGTTTTCCGTTTTCGTTTTAAAATTGATTCCCAAATCGGCGGAATTGGTTAGATGAGCTCCGTTATGCTCCTCTACGAAAGTTTTGGCTATACTCCTATAAAGCCACCCGTGATGCTCCTCCCAATCTATCCAAGGTCTGTGAACCTGTCCGAATTCGACGCCGGTATACGGAAGAACGCCGCTTAGATACAAATAGGCGTATTTCAATCTCACTTTCCAATCTCCCGTATCGTCTTGATGAGTATCCAGCGTCATTCTCACGTAATCTTTTTCATTCCAATAAGCTTTTACCTGAAAATAGTTTCTTCTGCTTTCGAATCTTTTAACGTCGTCCCTATCATCTTTATAATTGATACCCGTAAACCCAAGATAATGCACTCCGTTAATTTTTAAAGTCGGAACTTTAGATACCACCTTCGTAATTTTGGCTTCTTTTTGCATTTTTAAAGAGATATCTTTACTTATTTCGTCTTTAGAGACGAATTTACCGAGCTTAATTCTATTTTCTCCGGGAGTCGTATAAAGAGCGCCCGTAGTTTTGTCTTGATAAAGAGTTATTTCGGTAGCGTTTAAACCTACGGACAATATACCCGCGGTCAAAACGGATAAAACAACCTTTTTCATCGTTTTCCTCTCTTTTTTAAAAATATAGCGTAATGATACAAAAAAAACATTACAAAACGATTATAAACGATCTCTTAGGGATGAGGAATTTTTATTTTGGAGTTCATAGACCAACCTATCACGGCTACAAAAACGGCTATCGCCAAAGGAGAGGAAATTATACGGTAAGAATAAAGAAGATAAAGGATCCAAAGAAGTATCGCTCCAAGAGGAGTCGGAACGCCGGTAAAATACTTCTCCACGCTGCCCGCTTCCACTTTTAAGTTAAATTCTATAAGTCTTCTAAGCCCGCTTATGACATAGTATATAAATACTCCGCCTATAACGATCTCTTCAAACAAAGAGCCTTTATCCAAAGCGTAAAAAAGCAAAA
The DNA here is from genome assembly GCA_964590185.1 of uncultured Campylobacterales bacterium. Lineage (GTDB taxonomy): Bacteria > Campylobacterota > Campylobacteria > Campylobacterales > JAADDG01 > JAADDG01. Next base: position 4,706 of record CAZPVZ010000168.1, read on the forward strand.
AAGAGGGCATAATAACAAAAGAGAGAAAATCGGCAAAACTATCCAACTGAACGCCAAACTCCGTGGATAGATCGTACTTTCTTGCGATCTTGCCGTCAAGTATGTCCAAAGCTCCCGCTATCCAAGCAAGAATAATAGCTACGAAAAAATTCCCTTTATGGATAAAATATAAAGCTATCAGTCCCAAACTTATATTCGTAAAGGTGGCGAGATTAGCGAGATTGAAACGATTGTCCCTATCGAAAAGTCGCATTATTTCTCCTGTTTTAAAGACTCTTTTATCTTCTCTATCTCCTCGTCGCTAAACCCGGTCGCTTTCTTTATGATCTCAATATCCACGTTCAAAGACAAAAGAGATTTCGTCAAAGCTATCCTCTCCTGCTCGGCTCCTTTCTCGATACCTTCCTTTATTCCTCTTTCGACTCCTCTTTCTATTCCTCTCTCTATCCCTCTCTCAAATCCTATCTCGTATGAGGGCAGATCCTCGAGTTTCACTTTAAAATCCAGCATCTCTTCCTCCTCTTTTATTATCGGTTTTAGCTCGTCCCTTAACTCCGCCACCGTCTCCAATTTCAAAAGATAGTTCTTAAAACTGTTCTCGTCATCTTTGTTAAGCTCGTAAAATTCATATAAGATTCTTTGTTTCTCCTCTATTTTTTGAAATTCGCTATAGAGAGGTTTCGCTTCGGGGTTACGATTTATTATATCATAAAATGTCTCTTACGATAAGCTTCATATTTAGGTATAATCTCCACTATGAAAAGATATATCCTGACACAAATAGTAAACTATCTTAAAAAATTTAAGAAAATCTATCTTGCGGAAAGAGTTGAAGATACCGTAATCAAAATGGTATTTGACAAAAACGAAACGATATTTTTCGATATGAAAAAGGGAGATTCCCTAATCTTCAAAAAAGACGATTACAAAAAAGCCAAAGATTACGCCGCTCCTTTCGACATCGTTTTAAAAAAGAGATTAAACGGAGCGAAAATAGAAAAAGTGGAGGTTTTGGAAGGAAACAGAATAATCAGATTCACAACCTCTCTCTCTCAAAAATACAAAAAAGAAACCACGCTTTTTCAGCTCGAATTCACCGGCAGAAACACAAACGCAATAATTATGAAAGAGGACAAAACCGTTATAGAGGCTTTGCGCCATATAGACAAAAGCATCTCTTTCAGAGAGATTCAAACGGGCGTTAAACTCATAGACCTTCCTCCGTTTGAAATCAAAGAGAAAGAGGAGGAAATCCCGGATATCAACGAGTATCTTTACAAAGTTTACAAAGAGAAGGAAGAGAAGAGAATAAAAGTTTTAAAAAATCAAAAGCTTTTATACCTTTCTAAAAAAAGAGAAAAACTTCAACAAATCTATAACGACATAGAAGACGAAGAAACTCTTTTGAAAAAGAGCGAAAAACTTCAAAACCAAGCTACGCTCCTGCTTTCCAATCTCCACAAGATAAAAAATTATCAAAAAGTCGTAAAACTAAAAGATTTCGAAGGCAAAGAAGTTAAGATAGAACTTCCAAACGGCGCAAGAACCCCGCAGGAAGCCGCCAATATCCTATTTAACATTGCGAAAAAGCTAAAACAGAAAGCCAAATACAGCCATATAGAAAAAGAGAACCTAAAATCGAAAATAGAGTTCATAAACAGAAAAATGGAGATAATCAAAAACGCAAAAAGCGCCGACGAGATAAACATCCTCTTTCCGAAACAAGAAAAAAAGGAGAAAAAGAGGAAAAAAGAGAGCGATTATGAAAGCTATTTTTTAGAGGGATACAAAATAATGGTCGGAAAAAGCGAGAAAGGAAACGCCGAGCTTCTTAAAAACGCAAAAATGAGCGATATATGGATGCATCTTAAGGATATGCCCTCCACTCACGTCATAATAAGAACCGACAAAAAAAATATCGACGAAAAAGTTCTTCGTTTTGCAGCGAAATTGTGCGTAGATTTTAGCGTATCCCAAAAAGGAAGCTATCTTGTTGACTTTACTCGAAGAAGAAATGTTAAAATAAGAGAGAAAGCTTTTGTCAATTACGTCAACTACGATACGATAAAAGTAACGAAGGATTGAAAATGCCGACACCGATAGAGCAAATCACTCTCATAAACCAAAACATTCCGGTAGCCTCGATTCCTCAAGTCAACTTTTTAAACAGAATAGAACTTCAAAACGCAGCGGCGGCGAACGCAACGGTAAACAAGGAAGAGGAGATAGAAGAGCCGGAAGATCTCGAAACGGACAGATCTCTTCTTATAGATCCGGATCGCGATCACTCGAGAGAAGTTAGCGAAATAAGCGTTAAAGAAAAAGAGGAAGAGACCTTTAAAGCCATCCGAAAGAAACCGAGAAAAAAAGAGCAAGAGGAGGAAGAAAAGCCGCAAACTTCTCCATTTCACATTTTGGATATTAAAGTATGAATATAGAAGAGATTAAAAAAGAGCGCCTAAAATGGCTGAAATGGAAAAACATAGCCCCTTTAAGAGAGCTTTTAAAGGAGATTCCAAAACATCGCATAACGAACATAAAACTTGAAGATACTATCGAGATAGAAGGAGAAATAGAAAATCCTCAAAAATTAAGAGAAATAGCCCTAAAAATGCGTCCTTGGAGAAAAGGACCTTTCAAACTATTTTCTCTCTTTATAGACAGCGAATGGAGAAGCCATATAAAATATAATCTTTTAAAACCTTTTTTCAACCTCCAAGATAAAACGGTAGCCGACGTAGGATGCAATAACGGCTATTATATGTTTAGAATGTTAAAAGAGTCTCCGAAGGAGATCGTAGGGTTCGATCCCTCTCCTCTTTTTATGACTCAATTTCAGTTTATCGATACCTTTGTAAAAAGCAACATACGCTATGAACTCTTAGGCGTCGAACATCTAAAATATTACGGAAAGAAATTCGATACGATCTTTTGTCTCGGAGTTTTGTACCACAGAAGCGATCCCATTTTAACTCTAAAATCCCTAAAACAGTCTCTAAATCCGAGCGGAGAGGTTTTTTTGGACACTTTTTTTATAGAAAGCGACCAAGAGATAGCTTTGATACCCAAAAAAACTTACTCGAAAATACCCAACGTCCACTTCATACCTTCGATAAAAGCTTTACAAAACTGGTGCGAAAAAGCGGGATTTAAGGAGTTTGAGATTTTAGCTAAAAAAGAGACGGATCTTACGGAACAAAGAAAAACGGAGTGGATAGAGGGAGAGAGTTTAAACAATTTCTTAGATCCCTCCGATCCCTCAAAAACGGTGGAAGGCTACCCGGCTCCCCGACGAGTTTACGCAAAAGTTAAAATATAGTATCCGCAATATCGGTTTTATATTTCAAATACTCTATCTTTTTCTTAAGAGCCTCGTTCTCCTCTTTCTGAGTGGAATATTCGCGATAGAGCTTATTGATATCCCGGCTTGTGTAGTAGATCTCGTTTTTTATATAAACTTTCGGCAAAAATATCAAAAGTCCCAAAATTATAAGCAAATAAGCAATTAAAAGCGTGGAGAAGCTTAGATTTCTCTCGCCTGATTCTATCTCTTCATACTCTTTTAAAAGTTCGCTTTTCTCTTTTGGATTCATACTTTTTCCGAAATCGAGGTATTTTTTTATCTTATATTATAATAACATATTTTTCGGAAAAAGTATAAAATTTTTTATTTTTTTATAGCGTCCTTAGCCCCTTTGATGGCTCCGTTTAAAATCCCCTTGGTAATATCCAAAAGATATCTTCCAACCTTTTTCGCATCTTCAGAAAACTGCTTCGCTTCGTGTATGATCTCTTTTTCAAATACTCCTTCCGGTTTTATCTCCTTCAACTTCTCCATTATAGCTTCTCTCGTCTCAAGACTCTTCTTTTTAAGTTTCTCTACGGCGCTATTTAATTTCAAAATTATCTCGTTTAAAATCTCTTTCGAGATTCCTTTAGAGCTCAAAGCGCTTTCTCTCAAAATATTTATAAAATCCTCGTCTATGCCGTAAAGCTCGTTTTTAGTCTTCTCAAGCTGGGAAGCTATCTCTTTTTGAACCTCGTTCGGAATCAGTTTAAGTTCGTTTTTAAACTTTCCTATCGCCTTGGAAACGCCTTTTTTGCTTCCGTAAACGCTTCCTTTCAATATCTCTTTCGCAAAAGCCTGATCCTCGTCGGCTATCTCCACCGAAGCGTCTATTACGGTTTTTACTATGTAAATTATTCTCTTTTTGGTAAGTTCTCCCTCGTTAATCGCTTCATAGACGATATTTTTAACGATCTCCTCTATACTCTCTTCTATATCGTCTCCCTTTTCGATAGCGCCGAGAATCGCTTCTTGGGCGGTCTCTCTCAAAATCCCCAAAAGCTCCATACTTTGAAGTTTAACGTTGTTCAAAGCATTTACTACTATCTCCTCATCCTCCTCTTTGGCTTTATTCTCCACTATCTCGAAAGCTTTTACTATCTTTTCCCTTATATCCTCTTTTTTATCCTCTATTCTCTTCTCCAAAAGCTCTTTTTCGTTCATAAGATCGTAAAGCTTCTTTTTCTCCTCGAGAGTCAAAGCCTCGACCATAGCCGAAATTAAAGAGGAGAGAGCCTTTATGTTCAAAAGATCGTTATCTTTCAAAACGCCCTTTAACTCTTCAAAAATTTCGTAAAGTTTTTCTCTTCTTTTATCGAAATCCGAAATACCTTCAATCTCTTTATGCGCTATTTCGCAAGCTCTCTCCTTAAGCAAAGAGAGAAAATTCTCCTTCTTCGCGTTCTCTTTTAAAAAAGTCTCGAAATTCTCTTTTACGTTTTTCATATTTTTCCTTACAATACGGCTTTTACGTCGTTATGTTTTTTCAGCTCTTCGTAAATAACTTCCCTATCGTCGTCATTATGAACCAAAACCTCAAGATTGTAACTTTTATACTTCCCGCCTTTACTCTCTTTGGAAGAGTTTATCTTACACTCCCTTTTTCCCATCACCTCCTCGACGACGGACTCTATGTTCTTATCGGAATTTACGACGATTTTATATTTCCAGTTGCAAGGATAGTTAAGTTCCAACTTTTTTCCCTTAACCTTTTCGTTTAAATTCACCACTTTTGCCTCCTTTTTTCTCTTCCAAAAGGATATCTTTTATAACCATCGATTTGTCGATGGCTTTCGCCATGTCGTAAATCGTCAAAAGTCCGACGCTAACGCCGGTTAGAGCCTCCATCTCGACTCCGGTTTTGCCTTTTAGCTTAGCCGTAACCGTAAGTTTGAAACCGGGAAGAAAAGGAAGCTCCTCCACGTCGCATTTTATTGAAGTCAGCATAAGCGGATGGCACATAGGAATAAGTTCGCTCGTTTTTTTAGCCCCCATTATGGCGGCGATAACCGCCGTTTGCAAAACGGGACCCTTTTTGGTTTTTTGGGAAACGATAGCCTCGTAAGCCTCTTGGCTCATCTGTATGACTCCGCTTGCGGTAGCCACCCTCTCGGTATCCTCTTTATCGGAAACGTCAACCATTTTAGGTCTGTCTTTATCGTCAAGATGCGTCAAATTCATTATCGAGCCTTATTATGGTATTGAAAATATTCGTAACTTTTCCTTCAAAAAATATAAATCCTCCCCTAAAAGCGAGCTTAAGCTCCTCTTTGCTTTTAGGATGAACCTTAACCTTCTCTTCAACTCTCCCTTCTTTGAAAGCTCCGTAAAAAGAAGCCGCCATTCCCGTTCCGCAGGCTAAAGTTTCGTCCTCCACTCCCCTTTCGAAGGTCCTTACGAAAAGTTCTCCGTTTTCTACCTTTGCGAAATTTACGTTTGCGTTATACTTTTCTCTCATTTTTTTGCAAAGATTTTTATCAAACTCTTCAAGATCCTCGACGTAAGTTACGAGATGAGGCACCCCCGTATCGTAAAAGTGCCACAAATAGCCTTCCTGCGAAAAAGGCTCTTTTATAACTTTCGGATCGGTCAACTTTACCTCCACCAAATCCCCCTTAACCTCGGCGTCTATCACCCCGGCAAGAGTTAAAAAGGAGTGGGAGGATGGAGCTAAGGAGTTCGAAACGGCATAATGAGCCGCCGCTCTCGAGCCGTTTCCGCACATTTTTGCTTCGCTTCCGTCGCTATTGTAAAATTGCCACTCGTAATCATACTCTTTATGGGGAAGCAAGACTATCATACCGTCAGCGCCGATTCCCCTCTTTCTGTCGCAAAGCTCTCTCGCAAGAGCCGATCTGTCCCTTTTTACGAAAGCGTGAAATATCAAAAAATCGTTTCCGCTTGCGTCATATTTTGATATCTGCATACATCCCTCTCACGAAATCCAAAAATCTATCAACCTCTTTTTGAAGATGTTTTATATCTTTGCTATTGTCTATAACGAAATCGGCTTTTTTTCTCTTCTCTTCTATATCGATTTGAGACTCTATCCTCTCTTTTGCGTGCTTTAGATCGTATCCCTCCCTCTCTATCAGCCTCTTTAACTGCTCCTCTTTAGGAGCGTAAACGACCACTACGGGTTTTATGTCGTATTTTTCGCCCGTTTCGAAAAAAAGAGGGATATCGACTATATAAGGAACCTTATATCTCTCCAGATTCAAAGCCTCTTTTTCTATTCTCTCTCTTATTTTCGGATGCAAGAGATCCTCAAGACTCTTTTTATCCGAAGGAGAAGAGAAGATCCTCTCTCCCAACGCCCTTCTGTCCACCTTTCCTTCTTTTACGAACTCTTTGCCGAAAATCCTCTCTATCTCCTTAGCGTTTTCGTCCAAAACCTCATGAGCTATCTTATCGGCGTCTATAACGGAAAAACCGTGAAGTTTCAAAAAATTGCACACGCTGCTTTTACCGGTCGCTATTCCTCCCGTCAATAAAATCGCGTTTTCAAAAAGCTCCATCTACTTTTTCAAAACCTCTTTCAAACTCTTTTCTATGTAGTTGGGAAGGGCGAAAGCCGCTTTATGAACGTCGCTGTTGTAATATTTCAAATCATCGAGCAAATCCGCCCTTTGCAAAATGATATCCGCCGTCGGATGATACTTTTTCGAAGCGATTGCGGAAGTGAAAACGCATCCCGGATAAAGATACATCTCATATCTGTAAGGAAGAACGATATTGAAAAGTTTTCCCATATTTTTCAAAACCCTTCTGTTTTGATCGACCTCAAGCCACCAACTTCCCGCTTGGGCGGCGCAAACTCCGTCGTCTTTTAGGATTCTGTAAATCTCCGTAAAAAAACTCTCTTCGAAAATCTCCCCCTCTTTCGTTCTAACGGGAGCCATGGCATCGACTATAACGACATCGTAAATTTTGCTTTCGCACTTTTTTACGAAATCCACCGTCGTTTCTATGATAACGTTGCAACTGTCGCTGTTTAAAGCGTCAAGATACTCTATGAAAAACTCTTTGGAAACCTCTATAACTTCGGAATCCGGCTCTACCATATCTATCGTTACGCCCTCATGCTTTAGCAGTTCGTTTACGCATCCGCCGTTTCCTCCCCCCAAAACCAAAACTCTTTTGGGATCTTTGTGAGTGCACATCGGAACGTGAACGAGCATCTCGTGATGAATGAAATCGTCTTTTTGAGTCAAAACGAGTTTTTCGTCCACCGCCAAAATATTGCCGAACTGCTCGCTTCTGTAAACTTCTATTTTCTGGATATCGGATTCTTCGCTAAAGATTCTATCGGTTACTCTATGGCTTTGAAGCCAGAAATCTTTATACTCTTTCGTAAACCACATTTTGACGCTCCGCTTATTTTTAGGACGATTTTAACATATATTTGTTAAAATCCGTCGAAAAGTTAAGGTAAAAAGTCTCGGTGTGTGTAAAATCAGACCGTTTTTATCCTAATTTACAAAAATCCGAAAATAAAAGGAGTTTCTTATGTGTGCCGAAAGAATGCAAAGAATATTGACGGCTATCGTATTGGGATTGATTTTGCTTTTGTGGGCTCAAGGATATACGAAAGCTTTCGTAGTTTTACAAACTTTCGTAATAGTTATGATGCTTGTTTGGGCTTTTACGAACTTCTGCCCTTCACTCTGGTTCTTCCAAAAGATTTTCCCTCCTTGCAAATGGGGAAAAGATGAGTAGCGAAAAGATAAGCTACAAAGATTCCGGAGTAGATATAGACGCGGGAAACAGTTTCGTAGAAAAAATCAAACCTTTCGTAAAATCCACTCTAAACGAAAACGTCATCGGAGGCATAGGCTCTTTTGCCGGAGCCTACGCCCTTCCGAAAGGTTATAAAGAACCGGTTCTGCTCGCATCCACCGACGGAGTCGGAACGAAACTCAAACTCGCCATAGAAGCGGAAAAATTCGATACGGTCGGAATAGACCTCGTAGCCATGTGCGTAAACGATCTCATATGCAATTTCGCAACTCCTCTTTTCTTTCTCGACTACTACGCCACCGCAAAACTCGATATAGACAAAGCGAGCGAAGTCGTAAAAGGAATAGCGAAAGGATGCGAAGAAGCCGAATGCGCGCTAATAGGCGGAGAAACGGCGGAGATGCCCGGAATGTATAGAGAGGGAGATTTCGACCTTGCCGGCTTTGCGGTAGGAGTAGCCGAAAAAGAGAATCTTTACCGAAACGAAATCAAAGAAAAAGATCTTCTAATCGCTCTTCCAAGCAGCGGAATTCACTCAAACGGCTACTCTTTGGTTAGAAAACTGTTTTTCGAAAAACTGAATATGAAATTCGACGACGAAATTGCCGGAGAGAGACTGATAGAGGTTTTGTTAAAGCCTACGAAAATATATGTAAAAATCTATAAAAAACTGCAAGATAAGATAAACGCTTTAGCGCACATAACCGGAGGAGGAATAGTGGAAAATCTCCCGAGAGTTCTTCCTCAAAACCTCCAAGCCGTAGTCGATACCTCGAAAATAAAAATCCTGCCCGTTTTCGAATTCATCTCAAAATTCGTGGAAAAAGAGGAGATGTATAGAACCTTCAATATGGGAGTCGGAATGATTCTCGTCGTTTCCGAAAAAAACGCCGACGAAGTTTTAAAAGAAAGCGGAGGCTATCTCATCGGAGAAATTAAAAAAGGAGAAAAAGGAGTGAAGCTGATTTGATTTTTTACATATCCAAACTCTTCACCTCCTTTCTACTTCCGCCGGGAATCTTCATAGCCGCTCTTTTTGCGGCGGCGCTGTATGCCAAAAAATATAGAAAAATATTTATGGGATTCGCTTTTATATTTCTGATTTTCTCAATAAGGGCGTTTTCAAACCTTCTTCTATCCCCTCTCGAAAAACCCTACGAGAAACCTTTCGTAAAAAACGAAAAAGCTCAAGCGGTCGTCGTTCTTGCCGGAGGCAGTCTGATATCAAGTCCGAATCTTCCTCTATATCCCGGAGCTTTCAAAAGATTAATATACGCGATTATGATAGCAAAAAAAAACAATCTCCCCCTAATTTACACGGGATCCGACACTTTGCAAAAAGACAAAAGCTCTTATGCCGTAAAAAAAACGCTAAAACAACTCCAAGAGTATCTTAACATACCGCTTCCCGTCTCCGAAAAGATAAAAAACGAATTTTGCATAATCATAGAAAACGAAAGTCTCGATACCTACCAAAACGCACTATTTACGAAAAGGCTTTTTGAAAAAAACGGAATAAAAAATCCTTACATATATCTCGTAACCTCGGCTTATCATATGAAAAGAGCGACGATACTTTTCAAGAATATGGGATTTCGTCCGATTCCCGAAGCTACCGACTTTCAAGTAAACGAGGAGGTAAACTACTCCTATTATCTTCCCACTTTCAACGCCTTAACCTCCTCGTTTTTGGCTTTGCACGAATATTTCGGCATATTGAAGGCGGTTTTGTTAAGAGGTATGAAAATCTAACTTTTTTCGCTCTTTTCCTTTAAAATCCTATCGAGTATTTCAAAAACCTCTTCGCTTGCTTTCTCCATATCGGAAACGGCTTTTAAAAGCCCCTCTTTATCATAAACGTCCTTTTCAATCAATCCGAAAACCTCTTTGGTGGCTTTATGAACCCTGCTATGGGGATTTTCCAAATTTTTGTAACTCGAAACTCTTGAAAAAGACTTTTTGCCCTCTCCCTCTTCATACCACTTGCCGAGTCTGCAATTATGATGATCTACGAAAGAGAACGCCTCTTTTTTGGAGGCGATCGAAAGATAGGTATTTACCTTCCAAATTATATGATCAAGTTTGGCAAGAGCCATAAAGTTTCCGTCCGCGACGTTGTCTATATTTTTAAGCTCCTCTTTTATTCCTTCGTTCGTCTCGACCATTACTTGTTTCAAATAATTAATCTGCTCGTCCATATCCTTTATCTTATCCACCATCATGGAGGATTTGTCGTCTATATCGGAAACGTCCTGTTTCATAGATTGAGTTAAAATACTTATCTCGCTTATCGCTTTTTGAGTCCTATCGGCCAATTTTCTCACTTCGTCGGCGACAACCGCAAACCCTCTTCCGTACTCTCCGGCTCTCGCGGCTTCTATCGCGGCGTTTAACGCAAGAAGATTGGTTTGTTCCGCCACATCTTTTATCAAAGACAAAATCCCGTCAATCTCGTCGGCTCTTTGAGAAAGAGTTTGAACCGTCTCTCTCGTATCCTCCGAAAATATGAACAGATTTTCGCTATTTTTGGTAATATCGTCCATATTTTCAACGAGAGAATCGAACTTATCGTTTAAAAGGCGCGTCTTCTCAACGCTTTTTCTAACGAAATCGACGGCAAAACTTATATCGTTTTGAATTTTGCCGAGTCC
>CAZPVZ010000169.1:0-4067 GCA_964590185.1 uncultured Campylobacterales bacterium
TATCTTCGATACGAATCCGGCTTTTTTAGCCGCTCTTTCGAAATTCGGAGATAGAGCGTTTGATGAGAACAAAAAAGAGGGATTGTTTTTGTCAAGAGGGAGAGAGTCTATAAGACTCTCTTTCGTTATTTGAATATTATGCAGTTTTGCGAAAAGGATTAAAGTATCTAAAAAAGAGTCGTTTTCTATTCTCTCTATAACTTTTCCTTTTTCAATCTTTTATTTTATTTAAAATTCTCGGGCTGTCTTTGCATACGTCAAGGCATATTTTATCGTTTAGATCTATGTGAAGCTCTTGTAAAAGAGTTCCCATAACGTATAAAAGTTTGTATTTCGCTAAAAGTTTATCGTAAAAGGCTTCGACGTATTCTCTATTTGCCGAGAATTTTTCGTTTTCGGCGTCCAAAATTTCAAATAGAGACCTTTTGCCCAAATTATACTCTTCTTTATACAATTTTAGCGTTTTTTCTATGAAATCTTTATGTTCTTTTAGATATTTCTCTTTTTTGTCGGTAAGTTCTATCGTAGTCCAAGCAAGTCTTGCGTTTTCGTATATCTTTCTTTGAATGTTTCTTAGCACTTCGTTCTCTTTATGAATTCGGCTGATTTCTCTTTGCAGTGTTACGAAATCTTTTCCTCCGTTAAAAAAGTTGTAGTTTGCTTTCAATAGTACGGTCGTGTTGTAATTTTTTCCTTTTATGCCTCCGAGATTTTTGTTCCAGCCTTTGTCCGCTTCTATTTTAAAATGAGGATAGAAATTTTTTCTGTAATAGTAGTAGTTCGCTTTTGCCGATTTTAGATTGAATTCTTGAGATTTGACGGCCGGATTGGATTTTTCGGCTATTTGCGTTATCTCTTTAAAGGTGGAGGGCAGATTTCCTTTGAAGGAGGGAATTTTCATATCGTCTATGTCGATGTTGTATCCCGCAAGTTTGTAAAGTTTCGTTACGTCGTCTTGATATCTGTTTTCGTATGTTATGAGATTGGATTTGGAAAGGGCGAGTCTGCTCTTTATGAGTTCGAGATTTGATTTTGCCAAAGTTCCGCTTAAAGTCTGTTCTCTTATCTTTTTGTATATTTCTTCGTGATTTTTGACGTTTTCTTTCGCAAGTTTTATAAGCTCTCTATCCTTTAGGATGCTAAGATAGGTCTCTATCGTTTGAAGCGCCAAATAGTTGGCTTTTTCGTAGATTGCGGCTTTTGCGGCTTTGGCTCTGTATTCGTCTCTTTTAACTCCGTAATAGGTTCCGAATCCGTCGAAAACGTTTTGGGTTATTTTTATGTCGGACTCTTTTCTTTTCATACTCACGTCCGAAAAGTTGGTATTGGGGTTATTGGATTTTTCGTATCCGTAAGCCGCGGTTATGTCGAGTTTGGGATAATAGTCCGAAAAGGTGGCTTTCAATTCCTCTTTGATGGCTCTGTATTCTCTCGTTTTCTCTTTTATTTGCGGATTCGTATCTATCGTCTGGACTACCGCCTCCTTCAAATCCAAAGCAAAACTTAAACTATTCATAATCAATAAAATTAATCCTGTAACAAAAAACTTTCTCACGGGACAAACTCCTTCAATAGACGGGTCTTTTACTCAGATTATATCAAATTTTTTATAAAAGTAAACAAATATTTCTGAAAAAAAGTCCGTTTTCTTCAATAGGCGGCTGAACGTTTCTATTTTACATATGAATTTAAAATAGTTCCATTTTTTTAAAATTTAATCTTTTAAAATTAATAAATTAAAATAATTCAGAAAATTTATTTTTAATATAAAATATTAAAATTATCACATTTTAAACCGATTTATATCGAAGTAAAGAGTTTTTGGAACGAAGACTCTAAAAAGTTTTCCTTAAAATTAGATAGTAAAAAATATTATTTAAGAAAGCTTTCAGAGCATAATGTAAACTTTCTATTTTTATAAAAAATATATTAAATTAAAATTTTATCTGTACTTTTATATACGGTTTGTATATCAACTTATCGTAGGTAAATTCTTTCATACTAAAAGATCGTTTACGCTAAAAGGCGTTGCGATCCTCTCTCGTAAACGACGGAAATTTTTTACTTATCTCTCTTTTTGTGATAAAATAATCGTAAAGGATAAAAAGATGTTCGGTTTCGTAAAAAATTTGGCGCCGTTTTTTATCTTGTCGTTTTTTATAGGTTGTACTCCTCCTATTATCATTCCGGAATATAGAGTTACGGTTTCGGGCATAGATAACGTAAAAGCGAAAGAGCTCGAAAGAGCTCTCGAGAGAAAGGGATACAGCGTTCGAAGAGAGAAGGAATATAGTTACGACAAGTTCGGAGAGTATAAACTAAATACGCAAACTTTCGTAATCAGACATCCAAAACTCACTTTTAGAAACGTTCAGGACGTTACCTCTTTTATTTTAAGAGGCTCTTTGCTTGACGAAGTTTCTTTGAAATCGGTAAGCCAATATTACGTGGCCGCTTCGGGAGAAGGAAGCGTAAAAATCATTTTATATCTTAAACTTCCTCCCAATTCCAAAGCGTGTTATAAAAAAACGAGAGAAGAGATACCTCTTAAATGGGATCCGAAAGAGAAAAAAAGCAGTTTCGCTTATTATCAAAGGCACTCCAAAGAGGAGTATATAGATATATTTTTCGTTCCCAAAAACAAAAGTTGCAAAAGTTACACTCCCAAAACTTTTCAAAGAATCTACCTTTCGTATCCTTATCAAACCGAAACGAGACCTTGGAGAGGCGGTTTTTTTAACATACCGATGCCTTTTTAACGAAGAAGTTCGTTTTTTTTGCGAGAATTTTTCTCAAATTTGTGTATAATTATACAAAAATTAGCATAGGAAAAAAATTATCCCATAGGAAAGTCGGAGTATGATAAGGACTTTTTTAGCTCTTTCGTTTTGTCTGTTTTGTTTGCAATTTTCCCGAGCCGACGAAGTAAACGGTTGGAGTGCTCTTCACAAAGCGGTTTATAACGATAACGCAAAACTTGTGAAAAAGATTTTGAAAAAAAAGGATACGGATATAGACGCCAAATCGAAAGCCGGTATCTCTCCTCTTCATATAGCGGTTAAAAATAGAGATCTGGAAATCGTAAAAATTCTCGTAAAAAACGGCGCGAATATCGATATTCAAGACGGAAACGGCTTAACGCCCCTGCATTACGCCGTCGGACAACGAAGATACGAGATCGTAAAATATTTAATTTTTCACGGAGCCGACGTAAACGTTAAAAACGTTTACGGGATAACCCCTCTTCATCAGGCGGCTTTTAGCGGAGATATGAAAACGGTTGAGTTTTTGATAAACGCGGGGGCGGACGTTTCTGCGAAAAATCTAAACGGAAGCACCCCTTACGATATCGCTAAAGCCAAAAGAAGATACGGAATCGCCAGCTATTTATATCATCTTGAAAAAGGAGCGAAGGATGAAATTGACGGTAAACGGTAAAGATATCGAAACCAAAAACGAAATAACCGTTTTGGAGCTTTTAAGAGAGCTTAAAATAGAGGACAAAACCATGGCCGCGGCCGTTAATATGAATGTGGTGAAAAAGGAGGAGTGGGATAAATTTAGGCTTAAAGAGGGAGATAGAGTTGAATTTCTGAATTTTGTGGGAGGAGGGTGAAAATAATTTAAATATTATTTAATATTTAATATGTAAAAATTCTCTTTAAAAAAATTGAAAGGTTCTAAATATGCTTATACATTTGATCGCCGCCGCAAGACCCAATTTTATGAAAATAGCTCCCCTTTACCACGAGCTTAAAAACGATAAAGATATGGAAGTGAAAATAATCCATACCGGGCAGCATTACGATAGAAATATGTTTAGCGATATTTTTAAAGATCTGAAACTTCCTTCTCCGGACGTGAGTTTGGGAATAGGGGGAGGAACGCACGCTTATCAGGTCGGAACCTTGATGATAGAGTATGAGAAACTCTGTTTGAAGCAAAGACCGGATCTTGTTATAGTCGTAGGGGACGTAAACGCCACTATGGCTTGTGCCGTTACCGCGAAAAAACTTCATATAGAGGTTGCGCATTTGGAAGCGGGGCTTAGAAGTTTCGATATGAAG
>CAZPVZ010000170.1:0-8045 GCA_964590185.1 uncultured Campylobacterales bacterium
TTTATCAAGCTCCTCTTTTGATAAAATTCTCTCCGTTCCGTTTAAATCTCTCAAAATGACTCTCGTCTTATCGCTCGGATATTCGTCAACTATTTTATACTGCTTCGGAGCGACCTCCTCTATAACGACGAAAGCCCCCTGTTTTTTGGACGCCTCGGTAAACGCGTTGGCGTCTCCTCTTTCAGAAGAGTCTCCCTTGTGATCGGAACATCCGTAAAATCCCGCCACCAAAAAGGCGCCCAAACCTCCCACTATGGCATAATTGGAAATCTTTTTTATATATTTCATTTTTTATCCTTTTTATAACAATTTTTTATATTTAGTTTCTAAAAAGATTTTTTTATAAAAGGAGAGAATTATAACATAGTAGAGGAAAAGAAAGGAGGAAATCGAGACTTTTTTTCGATTTTTTTCCGAATCTTAAGGCATGTCGAGGAACTTGATAAGCCCCATTCCTTTATGAACGACTTCTCCGAAAGTCAAAACTCTACTTCCTCCGTATTTCAATCTGAAAAGTTGAGAAGTGGTTTGATCTTTAACCGGAATCAAATCGTCTCCCTTAGGACCGGTAAGTTTGCTTCCGAATACGTAAAGCGCTTTTTTGGCGTCTATTTTCTTTCCCGTCAGATAATCGATAACATATAGTTTTTTAAAATCTTTTTCGCCCTTTATATCGTACTCTTTGTAAAAAAAGGGACGCAAATAGAAATCGAACATCGCTTTCGGACAACAAAAAGTTATCGTTTTTCCGTTAGCAAGCTCTATAAAGGCGTTGAATTTGGGATATTTCGTTACATCAAGCATATAAACGGGATCGATATTTTTAGGAATCTTAACCTCTTTTTTCTCCCCCTTTGCAAACGAAAGCGAAATAAGCGCCAAAAACAGTATCAGATATCTCATAAAATCCTCCTATAAAAGATCTCTTTTCCTAAAAAACATAAATCCCAAAAAAGCGAAGATTCCCCCGAGCACCAACGGATACAAAACGGAATAAGCTATAAAAAGTCCTCTTCCGAAACTGTCCAAAATAAAATAAGCAACCGGCCCCATTACGGTAAGCTCCGGATCGAACAAAGATATGGCCCCCACTCTAAAAACCTCCATAGGATTTAAAAGAGAAATGGCTATGATCAAATCGTCCGAATATCTGTTTTGAAGCATAAGCCCTATCAAAGCTATATCCAAAAACGCAAGAAGAGTAATCCATACGACGAAAGAGGAACCCAAAGCCACGTCGTGAGATTTCACTATCGTGGAGATAAAAAAGGCTATTCCCAAAAAAACCGCACAAAGAGAAAAAATAAGAGCGCTATATAAAATAAGAACGCCCCACGGAATATCTCCTCCTTTAAAAACTCCCCAAAGCATACCCAAAAAAAGAGCCAAAATAACGGGAATGAAAACTATAAAAAATCTTCCGAGCATCTTTCCCCAATAGTAATCTTTAAGCGATACGGGAAAAGAGAGCATATATTCCAAGATAGAACTCTCCCTATCGCCGGCTATCGATTTTACCGTCGTTATCAAAATAAAAATGGGAAGAATAACGATGGTAACTTGCATATAAACCAAAAGAAGTCGGCTAAGCCCTGTAAATCCCATAACCACGCTATCGGTTATTCCCGTAACGAAAAAAAGCGCCATCAATCCGCCGAAAATTATAAGATAAACGAAAAACCATTTGCTTCTCATCGACTCTCTAATATCAAGTTTCGCTATCAATAAAAGATTTTTCATCACCTTCCTATCTTTATAACTCTTTTTTTCAATTCCTCAAAATCGATCGTCTCTTTGCCCTTAGGCAAAGTCTTGTCGCTGTAAGCCGCAAATCCGTACCCCATCGGAGTTATGGAATCGGTAGTGTATTTAGCCTTTTTAGCATCTATCCATTCGCCCGTTTTCGCATCCGTTATCCAAATTTTTTTGAATTTTATATCCGGACGCTCTTTTTGTTGCCACAAAATCAAACACCCTATATCGTCAAACTTATAAACCTTCCCTTTCTCGTCAACGGCCTGAACCGCAAACTTTCTCTCGCTTATGGCCATTTTGCACCGTTCGCACATATCCCTATCCCAATGCATCTTAGGGACCTCTTTCGTATAGTCCTTCTTTTCGCATCCGCTAAAAAACGCTAAAACGAACAGAATCGAAAATAAAAAAAGCTTAAATTTTTTCATCTTCAACAACTTTACCCAAATCCATATAAATTTTTCTGTTTACCAATCCTTCTATCTCTTCGAGTCTGTGAGTAATATAGATAGTGGAACATTTTTCGTCAAGACCCGTTAAAAGAGAATAAAATTTCTCTCTCGCTTTAGGATCCAAATTTGCGGTCGGCTCGTCAAAAATCAAAAGAGAGCTCTTTTTAGCCAAAGCTATAGCGATTAAAAATTTTTGCTTCATACCTCCGGAAAGTTTATAGAAAGGTTTCTTTCTGTTTTTAAATATATCAAATTCCATCTTTTCCGACTCTCTTTTTATGTCGTAAAAAGATATTCCCGAACTTTTGGAAACATATTCGCTTAGTTCCTCGACGGAAAGCTTTATCGGAGGGGGAGTTTGAGGAATGAAACTGATATCTTTCAAAATGGCCGTTCTGTTTTTAGTCGGAATATAGCCGTTTACTCTTATCTCTCCTCCATCGAGATGGTAAAATCCCAAAATAGACCTAACGAGAGTCGTTTTGCCGGCTCCGTTAGGTCCCATCATGGCAATTTTATCGCCGCTTTTTATACTTAAAGTAACGTCGTCTAAAACTTTAACTCCCATAAATTTTTTAACGGCGCGTTTTATCTCTATCATACCAAATTCTTCAACCTAAATTCGAAATTATAAGCGTCCTCATGACAAACGTCGAAACATCTCGCGCACATTATACAATCTCCGTCCTTTACGAACTCTTTCGTTATTCCTTTCTTTTTTCTCTCTTCGTCATATTTGGGTTTTGCAAATTCAAGCACGTGATCTTCCGGACAAACGGCAAAACATGCCATACAGTGATCGCATTTATCCATATCCCACTGCACTTTCATAGGACTTACCCATCCTATGAAACTATATGTCGTTCCTATCGGACAAACGTATTTGCACCACGCCCTTCTTGAAAAAAAGATTTCCATCAACAAAACCAGCAAAACCCAAACGATAGCCAGACTAAAACCGTAAACTATAAAGCGGCTCAAAATTCCGACCGGATTTATCATCTCAAACACCAAATATCCGTCAACCGCGGCGGCGACTAAAAATATCGCCCAAAAAACGTATCTTATTCTCGGATTAAAACTTCTTTCTTTTATAATATGCTTATTTACAAGGATTTGATGAATCCTCTCTCCTATTTCGCTTAAAAGTCCGTAAGGACAAACCCATCCGCAAAAAGCTTTTCCCCCTACGAAAAAGTAAAAAGCTAAAATAGTAGCCGTTCCTATAATAATATTCGTATGTATATGATGCTCTATTGCTAAAATTTCCAAAGCCACAAACGGGTCTATAAGATGAAATCCCAAAAGTCTCGAACCCGTAAGCGTTCCCTCTAAAAATTGAATATCTATATGATAAGATAAGAAAAAAACGAGATTTATAACGATAACGCTAAGCCATCTCCAAAATCTCCAAGTCGGCCTTATTTTGCCGTTTGACTTGTTATATAAAGTTGACAAGAGAGGAGCGTTGACAAGCTCCCTCGTACTCCATGAATATCTATCCATCCCCCTTCTCCTTCACTTTAAATAGGGCTTTTTCTATTTTTGTCCGGCCGCTTTCAACTTATCCGCAAAAGTGGAAATCTCTTCCGCCAGTTTCTCCAAATCCTCCTGTTTCATATTGGACAACAATCCGTACATTACATAATTTTTTCTCTTACCGCTTTTGAAATCCATCAACGCTTGCAACAGCTCATCTTTGCTTTTACCTATCAACTTAGGCCCCACTATTCCTTCACCGTTTACGCCGTGGCATGAAGAACAGTTTCTCTTATAAAGAGGAGAGACTTTAAACGCCGACATGGTTCCGGCTTTCTTTTTAAGAAGCTTTAACTGTTTCTCCGCTTCGCTCTCTTCTTCCGTTTGAGCTTTTTGAACGCTTCCGGAAGACGAAATCGCGGCACTCTTTTTAACCGGTACCTCAAGCTTGGATTTTGCTATAACTTCCCTGATTTTTTGAAGCTTTTGAGCCTCTATATCCAATTTCGCCATGTACCAAATGGCTCCGGCCGTTAAAATTACGGCAATAGCGGCTATAACGTGTCTAATCATCTGCTATCCTTTTTTATTAATCTACTTTTTTTCCTGCTCTTAGTTTTCTAATTTTTTGATTGAAATCTGCTATCTCTTTTGCAAGAGCCTTAAGCTCCTTTTCGCTCATTTTAGCAACCAAATCTTTCATTAAAACGTTGGCTTTAGTTTTATTTTTGTAAGCGATTAGTCTGTTATATATGAATTTCTCGTCTTTATCGAGTAAAGAGGGCCCTATAATTCCGTTTGCGTAATCGTCATGACAAGCGGAACAGTGAACGATAAAATTTTTGCTAAGCTTGTTCGCTAACAGTTCTATTTGAACTTTTTCGTAAGGAGATCTGACTCTTTGATAAGCTTCAACCGGAGTGAAAGTTCTGTTTTTAATCTCTTCTTCGGCCTCTTCCTTACTTTTTTCGTTATACGAATAATAAAACTTCCCTTTATCCTCAACCTTTTTGCCGGAACTTCGTTGCTCTTTTACGACGTTTTCCGTTATTTTTATCTTACCCTCCACGCTTTCGGAAGGACTCTCTTTCTCTTTCTTCTCGCCGCAACCTACAAGCGTCAATAAAACTAAAACCGAACCTACAATAAAACTTTTTCTCATATCAACCCTTCTTTCCGTAAATATCTTCGTAAGTCGCTCTCGGAACTATCTTCAAAACGTCGGTAGGACAAAGCTCCACGCACGCTCCGCATCCTACGCATTTTTCTCTGATTTCGGGAATATATCCGCCGTTTTTGGCAACCATTCCGATAGCTAAAGAGGGATCTGGATGGTAAGGACAAAGATCGGCGCAAATAGTACAATCTTTTCCTCTAAATTTTTCAAGTTTTTTCAAAAGCTCCACTTGGAGCTCTCTTTTTTCGCTTGGATTCGGCAAATCTTTTATTTTTTTACTTTCTATCTCCTCTTTAGTCAAAGCCGGAGAGTGTTCGTAAATAGCGTCTATAGCGCTATCCGGGACTTTTTTATTGTATAAGGCCAAACACGCTTCTTCGTTTACGATAACCGCCATTCCCATATGAACGTATTTGATCTCATCCTTTTCGTGATCCAAAGCTCCGCTCGGACAAGCTAAAATGCAAGGAAAAGCTTTACAAAGATAACACCCTCTTTTTTGAGGATCTATATAAGCCGTTCCAACTCCGCTTAAGCTATTTACATCTTCCAATAAAATAGAGTCATACGGACAAACCTGCAAACACTGACCGCACTTTATACAAAGAGCCAAAAACTCGTCTTCGCTAACCGCCCCGGGAGGTCTTAAACGAAGCTCTTTGGCATGCAAACCTTTGCTTGCGTATATTCCGGCTCCGGCCGCTATCGCCAAAACGCCGAGTCCCGCCATCTTCTTAAGAAAATCTCTTCTTTTTTTCTCTTCTTTAGTCATATTCTCACTCATTTATCTCCCCCTTTACTCTCATTAGAGGCTTTTTATCTCTCAAAAGCAAAACCGGCTCCGAAAAAGGAGCGAGTTTCGCTAAAAAGTTAAGTATCGAAATTACCGGCGAACCGTAAAAGAATTTCACGTTCGGATTTAAAAGCCAAATCTTATCCGCATAATATTTAAGCTCGTACGGGATATCGCCTATACCGTCTCCATTTTTGTCAAATCCTTCGTAATCGTCCCAATAGTTCTCGCTCCAATGATTTTGAACCGCATGAATTCTCCCTTGTCCGGAATCGTCGAAAACGTTCTCTATGTTTCCTTTAAAAACGTTATGAGTTATTTCGTTATTAACGCTTAGAGAATGAAAATGCATTCCTATACTGTTGTATAAAATTTTATTTCCCTCTATAAAGTTTTTCTCGTCCGGCTGAAACGGAGAGCGGTCTATATACATCCCTTTAGCACAATATAAAATAGTGTTGTTTTTTATCGTAAAATTCGAAGCGTCTTTCAATCCTATCCCTATACCGGTAGTTCCCAAAGAGCTCATAACCGTATTATTCTCCGCTATCGTATCTCTCGAATACATAAAAAATATTCCGACGCTATTATGTTTATAAATATTGTTTTTAACTATATTTTTACCCGCATACATGAAATGAAGGGAATATCTTCCGTACTCTCCTATATTCTCTTCTATCAAATTGCCGTGACTATACCAAATAACGAAATCTCTCGATTTATAAAGATGATTTTTCTTTAAAATATTATCGTTACTATACCAAAGTCTTACGCCGTCTCCCCTTATACCTAAAGGAAACGGCTTGGAACTTATAAAATTTCCTATAATTTTGGAATTATGAACGTTTTGCAAATCGATACCGAAAAGACAATTCTTTATAACGCAATTTGAAATTTCACAAAATTTAGCGTCTTTTACGGAAACTCCGGCATCGACTTTTTCATGCTCCTTTCCGCTATTTATTATGGATAGATTTTTTAAAATAACGTTGGAACTTCTTATTTTAACTACCGTTCCCTTACCCTCTCCCTTTATAACGGTATCTTTACCCTGCCCCACTATCATAAGAGGCTTGTCAATCACTATATTTCCGGTAAAAACGCCTTTAGGGAGCTCTATTTTCGAGCCTTCTTTGGCCTTGTCGATAACCTCTTGCAATACGTTTTTAGCAAAAAGGGAACTTATCATTAAAAGGCCGATAAGAAGGCTTCTCATCTTTTTACGCTCTTTGCTCTCTTAAAGCCTTGTTTTTAGAAATTATGGCCAAAAGAGTAAAAATACTTATTGCAAGCAGTAACCAAAATCCTAAAGTCGGATAAGAATGCGTCGTAAACTGAGCCACCTTACCGTCTCCGAAAACGGTAGGCATAAACGGTTTTATCTTAAAAGCTCCCCATTCGTGCATATGGTGTCCGAACCAATATAGCCAGTAAGCGTAAAATCCCAAAAATATAACCGGCAATAAAACGGCTATCCACATAACGTAATTTAGCCATTTCCAGTCATAAAGCATAAACAAAACATACGCAAGCGCCAGCAAAACCAATACGTAAGGAGCAACGGCTCTAAGATAAGGAGCGCCTCTCTCCATCGGATCCATTCCGATAAAGTGGTTTATCGTATTCATCTCGTGAACGTCTCCGCTAAATCCGTCAAAATGATAATAAACCGGAATACCTTCCGGAAAAGCCTCCTTAGGATAGTTCGGAGCTTCCAAAGCCACATACCATATAGGAGCGCTCGCAACTCCGATCTCGGCATCTTCGGCTATCATTTTCTCCAAAATGGGATTTCCGTCCTTATCCAACGCCTCTTTCGGCGTGTTCGGACTTACATATCTGCCCTTCTCGTAAAAATCCCATACTTTATACGCTATCGCGGGCAAAACGTCCGCTTTCTTCTCCTTTACCAAATCGGGAACGTTATGCGTCAAAACCGCCGGAATAACAAACCAATAAAGCAAAATAGCGAAAGCCACAAATGCAAATACCCTATACTTTACCGCACTGCTCATATCTTTTCCTTCATTAAGATTATAACTTTCGATCGTATCCGGATATGATTATAATCTCATTTTAGACAAAAGTCATTGACCATAATCAAACAATAAAACAAATCTATCTTTATTATAAAGAGAAGTTATAATAACTTAATAAAACAACAATGCCGATAAAGATAGATTTATTTTATAAAGATTTGGAAAGGACGAAAAGCTATAAACGCTTTCCGTCCTTTAAAAGAGTATCGATTAGAAGAGATTTGCGTTCTCATCTATCCATTTGAGATACTCTATGATATCTTTAATCTCTTGATCGCTCATATGTTGATTAGGCATTCTGAGATTAAAGTAATCTATCATAGATTTTACATACGGATCGTTGTATTTGC
>CAZPVZ010000171.1:0-8336 GCA_964590185.1 uncultured Campylobacterales bacterium
TTCTCCCCCTCCTCATATCCTATCCTAAAAAGCTCGTCGAAATTTTCGGTATCGAAGATGGAAAAATATCCGCACTTTTTCATCTCGACGAAATAGTCGGCTTTCGTTTTCGAATGCCTCACGTTTGCGTTAAACATCGTAAAACACCCTTTATAAACGTTTCCTATAAAACTTTTTTTCGTTTTTATGGGAGGATTTACGTTTACGGCTAAAATCTTATGATCTCCTACGCACGGAGTTACCGGAAGATTGTCCGTAAAACCTCCGTCTATGAAAAACTTCCCTTCTACCTCGAAAGGAGGAAAAATCGGCAAGAGGGAGCAAGAAGCTATGACATATAAAGGCAAATCCCCCTCGCTTACATAAAAACTCTCGCCGCTTTCATACTCCGTTACGCAAACGAACAATTTTTTTTCAAGAGAGCAAAAATCTTTAAAACCGAGTTCGTTTTTCAAAATATTTTCCGCTTTTTTAAGATGAAAGATAGAGCCTTTAAAAAGATTCCATCCGATTACCTTTTTATAATCTATCTTCTTTAAAAACTCGAAAGCCTCCTTAGCCCTCATCCCTTTAGCCAAAAGAGCTGCCGCCAAAGAACCGGCGCTCGATCCCGAAAAAGTATCGAAAAATATCTCCTTCTCTTCCAAACGAGCCGCAAATCCGAGCTGAGCTATGCACCTTGCTCCCCCTCCGCTTAAAACCAACGCTTTTTTCATGAAAAAACTCCGATTCATATATATTTTCATAATAATATCTTAACTTCAATCAAAACAAAATAGCTTTACAAAACGAGCAGAAACGATTTTTCCTTAAAAAATCAAATTTTTATAACATTTCTTTGCTATAATTACACGCGTAAAAAATTTCTTTCCAAGGAGCGCTAAAATGCCCGGCATTGTAGTAGGTCCGAACGAAAGCTTCGAAGAGGCTTACAGAAGATTTAAAAAACAGGTTGATAGAAATCTGATCGTTACGGAAGCGAGAGCGAGAAGATTTTACAAACCTAAAACGGAAATAAGAAAAGAGCAGAAAATCAAAGCGAGAAAGAAAGCTCTAAGAAGACTCTGGACTCTAAGAAGATACGAAGCGAGACTATAAACAAAAGCCCTTTACGGGCTTTTATCCTCTTATAGCATTCCGAGCTGAAGTTTGGCTTCGTCGCTCATTTTGCTCTGATCCCAAGGCGGATCGAAAACCAAATTTACGTTTAACTCTTCTATCCCTTCCACTTTGTTTTTTATCGTTTTTACAAGATCCACTATATATTCGGAAGCGGGACAAAAAGCGGAAGTTAAAGTCATCTCTATATCGCATACGGCTCCGCCCTCTTTACCCTCTTTGCATTCTATTTTATAAACTAATCCCAAATCGTATATATTTACCGGAATTTCGGGATCGTATATGTTTCTCAACTCCTCTATGACCCTCTTTTTTATCTCTTCCAAATTAACGCTCATTCTCTCTCCTTGCACTTCTTGGCAAAGCCGTATATTCTTCTTAAAAACGCCTCCATGCTTTGAAGTCTCGTAGGACTTAAAATTTTGTCGAATCCGAGTTTATTTAACTCTTTCGGATCGAAAGAGAGTATCTCCTGCGGCGTCCTATCGTTAAAGATATCGAGCAAGAGAGGTATCATTCCTTTAGCCAAAGAGGAGCTTCCCTCAACTCTGAAATGAACCTTTCCGTCTTTGCACTCTTCAACCATCCAAGCGGGAGAGGAGCATCCTTGGATAAAAGTTTCGTCGTTTTTCTCATGAGGTTCCAAAGTCGAGGGATTCTCTTTTCCAAGGTCGATTATATACTCCACTATCGCGTCGGGATCTCCCAAAAGATCGAAATCCTCCTTATATTTTTCCACAACTTCCTTCATAGTCATCGCATATCCCTTTTAAACACCGCTTCGAATCTCTCGTAGATATCTTCGGCTCTTTCTTTATCTTCGATTTCGTCGATAATCTCTTTCATAAATCCCAAAACGATCATCTTCTTAGCCTCTTTTTCCTTTATGCCTCTCGTTCTTAGATAAAAAAGCTCCTCTTCGTCTATCGTTCCCGTCGTAGAGCCGTGGCTCGCTTCGAGTTCGTCTATGTAAATCTCAAGCTGAGGTTTCGAAACCATATGGGCTTTATCGTTTAAAAGAACGGATTTGTTGTTTTGATGGGCTATTGCTCCCTTAGCCTCGTTCTCCACTTTTATAACCGCGTCGAATACGGCTCTGGATCTGTCTTTCAATACGTGTCTTGCCTCTTGAGAGGTAACGACTCTCTCCTCTTTATGGATTATTTTTACGATATTGGCTCTTTGAGCCTCATAATCGGTATAAACCAAATGTTTAGCTTCGCAAATCGCCTCTTTTTGCAAATCCATCTTCAGATTGTGAAGGATTTTTCCTTCTCCCATATCGTAAGTTCTAACCACCGTTTTGGAGCCGGAAAGAGAATTTATAGAGTGCGAAGCTATCATGGCATACGAAGGTTCCAAAACGTCTTGAATCCTATTGTGTATCAAACAGGCTCCCTTTTCAACCTTCGTATCGAACCCGTAAAATATCAAACTCTCTTTAGCCTTTTTTCCTTCGAACTCTTCGAAAATCTCGGCTTTAGCTCCCTCCTTCACCACCAAAGCGATTCTATAGGAGACAAGAGATCTCTCTTTATCGAAGATATGTTTTATATCCACTTTCGCGCCGTCTTGAAGTTCGATCAAAATAACCTCTTTAGTAAAAGCGTGATTGATATAATAGACGGAATCGTAATGATTCTCGTCCAAAAAAGCCTCTTTTACGACTTTGACGCTTACGCCTTTTGGAGCTTTTTTGACAACTCCGTTTACTATCTCGATTCTATCTCCCTCCGAGATCTCTCCCGCGCCGCATTCCGAAAGTTCGTAAGAGCGGGATAGAAGAGAGTCTATAGAGAAATATCTGTAATGTTCCGTCTTTTTATTCGGAAGTCCGAGTTCTCCAAGCTTTACCGCCGCAACGGCTTTTACCTTGTCGCTTCTTGAGAGAGAAAGTATCTCGTTTAAAGCGCTGTTTGAGATAACGACTTCTCTCATCTCTCTTCCTCTATCGCCTTGTAGCCGTGCTCTTCCAAAACTCCGACAAGATCGGCTCCTCCCGTTTTAACGACCCTTCCGTCTTTCAAAACGTGTATGAAGTCCGGTTTTACGTATTCCAAAATTCTGTTGTAGTGAGTGATGATAAGATAGGTTCTCTCTTCGCTTCTTAATCTGTTTATCCCTTCGCTCACCGCTTTCAAAGCGTCTATATCGAGTCCGGAATCGATCTCGTCAAGTATTATGAGATCCGGCTCTAACATAAGCATCTGCAAAATCTCGTTTCTCTTTTTCTCTCCTCCGGAAAATCCCACGTTCAAACTTCTGTTTAACATCTCCGGTTTCATACCCAAAAAGTTTGCGTATTCTCTTGCAAGTTTCAAAAACTCCGCCGCGTTTAGAGGCTTTTTGCCCTCATACTCTCTCTTTGCGTTAACGGCGGTTCTAAGAAAATATGCGTTCGTTACTCCCGGAACCTCTATCGGATTTTGAAAACTCATAAAAATTCCCCTAAGAGCTCTCTCCTCGGGCTCCATATCCACTATGCTCTCGCCTTTGTAAACGATATCCCCTTCGGTAACCTCCACTTCGTAATGTCCCGTTATCGTCTTTGAAAGAGTCGATTTTCCGGCTCCGTTAGGCCCCATAATAACGTGAACTTTTCCCTTTTGAAGCTCTAAATCAAGCCCCTTTAATATCTCTTTGTCTCCTATTTTGCTTCTTAAATTCTTTATCTGCATCATCATCCTACACTTCCTTCCAGCGTTAAATTTAATAGATCTTTAGCTTCCGTAGCAAACTCCATCGGCAACTGTCCGAATACCTCTTTGCAAAATCCGTGAACGATCATACTCACGGCATCCTCTTCGTCGATACCTCTTTGTCTCAAATAAAAAAGCTGTTCGTCGCTTATTTTCGAGGTCGTAGCTTCGTGCTCTATCTGAGCGGAAGCGTTCCTGCTCTCAAGATAGGGAAAAGTGTGAGCTCCGCATTTATCTCCTATCAAAAGAGAGTCGCATTCGCTAAAGTTTCTCGCTCCTTCGGCACTCGCTTGAATCTTGACAAGTCCCCTATAACTGTTCTGCCCCTTCATAGCCGATATTCCTTTAGAGACTATCGTTGAAGAGGTGTTTTTTCCTATATGAATCATCTTCGTTCCCGTATCGGCTTGCTGAGCCTTCGTGGTTATCGCGACCGAATAGAACTCTCCGACGGAATTGTCTCCCTTTAAAACGCAACTTGGATATTTCCAAGTGATAGCCGAACCGGTCTCGACCTGAGTCCAGGAGATCTTGGAGTTTTCTCCGGCGCAAATTCCTCTTTTCGTGACGAAATTGTAAATTCCTCCCCTCCCCTCTTCGTCTCCGGGATACCAGTTTTGAATCGTGGAGTACTTGATCTCCGCGTCTTTCATCGCTATAAGCTCCACAACCGCCGCGTGAAGCTGATTTTCGTCTCTCGTGGGAGCGGAGCATCCTTCGTTATAGCTAACGTAACTTCCTTCGTCCGCAACTATCAAAGTTCTCTCAAACTGTCCCGTATTTTGAGCGTTAATCCTAAAATATGTGGAAAGCTCCATAGGGCATCTGACGCCTTTTGGAACGTAAACGAAAGTTCCGTCCGTAAAAACCGCCGAATTCAAAGCCGCAAAAAAGTTATCGCTCATAGGAACGACACTAAATAGATACTTTTGAACGAGTTCGGGATAATCTCTGATAGCTTCGCTTATGGAGCAAAAAATTATCCCCATCTCTTTAAGCTGTTCCTTAAAAGTCGTAACCACCGATACCGAATCGAACACCGCATCCACCGCAACTCCGGCAAGCATTTTCTGCTCTTCCAAAGGAATGCCGAGTTTCTCGTAAGCTCTCAAAATCTCCGGATCGACTTCGTCGAGACTTTTAGGTCTCTTTTTCGGAGCCGCATAATAGGAGATGGATTGATAATCTACCGGCTCGTATTTTAAATGAGCCCAATTAGGCTCCTCCATCTTTCTCCAAATATGAAAAGCTTGAATTCTCATATTCGTCATCCACTCCGGCTCTCCCTTTTTTTTGGATAAAAATCTGATAATATCCTCGTTAAGTCCGGGAGGAGCCGTATCCTCTTCTATATCCACCGTAAAACCGAGATCGTAATCTTTAGAGACGATCTCGTTTATCTTTTTCTCTTCAGACATTCAAGCATCCTTTTTTGCGTTCTTTCGAAAAATATAGCTTAAATAAGATAAAATTACTCTTAATTACTTTCGAATCGAGAGAAACATTTTCTTCATCTTTTCTAAGCCCTTTTGTTTATGGAGAATAATAATACAAAATTTATCTAATTTAGATAAAATTACACCCGATTAAAAAATTAAAAGGAAATTATAAAGTGGGAATTTTACTGGAAAACGAAACGAAAGAGCAAATAGATTTAAATCTCTTGGAGAAAATCTTAAAAGAACTTTCAAACGAAGAGGTTGAAGTCATAATCACGGACAACGAAAACATAAAAAAATTAAACAAACGATACAGAAACGAAGACAAACCCACGGACGTTTTAAGCTTTCCTCTAAAAAAGGTTCCGCACGCCCCGATAGGATCGATCGTTATCAGTATGGATAAAGTAAAAGAAAAGGCAAAAGAGCTGAATCATTCGATAGAAGAGGAGACGGCTCTGCTCTTTTTGCACGGACTTTTACACCTTCTGGGATACGATCACGAAAAGGACGAGGGAGAAATGAGAGAGAAAGAGGAGGAGATCATAAAAAAACTCTCTCTGCCGAAAAGTCTTATCGTAAGGAACGGTTAGGATGGACTATATAATATTTATCGTATCGATGGCGGCTCTAACCTGGGGAGCGGACTTTATCATAAAAGAGTCGGAGAGAATAGCGCTTCACTACAACATATCCCATTTCGTAATAGGAGCCACTCTTATAGCGTTTGGAACGAGTCTTCCGGAGATGGCGGCGTCCATAGCCGCAAGTTTTCACCACAAAAGCGATCTTGCCGTCTCCAACGTTATGGGAAGCGTGATACTGAATATCTCTTTGGTGCTCGGAATAGTTTTTCTCATCTCCAAAAAAGTGGAGCCCAAAAGAGATCTTTTCGCAAAAGATAGCGCTTGGTCGATGTTTCCGATACTCATCTTCATACTGATGGCTTACGACGGCAAAATAAGCACTCTTGAGGGAGTATTGTTCTTTTTCGTAATGGGCGCCTATCTTCTCTTTTTATCGGAAGACGCAAAAGAGATAACCGCCGAAATAGACGAAGATCTTATAAAAGAAAAATTCAACTGGATAAAATCGCTCTCGCTTTTAACGGCGGGATTTTTTTTGGTGGTGGCGGGAGCCGATTTTACGGTTCAAAGCG
Source organism: uncultured Campylobacterales bacterium (assembly GCA_964590185.1). Classification (GTDB taxonomy): domain Bacteria; phylum Campylobacterota; class Campylobacteria; order Campylobacterales; family JAADDG01; genus JAADDG01. The sequence continues at coordinate 6,417 of CAZPVZ010000171.1, forward strand.
CCTCGAACATCGCAAGGAGTTTGGGAGTTAGCGAATGGGTTATAGGTCTATTTTTAGTAGCTTTCGGAACGAGTCTTCCCGAACTCGTAGTGAGCGTAACTGCGGCTTTGAGAAACAACGCGGATATGGCAATAGGAAACATTATCGGAAGCAACGTCGCTAATTTCACGGTGGTTTTGGGAGGAGCGGCGATAGTAAATCCCCTAACCGTGGATATTTCGAAGAACTTTTTCGACATTATGGCGGCTTTCGTGGTATCTTTCATGCTCGTTTTCATAACGGCGAACAAACTCTACAACAAAGCGGCGGGAATAGTTTTGCTAACGACCGTTACTTTGGTATTAGCTCACTCTTTCGGTTGGTAGAAGATGGAAACTCTCTTCGTATGCAACAAAAGGGAAAAATATATCGCTAACTTGCAAAAACATCTCTCTAAAGAGAATAAAAAAGTGAAAATTCTTCAAATAAACGGCTTTAAGCTTTACGAAAACGAAAAGGATTACAAAGAGATTCCTCCGAGAGGATTTTCGGCTCTCTTAAACAAAATCCCGAAACTGAAAGTCCTATCCAAAATAGCTCACATAAAAAACATCCTCTCGAAAAACGAATACGAAAACATAGTATTTTTTTACAACGACTGGACGATAAAATATCTTCTTCCCTCGCTTTTAAAAAGTTCGAAAAAACTCTTTTTCCATATCGACTCCCCCTCTCAATTTAAAGGGCTTAAAGAGGCGTTTAAAAAGGCAAACGGACTAATTTTCAGCGACCCACAAACGAAAGAGGAGTTTGAGAAAAGATATAAGAGAGAATTTTTAGAAAAATCTTTCATATGCCGCAAAGGAGTGGAATTCAAACCCGTAAAAACCGTAAAAAATGAAGAGAAAAAAGGAATCTATTGCGACATTTTAGCGGTTAAAAACATAAAAGAGTTCGTAAACTCCCTCGATAAAAATTCGTTTTACATATTTCCGATGCTAAAAGAGAGTTTCGAAAGAAGAAAAGAGCTTAAAGAGATTCTAAAAGAAAGCGGTTTAAATTATAAAATTTCAAACTCGTTTTTAACCGAAGAGGAAAATCTCTCCCTTATCGCAAATTCCGAATTCATAATCGCGTTAACCGATCCGAAATATTCCCAAACGATACAGCACGCTCTATACTTAAAAAAAATTTGCATAATTTATGAAAATTTTACAAAATTTTTTGACGAAAAAGAGTTTCATTTTGTTACAATTAAGAAATTGAAGGAGCTTGGCAAGATACGGGAGAGAATCGGAGAGTATGAAAAATATAAAAACGAAAACGCAAAAAACGTTTACGCTCTATTTAGTTTCGAAAATATCGTAAAAACTTGCGAAAAGATATTGGAGAAGCGATGATAATAGACACTCATTGTCACTTAGACGACAAAAGCTTTTACGACGACCTAGACGAGGTCGTAAAAAGAGCTTTGGAGCATAACGTAAAAGGCTTCCTGATACCCGGAGCCGACCCGAAAGATCTAAAAAGGGCTAAAGAGATAGCCCACTCTTACGAAAATACCTACTACGCAATAGGCGTTCACCCGTACCTCATAGACTCTTACGACGAAGAGTATCTTCTCTCTTTCGCAGACGATCCCAAATGCATAGCAATCGGAGAGTGCGGATTGGACTATTACAGACTTCCCAAAGAGAAAGAGGAGAAAGAAAGAGAGAAGATAAGGCAAAAAGAGATATTTTCAAAACAGATAGAACTTGCAAAAAGGTTGAAAAAACCTCTCATTATCCACATAAGAGACGCAACCCGCGACAGCAAGGAGACGCTTATAAAGCATAACGCAAAAGAGGTCGGAGGGGTTTTGCACTGTTTCAACGCGAGCGAAGATCTGTTGGAACTTAGCGAACACGGATTCTATTTCGGTATCGGAGGGGTGGTTAC
>CAZPVZ010000172.1:0-3067 GCA_964590185.1 uncultured Campylobacterales bacterium
CAACGATAAGACTATGCCGCCTTTTGCGGGAAGGGCTCCGCCCGTAAATCCGCTTCCGGCTCCTCTTGGGGTAACGACTATCTTATGTTCGTTGCAATACTTTAAAACTTTGCTTACGTCCTCTTCGTTTTTAGGGAAAACTACCGCTTCGGGCTCGTATCGGTTTTTCGTCGCGTCGTAAGAGTAGGCTATAAGATGCGCCTTATCGTCGTAAACGTTCTCTTCTCCCACAAGTTTTTTCAGTTCTTTTAGATGCTTTTTATCGATCATTTTTCGATTCCTAAGAGTTTTTTATAATAAGTTTCGTAGTTTTCTATTTTGCCTTTCGTTAGATCGAATATATTGCTTTCGATCTCTCCTATTCTCGAATAGAAAGGAACCATCTCCTTAGAGTCCTTTTTATCGAAAGGGGTCTCTTTGATGATTTTGAAGGTGTTGCAATCTACGAAATATCCTTTATCCCCTATCGCAAAAAAGAGAAGCATCGAAGCGTTTTTGTTGCAGACTTTTTGGAAGTCCTCTTTCGAAGGTTGGGGATTGTACTCTTTGGATAAAAACGCGGCTAAGATATCGGGATGTATCCAAGATATGGCCGGAAATTGGGATAAAACCTCAAGGTAACTCTCTTCGTTCGGCACTATGACGAAGGCTCTGTCGTAGAGGTAGTTTAATATGACTTTATCCCCTTTTCTCGGTTTTATTTTCGGTGTCGGCAATGCGTCCTGTTTTAACATGTCGAAAGGTTTGAATCTTATCTTCATCTCTTTTTCGTTTTTTTCTTCCACTATCGCCTTTGCTATTATGCTTTCGTGTTCGTCGTCGAATTCCCTTATCACTACTCCGCTCGAGCCGACCGGAACGTAAGGATTTGACGGTACGGTTGCGGTTTGTTCTTCGGCTTTTATAATTCTCTCCCGAACCGTTTTGAAGGCCGCTTGGGCTAAGAGATTTTGGGAAAGAAACAGTATCGATAAAAAAACTCCTATGAAAAAACGCATTCTTATCCTTTTTTTAGATTTGTTCGATTATATACAATTTGATTTTAAAGATTGCTTTCTTTTGTTTTTCAATTTATAACCGAATTATCGGGAAAGTATATCTTTTATCCTCTTTTTTTTAAGCTCTTTTAACGAATCTCTTCTCTCCTTTTCCAGCCGATTCGTTAATAGGGAGTATCGTTTGTAAAGTCTTTTTTTCATCTTCTCTTTTTCTTCGTCGATCATGTTTTTTATATCTTTTTTAAACTCCTCTTCGTTTAAAAATTTATCCGTTTCTATAACTATCTTGTCGGTCGCTATCCAGCCGGCTATCGCCCCTACGACTCCTCCGATAGCGGCTCCGGCCGGGCCGAGTAGGGAACCGACTTCCGCTCCGCTTGCGGCTCCCGCTCCGATTCCGGCTATTTTAGCTCCCGTTTTCGTTCCCGTTTTCAAAGCGGTTTTTGCTAATATTTTTGCGGTTATTTTTTTGCAAAGGGCTTTCGAAAGAGCTTTCGCTCCCAAAGCGGCGGTAACGGTTCCTCCCGCTCTAAATAGATTTGCGTATTCGTTTTCAAATCTTTTAAAAACCTTATTTTCTTCGTAAGAGAGGAGTTTCGAAACTATCGTGTCGTTTTCGTTTTCCGAATTTAGAAGTTTTTCTATCTCTTCGTTTGTCTTTTTCGTTTCCTTTTTCGTTAAATCCGAAGCGGTTTTTTTTATGTTTTCCAAAGCTTCGTTTAGATTTTTTCGGAAATTTGCCGGTTTTATCAGATATTCCCGTACGGCGTAATCCGTTTTTTTAAGGAGCAAACTCGCAAGCTCCGTATATTCGCCGGTTACGCTGTAATGGAAGTTTGCAAAATTATCTATTTGCTTGTATAGAGGCTCAAAGGCTTTGTCTATGTTTGACGATATTGTTTTTTCGATCTCTTTTTTAAGATTTTTAGCGGAGGTTTCCAATAGTTTCTCTATTTCCGGCTCTTTTTTAATAAGCATCTCCTTTATGGCGGCGATTTCGTTCTCGCTTATTTTGTTGGTTTTTTCCGATGCCGATTTTACGACTAAAGCGTAAAGCAGTGCCAATATAAATACGGTTATCCAAAAAAATCTCCAAAAAATTTCCGAGTTTTTGAGGCTATCTTTTTTCATCTGTAAATTTCTCGGTTAGGGTTTTGATCTCTAAAATATATTTTCCGAAAGCCAAAAGAGCCATGTAGTTTCCTATGAGAAAAAGTATCCATACGATCAGTTTTATAAAATATTTCAAATCAATAAGTGAAAATTTTAAAATCATCCACCATTTAACGGCTTTAGCGTATTTTAAACAGACTAAAACCGCATCTATCGTTTCGCATTTTGAGAGAGGTTTTTTTACGCTTAGCTCGATGGTTTTTGCGAGGCTTTCGTTTACGTATTCGGGAGGAGTTCGGTATAGAGAGAGCGTAAGAAGCGTTAAAGTCAAAATGAGCGCGTTTATTGTCGAAGAGGCGTTTTTAGCGACGTGTTTTTTTAAAGATCCCCTTTTTAACAAAAAATCGTATAAAAATATCGAAAGCGGTATTCCGATAAGCAAAACGGCGCAGCTTTCTTTGTCGAGGTCGGTTAAAAACAGGGAGAGAGCCGTTGCCAAAATCGCGGCGGAAATTGTCGAATGGATGAAAATTATTCCTTTTCTTGTAAATATCTTGTATAAAAAAGCTCTTTTTTCAAAATAGCATTCTGCCGTGCATTCTCTCTTTTTTATTTTAAATTCGTAAACGCCGTTAAATATCAAAAGTCCCGCAAGGATCGGGAATATTAAAGAGAGACAGGAAACCCGATAGCTAAAATGCCAAAAGAGGATTATTAAGATTCCGAGCGACAAAGAGGCTGCTTCCTCCGTTTTGATTTTCACTTTTCGATCCTTAGACTCTTTCTTTTATTTTACTATTTTTATCGGGAAAATAAGTTACTAAAAGTAACCTTAAATCCGTTAACCTATCGTTAATCAACTAATGCTATAATACTTCTTACCCCGTTACGATAAGGAGAAACTTTATGAATATAAAACACTCTATTTTTCTTCCGGTTATAGGTTTCGGACTTCT
>CAZPVZ010000173.1:0-9239 GCA_964590185.1 uncultured Campylobacterales bacterium
ATTGAAGATAGTAGCTGAGGACGTAACGAGCAGGGGAAGGATAGATTTTACGGTATTTGTGAAAGATAAGATCTACATATTCGAGTTTAAGGTAAAGGATGAGGATCCGCTATTTCAGATAAAGAAGAAAAAGTATTATGAAAAATATCTAAAGGAAAACAAAGAGATTATTTTGGTCGGGATAAATTTTGACGAGAAGGAGAGAAATATCAAAAAGTTTGTGTGGGAGGGGGTTTAGAGAGTTTGGAAAGGAGAAAAGAAAACGAGAGTTACTCGTTTTCTATCGCGTCGAGTTCGTAAAAAAAGTTGGTGGCTTTTACGAAACCGTCCACGCTTCCGCAATCGAATCTTCTTCCTTGAAATTTATAGGCAAGAACCATTCCTTTTTTCGCTTGATTCATTAGGGCGTCCGTTATTTGAAGCTCTCCGTTTTTTCCTATCGGAGTCTCTCTTATCGTATCGAATATCTCCGGAGTGAGGATGTATCTTCCTATGATCGCGAGATTGGATGGAGCTTTTTGGGGATCCGGTTTTTCGACCATGTTGTTTACCATCATTATGTTATCTTCTATGAAATTTCCGGCTACCACTCCGTATTTGTAGGTTTCTTCTTTCGCCACCTCCATAACGGCGACTATACAGCATTTATATTTTTCGTAAACTTTTATCATCTGTTTCAAAACGCCGTCCCCTTCGAGATTTACGCAAAGATCGTCCGCTAAGATTACCGCGAAGGGCTCGTTTCCTATCAAAACCTCCCCTTTTAAGATCGCATCTCCCAATCCCTTCATCTCTTTTTGTCTTGTGTAAGTGAAAGTGCAAGTGTCTATTATTCTTCTTATATCTTTTAGGAGATGCTCTTTTGAGGAGCCTTTTATCTGACTCTCAAGCTCGTAGCTTATATCAAAATGATCCTCTATCGCTCTTTTTCCTCTTCCCGTTATTATGGCCATCGTGTTTATTCCGGCTTCTATCGCCTCTTCGACTCCGTATTGGATTAGAGGTTTGGTGAGGATGGGAAGCATCTCTTTGGGCATAGCTTTTGTGGCGGGGAGAAATCTCGTTCCGTATCCCGCCGCCGGGAATAGACATTTTTTTATCTTTTTATTTTCCATCTTTCAAAGTTCCTTTCAGCCACATAATTTGGTAAGGTTTCATCTCTATCTCTTGCTCTTTTATCTTTTTGTGAGATACGAGATCGGTTAACGGAAATTCCGAAAATTTAGGAATTTTAAATTTTACTAAATTATTGCTGAAATTATGAAGAGCTAAGATAACTTCGTCATTTTCCTTCGATTTTCTCAAAATTGCAAAAACGCGGGGGTTTAGATCCAAAAATTCGAATTTGCCGAAAGGATTGAACGCCTTTTCGGTTATTCGTATGGAGAGAAGTTTTTTGTAAAGCCTGAAAATCGTAAATCTTATATTTCCTTCGTCGTTTAACTCCTCCTCCAAAACGTCCAGATTTAATTTTTCTCTGTTTATCGTTCTGTTTATTCCCGTGTGTTTCACTCCTTCGTAGTAGCTTGAAGAGCCTACGAGCGAGTGAAAATATACTCCCGCCACTCCCGGCATTGCCAAAGTCGCCGCCTGGGTTATCATCATTCTTTTTATTCTAAGATCGTCAGGACTTTTCGGATCGCTTACGATATCTATGTAGCTTGCGTTTAGCTCGTAGGGAGACTCTTTCCCTTCGTTATCGGTTCTGTACGATACCAATCCTCCGTGCTCTTTCGTTTTTTCGATCAAGAATTCTATATCCTCTTTGCTTAAGATATCGCTTACGGGTCTTAAGCCGCATCCGTCGTGGCTTGCGGTGAAGTTGAAAAAACAGACTTTATCGCTCGGAAGAGTTAAGGTTTTTGCCCATTTCGTTAAAACGGAGGTGTCTCCTTTTAAGACGCTGTAAGCCAAAAGCGGAGGGAGGGCGAAATTGTAAACCATCTGCGCTTCGTCGTCTCCGCTTCCGAAGTAGGAGATGTTCTCTTTGTGGGGAACGTTCGTTTCCGTAATAATGATTACGTAAGGAGCGACTTTATGCAAAACCTCTCTCATAAGCTGTATCAGTTCGTGAGTTTGAGGCAGATGGACGCATTCGGTACCTATCTCTTTCCAGATGAAGGCTATCGCGTCGAGTCTTATCAGTTTCGCTCCCCTTTCTATATAACAAAACAGCACCTCCAAAACGGCGAGTAGAACTTTGTAGTTTGCGTAGTTTAGATCGACTTGGTCTTTGCTGAAAGTCGTCCATATATATCTTATTTTTCCCGTAGAGTCGGGATAGCCGTGCAAAAGCGGAGTCGTTCTCGGTCTTACGACTTTGGAGAGATCCTCGCTCGGATCCGTTTCTACGAAAAAGTTTTCAAATTGGGGATTTCCTTTCAAAAACTCCTTAAACCAGTCCGAATATTGAGACATATGGTTTATAACCGCGTCAAACATCAGTCTGTAATGTTCGCCAAGCTCTTTTATGTGTCTCCAGTTTCCCATCATCGGGGATACTTCGCAATAATTTATAACCGAAAAGCCGTCGTCGGAGGAGTAGGGATAGAAAGGGAGTATATGGACGGTGTTTATGACGTCTTTCACTCTTTTATCCAAAAATATTTTCAAGCTTTCAAGAGGCTCTTCGTTCGGTCTTCGGACCTGATCTCCGTAGGTGATTAGGATGATGTCTTTTTCGGTCATTTTATAGTAGCTCGGGGTTATTCTCTTTTTGTATTTGTCGATAAGAGCTATTATCCCTTTATAGGCTTCTTCGGCGTCGTTTTTGTCTTTGTATATGGATTCGAGTCTCTCTCTTATGGTTTTGCTGACGTAAGCGCTTTTTCTTTTCATTTTCATTCGCCTTTGTTGTCAAGTTCCACGGCGTTTATGAAATCGCTGGAGATCTCCGGAAGAACCGCTCTTACGCTGATCCAAGCCGAAAGGGAAGGAATTCCCAAAGGATCCTCTTTAAATTTCTCCGCCGCCACTTTCAAAGCCTCGCTAAACGCGTTTACCGCCTCTATCTCTCTTTGTCGGTTGTATTCGAGTCCGTTCATCAAAGAGAGGGCGTTTGATTTCGAGATGGCGTATCTCGATTCTTGAAAATATGTGGCTATTAGCGTTTTGAAGATATCTTCGCTAAAAACCACTCCGTCTTGCGCCATCACTCTAAATATCGTTTGGGCTATGTCGTTGGCCATTTTCATAATTCCGCTTTTCATAGCGTCTTTTCCGATATTTTGGTGTTTGTGTTCGTATGTATCCATAATCTCCGATTGGCATATTCTTTTAAAGGAGGTGTTGTGATAAACTTCGCTTAGTGTTGATACTTCAAGTCCCCAAGTCGGGGATATTCTGATACCTCTTGCCAAACTTCTTATAAACGCGAATTCTCCGGAAAGCGCGTATCTGAAACTGTCCATATATTCAAGATATTTGTTTTCTCCGAAAATTTTTTCGAGAGAGCGGATAAGAGGAGTATAAAAGAGTCTCGTAACTCTTCCGTGAAGTTTGTCGGTTACTCTCGAGTAGTATCCTTTGTTAAATTCAAAATCCAAAGCGGGATGCACTACCGGATGAAGGAGTCTTGCTACGACTTCTCTCGAATAGTTTACGATGTCGCAGTCGTGGAGAGCTATCGCATAGGCGTCTCTGTCGCTTAGGATATATCCTAACATAAGCCATACGTTTAAACCTTTTCCTTTATGTTTTACGCTATGAAATCCCGCTTCGTCGAGTTTTTTTATGAGAGCTTGCATCCTCGGACCGTCGTTCCAGATGACTTTGACGTCGGTCGGAAGAGAAGACATTATCTTTTTTACCTCTTCGTACTGCTTTTTATTCGCCTGATCGAGTCCCAAAACTATTTTATAGAGATACTTAACCTCTTTTAGCTCCTCTATAATTTTATGCATCGCCGGAGTTTCGAATTCGCTGTATAAAGCCGGCAGGAGCAGAACCATATTTCTTCTTTTGGAGAGTTTTAAAAGATCCTTCTCCAAAGTCTCAAGCTTCATCTGTCCGAGTCTCGGTATCGTGGTTATGACGCCGTTTTGAAAAAAGTCGCTCATCGATTCTCCTTTAAAATCATACAAATATCCATGACGTTGGTGCCGGTAGGGGAGGTTTCTATGATTCCTCCCGCCTTTTTGAAAAAAGTGTAGGAATCGTTTCTTTTTAGAAAGTCGTCTATATCTAGTCCGAGTTTTTCGGCTCTTAATTTTAGCCGATAATCGACCACCGCTCCGGCGGCGGGGGAGTTTCCGTCTATCCCGTCGGTTCCGCCGCTAAGAAAGACGAATTTGTCGTTTTTATCGAGTTTTTTTAAGATTCTAAGGGCGAGTTCCTGATTTCTGCCGCCTTTGCCTTCGCCTCTTACGAAAACCGTGGTTTCTCCTCCAAAAAGCAGGGATTTTTTCTCTTCTCTCGCTTTTTGAAGCAAAAACTTTGATGTCTCTTCCACCTCTCCTTGCAGCGAATCGGTTACGATCTTTGTATCGAAACCTCTCTTTAGCGCTTCTTCTTTAGCGGCTAAAAGGGCGGTTTTGTTTTCGGCGATTAGGAAATGTTTGATGTTTGGATTTTTCGTTTTGGGGGTTTCGGGAAGCTTTTTAGAAACGCCTTTTTCTATTACGCTTTTTACGGAATTTGGGATTTTTTCGAGCAGGTTGTATTTTTTTAATATTTCGTAAGCCTCTTTATAAGTCGTTTTATCCGGATAGAAGGGAGCCGAACCTATCGTCGAGAGATCGTTTCCCACGACGTCGCTTATTACCAAAACTACGCCCTTTGCTTTCGTTAAAGAGGCGAGTCTTCCTCCCTTTATCAAAGAGATATGCTTTCTTACGCAGTTTATCTCTTCTATGGAGGCTCCGTTTAGCAAAAGCGCTTTCGTGCACTCTTGAAGATCCTCCATATTTATGGGCGGTATCGGTTTTTCGATAAGAGCCGAGCTTCCTCCGGAGAGGAGATATACGAAAAAGTCGTTCTCTTTTAGGTTTTCGAGTTTTTTCATCAATATTTCGGCGGCTTTTAGGCTTTTTTGCGAGGGGACGGGATGGGAGCTTTCAAAAACTTCCGTTTTTTGAAGTCTCTCTTCGTAGTTTGATACTATAAATCCCTCTTTTATTTTATCTTTCGACATCTCTTCGAAGGCTTTCGCGCTCTCTATCGCCGCTTTTCCGCTTCCGAAAAGATAAAACTTATCGCATTCGAACCTCTCTCCTTTTATTTTTATGCCGTTTTCTTCGAAAGAGACGAGATTTTTTAAAACGTTTGCCGGTTTTACGCTCTCTATCGCCTTTAGAAATATCTCTTTCGCGTCTTTTTTAAGATCCATTGAATACTCTTTTTAAAGATTCGCTCCATCCTCTGCTTCCGGGATAGGGAGCTTTTATGAGATTTCGAAGGGAAAAATCGATAAATTTGTTGTTGTAGCGGGGAATGAGGATCGGGATATCCACCTCTTTAAGCATCGGAATGTCGTTGTAGTTGTCTCCCAAACCGACGGTTTTGATTTTTTCGTTATCTTTTTTGTAAAGATCTATCAGTTTTTTAACGGCTTTGCCTTTATCCTGATCGATGCTCATACAGTGATAAAAGCGTCCCCCTTTCATAATTTTTAGTCCCTCTTTTTCCGCGAGTTTCTCTATCTGCGTCAAATCTCTTTCGTCTTTGATGACGAAAGGTTCGCTAAACTCTCTTTTCGAGGCTATTTTTGCGTTTTCGTAGCTTAAGCCCGTATAGGCTACGATTTCGTCTATGCTCATATCCGAAAAGCCTTTTACGAAATATCTGTCTTTTATCTTCTCCATAAATTTTCGTATCGTTTCGTAATCTTTCCCGAGCTGAATCTTTTTAAGCTCGCCTCCCTCTTGAGGTATGAATATGGCGGCTCCGTTTTCCACTATGAAGGGGTCGTTTATCGAAAGTTGTTTTTGATAATTTAAAACTTCGTTTTTCGTTTTGCTCGTTACGATGACAATCGGAAAATTTTTGCTTTTGAGGAAGCTTATCATATCTTTGGCTTCCTCAAAAGAGTAATCGGAGTGGTTTAAAAGAGAACCGTCAAGATCCGTAAAGATTATATATCTCATCAATTCGCCCCGAACCTCTCTCTTAATATCTTTTTCCCGAATTCCACTCCCGGCTGATCGTAGGTGTTGATGTTAAGAAGTACGCCGGCTATGGAAGTTAAAAGCTCGTAGTAGAAGATAAGATATCCCGCGTGAAATTCGTCAAGCTTGTCGATTTCCAAAAGATCGACCATAACCCCCTGATCGACCATACTTTGAGTCGTAGCGTCGCATTCCGCGTTTAAAAGCTCTTGAAAAGTTTTTCCGTTTACGAAATTGGTTTTTTCCAAAAACGGGATGTTTATATCCTCTATCGTTAAATCGTTTTCGAAATCTTTCACTTTTATAACGGTAACGGTTTTATTTAAAGGTCCTTGCACTATAAGCTGCAAAAAGGAGTGCTGATCTATCGCTCCTATCAAACCTATCGGAGTTAAACCGACTCTGTTTCCGTCCTTGTCTATTTTCCCCAAAGATTCCGCCCAAAGCTGAATGTACCATTCGTTGAAATGTTTAAGCTCGTTGGCGTAGGAGAAGAGGATATTCATCGGATATTTTTCTCTATTTTGAACGTAAAACATCGCTTTTATGATAAGTTCGTCCATATTTTCGGAGAAAAATTGATCTCTTACGGCTTTGGCTCCGTTTAAAAGAAGATCTATGTCGTATCCGGCCAAATGCAAAGGCAAAAGTCCCACCGGACTCAATACCGAAAATCTTCCTCCCACGTTATGGGGAATGTGAAATACGTTCAAATCGTATTGGCGAGCGAGTTTGTCGAGAGGAGAACCCTCGTCGGTTACGATTGCGCACTGATCTTTAAAAGCCCACGAGTCGAGATTGAAATCGTACTCTTTTACGATAAATTTCGCTATCGAGGCGGTCTCTATCGTCGTTCCCGATTTTGATATCAGGATAAAAAAGGTGTTATATCTTTTCACTCTTCTCGTAAGGCTTTTTCGGTTTAGCACCTGCTCTATGTTTACGGGATCTACGTTTTCCAAAAAGAAAAGATTTATTTTTTTGTCTCTTTTATGAGAGAGCATCGTATGAACGGCTTTGGTTCCCAAAGAGGAGCCGCCTATGCCTATGACCACTATGTTTTGCATTTCGTTTTGTATGAATTCCGAATTTGCGGCAAAGTTTTTGATCTTCTCCACGACATCTTTAGCGTCCGGAAGGTCGTAATATCCGACTTTTTTGCTTTTTCTCTCCTCCTCTATCGCCCGATAAACTCTCTCTATCTCCTCTTTTTCTGCCTGTGCGTCGTAAAAAAATTTATTGCTTACCATTTGTCCGCTCCTTTAAAATTTTCTATCGTTTTTTTAAACACTCTTTCCAAATCCTCCACCTCTTTTAAAGTCGTTCTTTCGTTCGGAGCGTGAATGGTGTCGTTTTTTACTCCGAACTCCACCGTATCAACTTTAAATTCCGCAAAAAATCTCGCGTCGCTCGTTCCTCCCGCGGTACTTAATTTGGGATAGTTTCCCGTTATTTGTTCTATAGATTTTACTATATGATGAACGACGGGCGAATTTTTATTTGTCAAAAAAGGTTTAGCCGATTCGCTTATCGTTAAAATATAATCCATACCTTGAAAATGTTTATGGACGAAATTTTCGATATCCTCTTTCGTCGTTTTTGTTGAATTTCTTACGTTAAACATCATTTTCAACTTTCCGGGAGTTACGTTCGTAACCTCCATACCGGCTCTTATATCGGTTATGACGAATTTGCTCGGCGAGAAAAATTCGTCTCCCTCGTCAAGATCCACTCCCGCCATAAAAGGAAGTATTTGAGCCACTTTATGAATCGGATTTATCGCTTTTTCCGGATAAGCCGCGTGTCCCTGTTTCCCTATCTTTTCGATAACTCCGTTTACCGAGCCTCTTCTGCCTATTTTTACCGCGTCTCCGAAACTCTCTTCGCAAGTCGGTTCGGCTACAATAGCAAAATCGGGCAAAAAGCTATTTTTCTTTAAATACTTTAACATTTCTACGGTTCCGTATTTTGCGTCTCCCTCTTCGTCGCTGGTTAAAAGTATCGAGAGAGTTCCCGGAAAATCCTTACTCTCTTTGCAGGCTTTCAAAAACGCCGCAACTCCGCTTTTCATATCTTGAGCGCCTCTTGCGTAGATAAATCCCTCTTTTTCTACGGGAGTGAAAGGATCGCTATTCCATCCCTCTCCGGGAGGGACTACGTCTATATGCCCCGCAAAACAGAGATGAATTTTGTTTTCTTTAAATTTTTTGTATAAAAAGAGATTTTTTACTCCCTCTTTTTCCATCTCTATGATTTCGAAATCTTTCATATACTCTTTTATAAATTCGAAAGCTCCTCCGTCGCTCGGAGTAATGCTTTTAAAGGAGAGAAGTTTGAAAAAAAGTTCTTTTATCGTCATGTTCGGCCTTCGGATAATTTGTTCATTATTGTAACTAATTAATATTGTGTTTTATATATAAAAACGTTTTGAAAAGTTATTTTAAAGAATCTCGTAGCTTACGTCAAAGGAGTATTCGGGAAAATATTTGTATAGAAAGTTTTCTATCTTTTGAACGAAAGAGTTGGCCCGATTTTCGTCGGGAGCCAAAAAAGCCACCGCCAAAGCGGCTTCTTTGGCGTATTCTCCGCTTACGTCGAGTACGGAGACGTTTAACTTCTTTAGCTTCGCTTTTAAAGAGTTAACTACCGCCCTTCGGCCTTTTAAGCTTCTTGCCGAGGGGAGTTCGAACTCTATAAGAAGATTTACTATAACCATTTTTCCGTTTTTACGCGTATTGGCTCACCCATCTTGCCAAAGAGGAGGCGTCCATCATCCCGGATTGTCTTGCCACCTCCATACCGTTTTTAAAGATAATGACGGTGGGAATTCCTCTTATTGCGTATCTTGCGGCCAAATGCGGCTCCTCTTCGGTATTTACTTTCGCAAATTGAGCTTTTAGCGGAAAACTTTTGGCCGCCGCCTCGAAGTTGGGAGCCATCATTTGACACGGTCCGCACCAAGGCGCCCAAAAATCTACTACTATCGGAATGTCGCTTTTTGTTATGAAATGTTCGAAATTTCCCTGATTTAAAGAAAACGGCGTCGTATCGAGAAGGGAATGCCCGCACTTTCCGCAGTTTGCTTTTCTTATCTCTCTATCAGCGGGAATCGCGTTAACGGCTCCGCATTTTGGA
>CAZPVZ010000174.1:0-8151 GCA_964590185.1 uncultured Campylobacterales bacterium
AAGCACGACCGTCGCTACCGCGATCGCGCTTTTGTAGGCTTCGGCTTTTATTACGGGTTCGGTTGCCAAGACCGCCGCCGCTCCGCATATCGAGCTTCCCGCTCCCGTTAAAATGGTCGTTTCTTTGTCGAGTTTCAAAAACTTCGTTCCGACTAAGTAGGCTATTATGAAGGTGCTCGCAACCATTATCGTGCTAACCATTATCCCGCTAAATCCGACTTCCGCTATGTTTTGGAAAGTGAGTCTGAAACCGTAAAATACGATTGCGGTTCTAAGAAGCGTTTTTGTGGAAAAGATTATTCCCGGAACCCACTCTTTAGGGAGTTTGTTTCTAAGGGTGTTTGCGTAGAACATTCCAAGAAGTATTCCTAAAATGAGAGGACTTATTCCCAAATCTTTAAATATGGAAAATTGTGCCAAATATGTGGCGGCCATGGCGAAAAGCGCGACGAAAAGGATTCCGCTTAAGGTGTTGGCTCTGTTTTCTTTGCTGAATGCCATATTATTTCTCCTTATGTTTTTTTGCCGCTAATTATAATTAAAAGTTATTGGTAAGTAAAATAAATAATTTTTGATATAATGTTTAAAATAATTAATAAGGAAGGATTTTTTTTGATAACTTTGAAAGAACTCGAATTTTTTTTGTCTCTTTGCGAAAGCGGAAGCGTGAGCAAAAGCGCCCAAGAGTTTTCGGTAACTCAGTCGGCGGTCTCTTTGTCCGTAAAATCTTTGGAGGAGAAGCTCGGAGAGAAAATTTTCGATCGAGTCGGGAAAAAACTTGTTTTAAACGAAAGGGGGAGGTATTTTAGGGATATGGTAAGGCCTCATTTCGTTGCGATTAGGGATTCTCAAAATGTTTTTGCGAAAAATAAAATTGCCGGGAAACTTAAGGTGACGGCGAGCAAAACGATAAGCGACTATCTTTTAGCGGAGCCGATTTACGGATTTTTGCTTAAATACGAAGATGCGAAGATAGAAAAGAGAACGCAGAATTCGAGATTGATAGTGGAGGCCGTTTTAGATGGGGAGGCCGATATAGGTTTTGTGGAGAACGAGACCGACGAGGTGGATATAATCGGCGAAAAGATAGGGAACGACGAACTGATCGTAGTTACGGGAGATAAAGAGCTTTCTTCCAAGGAGAGGTTTATAGATACTTTGTTGGATAAGAGATGGATCTTAAGAGAGAGAGGTTCGGGCACGAGAGAGGTTTTTTTGAAAAATTTGGGAGAATTGAGTAAAAAATTGAATATATTTTTGGAGTTTTCGGAATTCGAGGAGATAAAGAGCGTTCTTTACCACAAAGATACTTTAACTTGCATTTCGAAATATGCGGTGAAAAGAGAACTTGAAGAGGGAAAGCTTTTTGAGGTGAAGTTAAAAAACATAAATTTCGAAAGAAACCTATATCTTATTTATCATAAAGACAAATCCCAAAGCAAGCTTTTTAAAGAATTCGTAAAATATATTAAAAGAGAGATGGGGAATCTCTCTTAGATTTTGTAGATGAAAGCGGTTCTGTTTATTTTATGTTTTATTTCCGGAAGTTTGCTTTTCGCTTCCTCGTAAGATCCGTACGGGCCTATTAATATTTTCGTTACTTTTTTGCCTCTGACGGAAGCCTCTTTTAGTATCGGCTGATATCCGCTTTGGGCTATGGAGTCTAAAAATTCCTGACTCGGTATGTTTTTGGCATACGCTCCGACTTGGATGTAGTAGCCGTTTGCGTCGGTAGCGAAACCGCCTGTTTTGGAAGCGTGATCTTGAGTCGCGACTCCGTTGGCGGCGGAAGCCTCTTTTTGTGCGAATATGTCTTTTGATTTTTGCTCTTCTCCTTTAGGTACGGGAAGATCTCCGAAAGATATTTCGTCGTTTAAGAGATTTTCCGGCAACGGAATCGGTTGAGGTTTGAAAGAGGCGGTTTTATTGGAGCCGCTCGATACGGAATTTTGCGCTCCGAGGTAGGATGCTACCGGCATTCCCCATTTGTATCCCAAACCTATGTTGGTAACGACGTCGCTATCCATCGTATCGAGTTTTTTTATGTATTTCACTTCCGCGCTGATGTCGAAAGCGCTATCGAGAGCGTATTTTACTCCCGCTCCCACGTTTGCGAAAGCTTGCGATTTCTTATCTCCTATTTCGTTGGATAGGTCTTCGTATCCTCCGCCTACTAAGAAAAAGGGAGTAAAACCGTTATTTTTGGTCGGCTCGTATAGAAAGTTCATATAAAATTGTTGAATGTCGGTGGTTTGAGAAGGATACCATTTATACTCTACGTCGTCGTTTCTTTGATATCCTATTTGTAAGCCCGCTTCTTTATTGAAATAGTAGTTCAAATCGACTCCGTATAAAAATTCGTCGTCAAGACCGCTATCGTCGTCGTAAAAGCTTTGTCCTATTTTCGGAATCACCTCGTATTCGTAATCGGCAGCTACGGAGTTTAAGGATATGAGCAAAGTAGCGCTTAGACATAATTTAACGAATTTCATTTTACCCGCCTTTGTTTTTAGTAGGAATTATTTAACTTAATTATACTATTTTTTGATAAAAGTATTTTTAAGTAGTTTGTAAACTTAATCCGACTAACCGACTCTTAATCTTTTTTTAACTTTATGCGGATAAAATCTTTATATTTTTTACTTGCATCGGAAAAGGATATAATATTTTTAACTATTTAAAAAATATCGCTTCTTAAGAAAGAATTTAAAAAATATTTAGGTATAATGATTTAAAAATTTTTCAATCAAAGGAGCGTTTTAGTGAAAAAATTTTCATATATATTTTTGTTTTTGGTTTTTTCGTTTTCTTTTTTAAGCGGAAAAGTTTTCGATCCGAATAAGACCGTTACGATTTACGTGCACGGGTTTAATAACGGAGGATATAAAAGAGTCGGAACTTACGGGGAGGATAAGTATGAGGAGTTTTTCGAATCGATTCCCTCTTTCATAGGACTGCCGACGACGAATAGACAAGAGGATAAGAACAAGCCCAACGTCGTTGCAAGTACCGATTATTACGGCGATAAACCTCCTTCTTATTATACGGCCGAAGATATAGAGGATATAGAGGAGCTTACCGCGAAATACGGCGGAGGAATTCCCAGATACGCGATGATAGTCGCAAAATACGCCAAGCATCTTTTAGAGAGAACCGGAGCCGAGCAGGTTAATTTCGTCGGCGGAAGTATGGGAGCTTTGGTTACGAGATGGCTTATAGAGAAAGATTACGAGCACTTAGCAAGCGAGAATAAGATAGCCAGATGGCTCACTTTGGAAGGAGTCGTGGGAGGAAATTACGCCGCAAGCAACGATTTTTTCATGAAAATATGGGACGAGGTGGACGAACCTTCCATAGACGTGGAGCATATGAGTTATAATTGGATAAACGTTCATCTGCACAATCCCCACAGAGACAGCGACTCGCCCTATTTGAAAAACATTTTGGTGGGACATGAAACATCTACGAAAGACGACGCTTTGGATCACGCTTTAAGCGTTCTGCTTCTTTTAAACGGTCAGTATATGCCAAACGACGGTTTTCAAGTGGTTTACGACACCTACTTTAACAGGCTCGCCGAAGGGTCGAAGTTTATGGGACGCATGCCCACGCATTCCTATTTTCACGTGAACCATTTGGGCATAAAAACGGCCAAAGGAGCGTGGGTTCAGATAGCGGCATTTTTATTGTCCAACAAAAGAGTGAAAGTTACTTTAACCAAAGCCGTAGTTCACGAGCTTCATGAAAAAAATAAATGGTATTTGAAAATGCTTCCGGCGGAAGTTACTTTCAGTAGCGAATTTTATTCTCCTTACGCTAAGCAAAGGTGGGGGATAGAGGAGCCTATTTCCCAAAGACTTTTGGGAGGAGGGGTGGTTCCCGTTTATAAATATCATAACGATTCGGAAGAGAAAGTTTTAAATCAAGTTTTATTCGACGACTTCGTTTTTCCCCAAGAAAGCGAGCTTGAGCTGAAGTTGAGCGCCGACGAGATAGATTCGGACGAGAGGTACGGGATATTCGAGTCTTTAAAAAACAGAAAATACGAACACATAGAGACTTTAAAAGTAAAAATTCCGTTGAAAAACGGAGAATACTCTTTCGACAGCGAAGGGGTTAAGATTACCGTTAAGGTGGAAGTGTTTAAATATCCTTTTAAACTTTTGGGAGAAGACGGAGTAGAGGGATTTGACGAGAACGAACTCGAAACCGTCGTGGAGAGACTTTATAAAAAGGCTCTGGAGAGGGAGCCGAGCGAAAGAGAGATAAAGTTTTGGGTCGAATATCTTAAAGAGCATCCGGATAAGATCTATACTCTTTCGAAAAACTTTTTGCTTTCCAAAGAGGTTGAAAATAAAGAGTTGTCTTTGGACGAGTTCATATCTTTGGCTTACGAAACGGTTTTCGGATATGAAGCAAACGAAAAACAGATTGAAAATTGGCTTGAGGCTTTCGATAAGGGAATGACTAAAGAGAGATTTTTAAACGATCTTCTTTCAAATCCCGATTCAAAAAAGCTTATCGATAGGATAACTTTCAAAGAAGGCGGAGTCGATGAAGATAAGATTTTGGAGAGAGGAAGGCTCGTACACTTTAAAAGAGTCATGAGGAAAAACTCCCAATTTTTGGAGAATTATTTTAAAGAGATGGTATCTTCTCATCCGGAGCTTACTTACGATAAGATAAGAGGAGTCGAAGCTTACAAAATCGTTTACACCACCGTAAACGCAGACGGCGAAAAACTAAACGCTTCCGGTCTTTTGACTCTTCCGAAGGATAGCGACGGGCCTTTGGATCTCGTTAGCGATCAGCACGGAACCAAATTCGGAAATTTTGACGTTCCTTCCACTCACGATCCTTTGGGAAGCGTAGGAACTTTGGTTAGTTCTTTGAAAGGATATGCGGTCTCGATGCCCGATTATATAGGTTACGGAAAGAGTCTTTCTTATTTTCATCCCTATCTTATAAAGAAACCTCTTGCCGCTTCCGTTATAGATATGCTTTTTGCGGTTAAGGAATATTTAGCTCTAAAAGGGGTCAAAGAGAGCGGAAAACTCTTTTTAAGCGGCTATTCCGAAGGCGGATACGTTACGATGGCGGCTTTGGAAGAGATAGAAAAACATTACAAAGATAGGCTGAAAGTTACGGCGGGAGCTCCGATGGCCGGTTCTTACGATATGGTAACTACCGCGGATATGGTTCTTTCTCAAGAGAAATACGATTATCCCAATCTGCCTTCATTCGTTCTTTACAGCTACAATCACTACTATAAGTGGAACAGACTCAAAGAGATTTTCAAAGAGCCTTATGCAGACGAACTTGATCGCTTTTTTAAAGAGAAGGCTAAGGGAAATATGCTTCATATCGATCTTCCTTCCGAGAGAAACAAACTCTATCGGGATAAATTTATAGAAGATTATTTCAACGGTAAAGACGAATGGCTGAAAGAGGCGCTTAAAGAGAATAGTTTGCTTGACTGGAAGCCGACTATGAAGATGAGACTATATCACTGCGAAGGGGATAAAGTAGTTCCGGTCGTCAACTCCATAAACGCTTACGAAGCCTTTAAAAAGAGAGGTTCCGATAGCGTGGAGCTTGTAACGAAAGAGGGAGGAAGCCACGGAGAGTGCTCCATACCTTTCTATATAGACGCTTACGAGTGGTTCGACACTTTAAGGTAAAGAGGAGGTCCTCTTTATCTTAAAGAAGCAAGCTCGTACTCTTTTAAATAATCGTCAAGCCAGTAGGCCTCTTTTTTATTATCGAAAATCATAATTTTGTTATGATTTTCGGGATCGGCGGCTCTGTGGTATTTTAGGACGATTTTATCTTCGTAAATTCCCACGATCTCTATTTTTCCCGTTTTGTGCGACATTACGTATCTTGCGGTTTTTACCAAGCCCGGAAGTTTTGCGTACGCCTCGTTTATCATCTCTACCACTTTAGGAATCGCTACCGAGTATGAAAAATTTCCGGCCGTGGGTCTCATTTGGAAAAAGTAGTAAGGGACTATATTTAGTTTGTTCAGCTCTTGCAAAAGTTTTGCTATGGTTTCGCTCGAGTCGTTTACTCCTTTAATTATCGGAGTTTGATTGTAGATGTTCAAGCCTATCGATTTTAGTTTGTTTACGACCTCTCTCGTTAAGTCCGTAATTTCGTTGGGATGATTGAAATGAGCCATTATTTTTATTTTTTTGATTTTATTGATTCTCTCTAATCCTTCCAAAAGCTCTTCGTTTAAAAATACGGTCGGATTGAAAGCAAGCATTTTCGTTCCGATTCTCATAAAATCTATATGCTCTATTTGAGATAAGGTTTCAAGAAGTTTTAAGAGTTTATGTCCCGGAGCTACGAGCGGATCTCCTCCGGTTATCAGAACGTTTTGAATCTCTTTATGCTCTTTTATATACTCTATCGCCTCTTGCAAATCATTTACCACGTCGTCGTTGTCGTCTATGAAAAGTCTTTTTCTAAAACAGAACCTGCAATACCCTCCGCATACGTTATTGTAAAGAATTAAAGCGGTGTCTTTGTATTTGTGCTCGAGTCCCTTTGCGACCGTATATAGATGTTCGCTCGAAGCGTCAAGCTCCGTATAAACGGTGTCGTAAAGTTCGTTTTCTTTCGGAACGATGATGTTTCTTATCGGATCGTTCGGATCGTCCCAATTAATGAGGGAGAGATAGTAGTCATTGGCTCTGAATTTATATTTTTTCGCAACTTCAGAAAGCGTTTGCACCTCTTTTTCCGATAATCCTTGAACTTTATGAATTTTGGTTATGTATTTTACTTTTTTTATGATGCCCTCCTTTTTACCATTTTTATTATTTTAATTTAAAATTATAATTTTCTATTATAATCTAACTCTTATTAAGAATCAATTTAGTAACGAAACTAAAATTTTACTTAAATTTTATACTCTCTCTTTTCATCATATCATAATATTTTTCAAATTTTTTTGCAATTTTGTACTCTTTTATGGAATAAATGGTTTCATAATTGTTGTTAAAAGCCGAATACGTCCAATTCGCCGATCCTAAAATAACTCTTTTTCCGTCGAAAATCATAGCTTTTATATGCATTATTCCTTTTTTCCCCGATTTTTTATAAGGTTTTCCCTGCAAAAGATATATTTCTATATTTTTATATTTAGCAAGATAAAATAGCATACTTTTTTCGATTTTATTTAAATTATACTCTTTGTCAAAAATGAGTTCTATTTTTACTCCTCTTGCCGCCGCTTTTTTAAGCTCTTTCGCTATAGTTTTATTCGTAAAGGCGTAGATTGCTCCTTTAATAGAGTTTTTTGAAATGCGTATGTTATGAACGATCTCTTTTAAGGCTTTATCTTTTTCATAAGGAAGAAGATAAATTTTTCCTAAAAGAGTAATTGGTAGCAATATCGTTAATATTTTTTTCATTATATAATTATCGGTTTAAAAATAACTCGTTTTAGGAGAGAAGTATGAAACGAGAATATCTTTTTGTTTACGGCACTTTAAAAAGGAACATAAAAAATTCTAAAAACGATCTTTTAAAAAAATACGCGTCTTTTGTGGGAGAGGGATTCGTTTACGGAAAACTTTACAAAGTCAGCTACTATCCCGGAGCGGTTTTAGATGATAAAAGAGAGCATAAAGTTTACGGAGAGATTTATGAACTTAAAAATCCTTTTTTAGCTTTTAAAGTATTGGATAGATACGAAGAATGCGGGGAGGAGTTTAAAGAGCCTTGGGAGTATAGAAGAGTGAAAACGAAAGCCTTTTTAAAAGATGGAGAAATGGAGGTTTGGATATACGAATTTCAAGAGGAAGCAAAAGAGCGCGATCGGATCGAATCGGGAGTGTTTACCGTTTTATGATACAATAGTTTGTAAATTTTTATAAAAAGGTTATAAAAATGGTTTATAAAAGATTGAAGTTTAAATGTTACTACTGTAAAAGCGAGTTTATCTCGACCGTTTACAATATAGACGAGGTTAGGGAGTTTAAGGTGATATGTCCCGTATGTGATGCCGTATGCGTGGGGATTTTGCCCGAATACGACAAGATAAGGGATATCGACGAGAATAAGATGGAGCCTTTGGAAACTTACGATCCGAGGAAAAAGCCATGGTAAGAAGAGTATTTTTAATCGTTTCCCTCGTTAGCG
>CAZPVZ010000175.1:0-4871 GCA_964590185.1 uncultured Campylobacterales bacterium
AGAGTTCGAAAGCTCCGTCTTTTTGGGAAAAAGATTCGATACGAAAAAGGTTTTAAAAAAAATCTTTTTAAAAATAAGAGAGTATATTTTTTCTCCTTTCGCAATGATAGATCTTTTGGCAATACTTCCGGCATATAGAGAGCTTAGGATACTTAGAATTTTCGTACTTTTTAGAGCCTTTAAAATATTTAGATATTCAAAAAATACGATAGAGTTTTTTAAAGTTATCACATCCAAAAAAACGGAACTTAACGTTTTGATATTTATGATGCTCTTTATAGTTTTCATAAGCGGAGTGAGTCTTTACGTTTTCGAAGAGAAAACGAATCCGAACGTCCACAGCCTTTTGGACAGTTTTTACTGGGCGTTCGTTACGATCTCCACGGTCGGATACGGAGACATAACTCCCCTCTCGAACGAAGCGAGAATTTTTACGATAATAATCATACTTTCCGGACTAAGCCTTTTATCCTTTTTCACTTCCATAATAGTTTCCTCGTTTACCGAAAAGATAGATCAGATAAAATACACCAAAATTTTATCTCAAGTGGAAAAACTTGATAGTTACTATCTTATATGCGGATACAGCCATCTTGCCGAATTGGTCGCTCAAAAACTGAAATCCGAAAAGAAAAAACTCGTAATAATAGAACCGGATCCCCAAAAAAACGAAATCATACAAAAAAAAGGGTATTTAGGAATAAAAGACGACGCCTCCAAAAGAGAGGTTTTGGAAACGATAAAGATGAAGGAAAAAGCAAAAGCCGTAATATGCCTCGCTCAAGACGACCTTCACAACATCGTCATAGCTTTAAACGTAAGAAGCATCTCGAAAGGCATCCCGATAATAACGAGAAGCTTCAGTAAAAACTCTCAAAAAAAGTTAAAGCTCGCGGGCGCCGATTACGTCGTTTCTCCTTACGAAACGGCCGGTCTTATCGCTTCCAAAATTTTATCTCAGCCGATAGCGATGGAGGCCATCATAAACATCCTCTCGAAAAAGAAAAACGCAGTATGCGACGAAGTGGAGGTTTTAAGAGACTCCTTTTTGGAAAACAAAAAGATAGAAGAGATAGACATAGAAAGCTACAAACTCATACTCTTAGGCGTTAGGAGAATAGACGAACACGGCAAAAAGTTTCATTTCAACCCTCCCGACAGTTTCGTTTTAAAAACAGGAGATCTTTTAATCATTATGGGTTACAGCATCAGCGTTTCCCATTTCAAATCACAAGTTATAGAGAGCAGTTTAGCCCATGCGAGAAAAAAGAGATAACATTCTTTTAATAGGCTACGGCCGATACGGAGAGAAAATAGCCAACTTCTTCGACGAAAACGAAGGAAATTTGTATATATTGGAAACGGAAGAGAAAAATATCCAAAGAGCGAGACAAAACGGATGGGATAAACTTTTTCTAATAGATATAGACAACGATGATGCTCTTTTGGATATTTTGGAAAAGGAAAATTTCTCATACGTCTTTTGCGCGACGGACGATGAAGAAAAAAACGTCTATTTTACGATTACGCTAAAATCTTTAAAATCGAACATAAAAATAATATCGATCTGCGAATCGAAAGAGAGCGAAAGAAAACTCAAACTCGCCGGAGCGCTTAGAGTCATAGACACGATGGAGGGAAGCGCCAATAAAATATTTCATCTCATAGAAAAACCGGCCGTCATGGAAGCCATAGAAGAGATACTTTTCACTTCCGACGACATAGACATAAAAGAGATAGAGATACCGAAAAACTCCTTTTTAGAGGGAAAATACATAAAAGATATCGATTTTAAGAAAGATTTCAACCTAATCCTTATAGGAATAATAGATAAGGAACAGGGAGACAATTTCGTTTTTATAACCAAAGGAATAAATCATAAATTGGACGCTGAGGACATTTTGGTTATAATAGGATACAACGACGATATCAAAAAATTCATAAAAGCTTTAAAAGAGAGCAGACAAAGATGAGCATAGCCGTTATAGGAGCCGGTAAATGGGGTGAAGCTTTACATTTTGCGTTTTCTTACGAAGGCAGAGAGGTTTTGATAACTTCAAGAAGAAAAAGAGAGATAAAAAATTTCGTCCCGTTGGAAGAGGCGTTAAAGAGCGAATATCTCGTATTCGTCATTTCCGCGCAATCAGTTAACGAATGGCTTAGAAACAACTACCGATACAGGCAAGGTCAAAAGATACTCGTAGCTTCCAAGGGCATAGACACCCAAACGGGAAAATTTCTAAACGAAATCTTCGAGGAGTACGCCCCCAAAGAGGCTCTATCCTTTTTAACGGGTCCGTCCTTTGCGGCGGAAGTTTTAAAAGCTCTTCCGACCGCCGTCGTTATAAACTCCCATTCGGAAAAAACCGCCGAAGAATTCGCATCTTTCTTCCCCGGCTTTATGAAAACCTACATAAGCGACGACGTGATAGGAGCGGAGATATGCGGAGCGTATAAAAACGTCATAGCGATAGCGAGCGGAATTTGCGACGGATTGGAGCTTGGAAACAACGCGAGAGCGAGCCTCATCGCAAGAGGTCTCGTGGAGATGAACCGCTTCGGGAAATATTTCAACGCAAAAGAGGAGACGTTTTTGGGCTTAAGCGGAGCGGGAGATCTTTTTCTAACCGCAAGCAGCAAACTATCGAGAAATTACAGAGTCGGTTTCTCTCTTGCGAAAGGAAAAGATCTGGAGGAAATTCTAAAAGAGTTAAAAGAGGTGGCCGAAGGCGTTTACACGACGGATGCGGTTTTTAAGATATCCGAAGAAAAGGGGATCTACACTCCCATAGCAAGGGAAGTTTGGCATATCCTAAGAGGCAAATCCCCTCTAAAGAGTCTTGAGAGTCTATTGGAAAACAGATGAGAATTTTGATAATAAAATTTAGAAACATAGGAGACGTTCTTCTTGCCACTCCTTTGATAGAAAATCTGAAATTAAACTATCCAAACGCCCGAATAGATTTTGCTTTAAACAAAGAAACCGAAGATATGATAACCCTAAATCCGCATATTAACGAGGTTCTATCCTACGACAGAAAATTTTTAAAATCCCTCCCTTTTTTCAAAAGAATCAAAGAGGAGGCGAAGTTTCTATCCAAAATCAAAAAAAATTACGATCTTGTTATAAATTTGACCGAAGGAGAGAGAGGAGCTTTTTACGCTCTCGTCAGCGGAGCCGAAACGAAAATGGGCATCCCCCCGAAAAGAGGATTTTTAAAAAACGCATACGACATAAATCTCCCCAAACCGTGGGATAAACATATGGTGGAAGCCTCTTTGGATCCGCTAAAAAAACTCGGACTGAAGATTTTCAATAAAAGAGTTTCGATATACTGGAGCAAAAAGGACGAGACGGATTATGAGAATTTCATACATATCCATCCCGTTTCAAGATGGCTCTTTAAATGCGTAAAAGATGAGACGATCGCCAAAATCATCGACTTTTTGCAAATGGAGATGAAAGAGAGAGTCGTTCTAACGGCGGCAAACGATAAAAAAGAGATGCAAAAGATAAATAAAATCCTATCCCTCTGCAAAAGCGATCCCGTAAATTTATCGGGAAAATTGACTCTTAAACAGACGGCGGCTCTCTCTAAGAAAGCCAAACTCTTTATAGGAGTCGATACGGCGATTATGCACATAGCGGCGGCGAACGATACGCCCGTTATCGCTTTCTTCGGTCCGAGTTCTCCTAAAAACTGGGGACCTTGGGACAACTTTCAAAAAGAAAACGGCTACAAAAGGGAAAAAGGAATCCAAAGAATGGGAAAACACACCGTAATCCAGGAAGAGTGGGAATGCGTCCCGTGCCACAAAGACGGATGCGAAGGCTCTAAAATAAGCGATTGCCTTATGAATCTGAATATCGATAAAATAAAAGAGATAATAAAAGAGAAACTATGAACGTTTTGGAGATGGAATACTCTTTAGGCTGGGGCGGACAGGAGAAGAGAACCGTCAGACTCATAAACAATCTCGATGAAGAGTTCAAAGTATTTTATATCGTAAGAAAAGAATCCGAGCTTTACAAAAGAAGAGACGAGATAAAAGCCAAAGTCGTTCCTTTCGAACTAAATCCCATCTACAACCCCAAAACCATCTACTCTCTCGTAAAATTCATCAAAGAAAACGACATAAAAATCATATCCACCCATTCCGGAAAAGACGCGTGGCTCGGAAATATCTTGGGAAAATTAACGAAAGCCAAAGTCGTAAGAACGAGACACCTTCTAACTCCGAACAAAAATCCCCTCTCTTACAATCTAAGCGACAAAGTCGTATGCGTAAGCAAAGAGGTCGAAAACTATCTAAGAAAACTCGGAGTCAAAGAGGAGAAATTAACCACGATATACACCGGCATAGATACGGAAAAATTCAAACCCAACAACTTAAGAAAATTAAGAAAAGAGTTTTCAATCGATAACGATACCGTTTTGATAGGAATAGTCGCGGTTTTAAGAAAAGCGAAAAGACATAGGGATCTGATAGAAGCTTTTTCCAATATTTTAAAAGATAATATAAATGAAAAAATTAAGCTTATAATCATAGGAAGCGGTCCTCAGGAGAAAAATATAAAAAATCTGATAAAAGAAAAAAATCTTCAAAAAGAGGTTATAATGACCGGGCACAGAGAGGACGTGGATGAGATTTTGAGCGATCTTGACATCTTCTGCCTGCCTTCGGATATGGAAGCTTTGGGAACGGCGATACTCGAAGCCTCCTCTTGCGAAGTGCCGGTTATAGCAAGCAGAGTGGGCGGAATGAAAGAGTGCGTAAGGGAGGACGCAAACGGAATGCTTTTTGAAGCGAAAAACGTCGGAGAGCTAACAAAAAAATTAAAAACGATGATTATTGATAAAAAGCTTCGC
>CAZPVZ010000176.1:0-9662 GCA_964590185.1 uncultured Campylobacterales bacterium
CCAAAAACGAAAGAGTCTCCGTTCCAAGCACCAAAGGAGTCTTATGATAGAGCTTATCGTAATAGACGTTGACGGATGCCTAACCGACGGTTCCGTCATATATACGACCGGCGGAGAGGAGGTCAAAGCCTTTAACGTAAAAGACGGACTTGCGATAGCTTCATGGATAAGACTCGGGAAAAAAGCCGCCATAATAACCGGCAGAAATTCTCCCGTAGTCGAAAAAAGAGCCAAAGAATTAAAGATATCCCATCTTTATCAAGGAGTCAAAGACAAAAAAGCCAAATTGGACGAAATAGTCCGACAAGAGAAACTGTCATACGAAAACGTAGCCGTCATAGGAGACGATCTAAACGATTACGGAATGCTAAAAGAAGCGGGCATCTCCTTCACTCCGAGCGACGGATCGACCTATATAAAAAACATCGTAAACGTGGTTTTAACCAAAAAGGGAGGAGAAGGAGCGGTTAGAGAAATGATAGAGTACATTATCAAAAAAGACAATCTCGAAGAGGAATTTTTAAAGCTTTGGGTTTAAAAATATTTCTCGGTTTCATAGCTTTTTACATAGGGGCCATCTCTTATCTATCCCTATTTTCGAAAAAGTTTAAAGATTTCGAATTTAAAGAAAAAGGGGAAGTTCCTTTAATAAAATTTTCCGACATAGAAAGCTACGATATAGACGCTAAAGGAACGGATACGATCATAAAAGCGAAAGAGGCCCTTAGATTTTCGAAATACGATAAATTGAAAAAAGTAAACATATTGACTTTTAAAAGAGGTATGAGGGAATCTTTAAGAGCCGAAGAGGCAAGATACGAAAAGGATACGGTATATCTTTCCGGAAACGTATTTTACGAAAGAGAGGACAATTTAACGATAAAAACCCAAAAAGTGGTGTACGATACGAAAAAGGAGTTCATTTTTTCACAAACTCCTTTCGTTTTAACGGACAACAAGATAAAAATAGAAGGAAACTCTTTTGGTTATAATAAACAAAAAGGTATAATAAAAGCTACGCATATAAAGGCATTAATAAAAGAGACGGAAAAGCTATGAGATATCTTATTTTACTTTTTGCATCGTTGCTTCTTTTTGCCGAAGAGGTGAAAATATCGGCGGACAAGTTTCAAGCCGACGAGGTTAACAAAATAGCGGTATTCGAAGGAAACGTAAAACTGATAAAAGGCAAAGATCTGATAAAGGCCGAAAAACTAACGATCCTTTTCGACAATAAAAACAAACCGATAGAATACAGCGCCGAAGGCAATCCGATCTTTCAATTCGTAATGAAAGATAAAACCTACAAAGGAAAAGCCGACAAAATCGTATATACTCCAAACGACGGCAAATACTCTCTCATAGGAGACGTTTTCGTCAAGGAAGAGAGGGAAAACAGAAAAATATACGGAGACAAGCTCACCATAGACAAAGCTACCGGAAAAATCACGATAAAAGGCAAAAAGAACGAACCGGTAAGATTCATATTCCAAGTGGAAGAGAAACAATGATAAAAATTATAAAAGCCAAATTCGCAACCTCATCCACCTCTTTGAAAAACGCTCTATTCGAAGGAGTGAGCGAAGCCGTATTTTTGGGAAGAAGCAATGTGGGCAAAAGCAGTTTCATAAACTCTTTGTGCGAGAGAAAAAATCTCGCCAAAAGTTCCAACACGCCGGGGAAAACCAAACTCATAAACTTTTTCGAAGTAACTTTTTTAGACGACGAAAGCAAAGAAAAATATACGGCGAGATTCGTCGATCTGCCCGGCTTCGGATACGCAAAAACCTCCAAAGAGCAAAAAAAGGAGTGGGAGAAAAATTTAACGGATTTCATAACCAACAGAAAATCGATAAGAGTTTTCGTACTTTTAAGAGACGCAAGACACTTCGATCTCGAAATAGACAAAAGAGTGGAGGAGTTTCTACGCTCCATAAAAAGAGACGATCAAAAAATCATTCAAATTTTTACTAAGGCGGATAAACTGAAACAAAAAGAGATAAGCGCTCTGAAAAAGGTTTATCCCGAAGCCTTGCTTGTTTCCAACCTCAAAAAAACGAATATGGACAAAGCAAGAGAAACTATTTTTAACGGGCTTTTTAAAAAATGATAACTTACACCAAACCGACTCTTCTCGATATAAAGGAGATGCAAGAATTAATCGCTCCAGAAGTAGAAGAGGGAATAATACTCCCAAGAAGCGACGACGAAGTGGCCACCAACATAAGGTCTTACACGATAGCCAAAGACCGCCGAAAAGTCGTCGCATTTGCGGCGCTGCACATCCATAGCCCCTCTTTGGCGGAGATTAGAAGCCTTATAGTAAAAAGAGAATACAGAGGCGAAGGAATAGGCAAAGAGATAGTGAAAAGATGCTTACGGGAAGCCGAAAAACTTTGCGTTAAAAAGGTTTTTACGCTAACTTACGAAAAAGAGTTTTTCGAAAAAATAGGTTTTAAAGAGATTCCCAAAGAAACTCTCCCGGAACATAAAATATGGGCGGATTGCATAAAATGCAAACATTTTCCCATTTGCAACGAAATAGCCTTAATAAAAGAGCTTTAGTAAAAATATTTACGGCCTTAGGGCTGATATTTTACGAAGCTCTTCAGTCCGTATATCCTTTCCTTCCATCTCTTTTCGGGCTGTTTTTTTGCTATCTGCTCTTTTTTCTAAACAGCAAACTAAGATTTTACGAGGTAGTATATGCTTTTATATATTTAACCGTTTACGAAGTAGACAAAGGATTTTATTTTCTTTCTTTCGTTATCTTTTTTACGATATACTACAGTTTCATAGCGGAAGAGATAAGGAAAATAATATATTGCAAATGGTGTTTGGCTTTTATCTATGTAACGACCGCTTATTTGGGATATTATCTTATAAACGCTATAATAGCTTTCGTTTTAAACGAACCGATGCCGACATTAGGATATAGTTATATCGTGAACGTTTTGCTGGATACCGTTTTGGTAAAAATCACTTTTGCAAAATATCTATGAATCTGAGAATAAAAACAGCCATTTTCGTCTTTGCGATTTTTTGGACCGTACTTCTCGTAAAAATATACTATCTTAGCATCAAATCGAACACCTATTACGAATCGATAGCCCAAAAAAATATGCAAAGAACGGAATATCTCCTTCCGTTAAGAGGAGTTATCAAAGATAGAAACGACACTCTCTTAGCGGCAAACAAACTCGGTTTCAGCATATCGATAATTCCCCATCTAAGCGGAAAAAGAAAAAAAAAGATTTTGGAAAAAACGATAGATTTTATCGTTTCTCACTATCCGGATCTAAATAGAGAAAAACTTTTAAAAATATATAAAAGAGAAGATTCCTTTTACAATCACGAGCCGATAACGGTCGTGGATTTCATACCTTATAAAGCGATGATTCCCAATTTCACGCTCTTTTCCCTAAACGAAAACATAGTCGTCTCGCCCGTAACGAAAAGATTTTATCCGTTTAACGATTTAGCTTCCCATATAATAGGATACGTGGCCAAAGCGAACAAAAAGGAGATGGCAAAAGACGAAGTCGTAAGAAGAACCAAATACATAGGAAAAAGCGGAATAGAGAAATTTTACAACAAAGAGCTCGAAGGAACCTTAGGATACATAAAAGTTCAAATAAACGCCTATAACGAGGAAATTAGAGAAATCAAAAGAGTACTCCCCTCATCAAAAGACGTAACTCTATCCTTGGATAGGAAACTTCAAAGATACATTCAAGACCTATTTAAAGGCATAAGCGGAGTCGCCATAGTAATGAACGCGAAAAACGGAGAGATACTCGCCGCAACAAGTTCTCCCGAATACGATCTTAACATTTTCGTAAGAGGAATAAGCAAAAAAGAGTGGAATAAACTCATAAACGACCCGAACCACAGTTTTATGAATAAGATATCAAGAGGGCTCTATCCTCCCGGTTCTACGATCAAAATGGCCTCCGCCATAGCGTTTTTGGATTCAAAACTCGTAAACAAGGAAGAGACGGTATTTTGTACCGGAGAGATGGAAGTTGGAAACAGAAAATTCAGATGCTGGAACATCTACGGCCACGGCAAAGTGGATCTAAACAGAGCCATAAGAGAAAGTTGTGATGATTATTTTTACAAAGAGAGTTTGAAAGTCGGCATTAACAATATAGCTCCCGTTTACGAAAGATTCGGATTCTCGAAAAAAACCGGCATAGACCTGCCGCACGAATTTATAGGAACCGTTCCGAGCAGACAATGGAAGAAAAGAAAATTCAACAAACCGTGGTTTAAAGGAGAAACTCTAATCACCGTTATAGGACAGGGAAAGTTTCTCGTAACCCCGATTCAGATAGCAAGATATACCGCTCTTTTGGCTACCGGAAAACTTCCCACCCCACATTTCGCCGTAAAAATAGGAGACAAAAACACTTCGTTTCCGGCAAAAGATATCTTAACTCCTTTCGAAAAAGAGAACCTTCCCACCATTAGAAAAGGAATGTACGAAGTTTGCAATCACCCCAAAGGAACCGCATACAAACACATAACGACGAAGGTTACCATAGCCGGAAAAACGGGAACGGCTCAAGTTAGCGGACTTTCCCAAAAAGAGAGAGCGAGAATAAGAGAAGAGGATCTTGAATACTACAAAAGATCTCACGCTTGGCTTACGACTTACGGACCTTACGAAAATCCCAAATTCGTCGTAACCGTTTTGATAGAGCACGGAGGACACGGAGGAAGCGCCGCGGGACCGATAGTTAGCAAAATATACGACAAACTCGTGGAATTGGGATACATAAAACTAAAAAAAGAGAAAAAAAGCTTTAAAAAGAGGAAAATAAAAAGATGAAAAAAATAGCGCTTTTACTAATTTTCATAAACCTCCTTTTCGGGACGGAGGCAACTTACAAAGAGTTGATAAAAAACGGAAACTATGAAAAAAGCGTCTCCTATCTCGGAAAAATAAAAATAGAAACCTATCTCTTTAAAAAAGACAAACACCTATCCGATAAGTATATGCAAAAGATAAAAGAGTATATCCGCTTTTACGAAAAACTTATAGGAAAATATCCATATAAAAAGTTCGTCCTCATAGAAAGCGACTCTCCGGTAGGATACTCGATGCCCTCCTATACGGTCATAGGATCTATGATAATAGATAAGGAGTTCGTATTAAATCGCTCGTTAGCTCACGAAATACTTCATCAATGGTTCGGGGAAAGCGTCCAAGTTAGTCAAAATAGCGGAAATTGGAGCGAAGGATTGGTAAGCTATCTAAGCGATTATCTTCTTAGCGAAAAAAAAGGAAAAGGAATCTCCTATAGAAAAAACGTTCTGCACGAATTTCCGCTATTCGTTACCGATAAAAACGATAAAGCCGTAAAAGATTTCAAACGAAGAAGAGACAGAGCCTCCATGCTCATAGGATACTCAAAAAGCTCCTTTATCTTTCATATGATAAGAAAAGAATTGGGAGATGAAACATTTTTCGAAAAAATAAGAGAGTTTTAT
This sequence comes from uncultured Campylobacterales bacterium, assembly GCA_964590185.1. Taxonomy (GTDB): domain Bacteria; phylum Campylobacterota; class Campylobacteria; order Campylobacterales; family JAADDG01; genus JAADDG01. The sequence continues at coordinate 5,497 of CAZPVZ010000176.1, forward strand.
AAAAAATATGCCGGCGAAAAAGCCTCCATAAAAGATCTATGCTCCGTCTTTCAAACGAAACTGTGCGGCTGGTTTTATAAAAAAGGCATGGCAAAAATAGAAGCGGAAAATATGGAAGTCTCTTTCGAAAAGGGAAAGTTTTCGCTCTCTTTCGATCTTAAACAAAAAACGAAAGAGATCTATCCTCTCTATATTGATATAAAAATCGTTTTATCGGATGGAGAAATTTCAAAAAGATTTTTTATTAACCGAAGAAAGATACATATCGAGACGGAAAGCGAATCAAAACCTTTAAAACTTATTGCGGATCCCGATTTGAACCTTTTTAGAAAACTATCGCAAAAAGAGGAGTTTAAAACGATAGCAAACGTCGTATCTTCCAAAAAAATCCTAATAGTTACGGAAAACAAAAAAGCTTTCAAAAATATGAAAAAAATATTCAAAAAAGCGAAAATGTCGCGAAAGCCCTCTCAAAAAGAGGCCGATAAAAACGATCTGCTGTTTTTGGACGACAAATTGTATTTGGCAAAAAGGGTGATTCAATTTCCATATTTGGAAAAAGAGGAAAAAATATTTACGGTAAAAACGAACCCCTTTAACAAAAAATTCTCCGTTTCCTTTTTTAACTACGATCCGCAAATACTACGCAAACTCTCCCGTTATATGAATTTTTCCTCTCTAATCTTTAAAAACTCCAAAATAACTCAAAAATTAACGAACGAAAGCAAAAACGGAATAGAGTATAAAATATCTTCAAAATCAATCTGTATAAAAGTTCCTAAATCCAAAAGCTTAAAAGAGATTGTCAAAGAGATGCAAGAGGAAGGCAAAAGAGTGATTTTCGTAGGAGAAAACCATCCGAATTTTGCCAATCATTTAAATCAGTTAAAAATCATAAAACTTTTGCACAAAAAAAGAGAAAAATTGGCAATAGGAATGGAAATGTTCCAAAAAAGATTTCAACCCGTTTTGGACGAATATATAAAAGGAGAGATAGATCTTAAAACTTTTCTGAAAAAAACCCGATATTTCAAAAAATGGAAATTCAATTTCAACCTATACCGTCCTATCGTGGAGTATGCAAGAAACAACTCGCTCCCGCTCGTAGCCCTAAACATCGACGATAAAATAACAAAAAAAATAGCCAAAAGCGGAATATTTTCTCTCTCCGAAAAAGAGATGAAAAAACTCCCCTCAACGATCGACTTCGATAATCTTAAATATGAAGAGAACATGAAAAACCTCCTCTCTTTTCAACATATCCACAATAAAAAAACTAAAAATATAAACAGCGACTATATGTTCGAGGCTCAAATAGTATGGGACGAGATTATGGCCGAAAACGCGGCCGATTTTTTAAAAAAACATCCGGATTACACGATGGTGATATTGGCCGGAAACGGTCATATAAAAAATTTTTACGGAATACCCCAAAGACTTTATAAAAGAGTCCCGGTTCCCTATTCGGTCATAGCCCAAGACATTTTACCGACTCCAAAAAGCGCGGATTACGCTATATTTACATCCGATGACGTAAAAGTCAAAGAGCCTTTGAAACTCGGAATATATCTAAAGAGCGAAAACTCTTTGATAGCCGAAAAAATTTTAAAAAATTCTCTCGCAAAAAGACTCGGAATCAAAAAAGGAGACAAAATATTGAAAATCAACAAAGTCCCCGTAAAAGATTTAGGAGATTTGAAACTTGAACTCTATTTCGTAAAAAAAGGGGACGAAATAAGCGTAACCGTCCGCAGAAAAAACGAAACTATAACTTTAAAAGGAGAGGCAAACTGACCCTCCCCCATCTTTTACGAAAAGACAAAAGTAGATAAGCGCTCCCACGGCAAAAGATACGTATCCGGCAAAAACGAATTTAAAAGTAAAAGAAGCGACTCTTTTCTTATCTCCGTAAGATATAAACAGCTTATAAGTTATAAGATTTGCCAAAGCCGCTATCAAGCTACCGAAACCTCCGACGTTCGTTCCCCACAAAAGAGCCTGCCAATCGGTAGTGAACTTATTTAACAGCAAAGTCGTAGGCACGTTGCTTATAAATTGACTCATCAAAGAGGAAAGCAAAAATATATGTCCCGGATGATGTACAAAACCCGATATCATTTCTTTGATATTGGACGTCAATCCTATAAACATTACGAAAGTAAACAAAAGAGGATAATCCACTCTCAAACTCTTTCTATCGAAAATCGAAGCATAACCTATCGCAAACAGAGCGGAAGCCGGCGGAAGAACTCTAAGAACGGCCAAAACGACCATAAAAAGCAACAACAGATAAACCGCCGCCTTTTTTTTATAAACTCTCTTTTTTACGCTCTTTCCCTTCTCCTCTCCCTTATTCATAAAAACCGCAACGAGCGAAAAAAACAGCAACATCAAAAAAGAAAAAGGAGCTATCGTTTTTATAAACTCATAAGTATCTACGCCGTAATAAGAGTATATAAAAAGATTTTGGGGAGTTCCGAAAGGAGTCAAAGCCGCTCCTACATGAGCCGTAAGAGCCACCAAAATAGCGAGATTTTCCCTATTTTTTACATTCAAAGACAAAACGACCGGCATCATGGTAACCAAGCTTACGTCTATCGTAACGATCATGGAGAGCAAAAAAGTAACGAACACCAATTTTAAAGAGAGGTATCTCCCTCTCTCCAAAACGTAAGCCGCTCTCAGCAGAAAAAAAGAATTCTCTATACCTTTTATCACGACAAAAAGCGCAAAGAGCAAAAATATCGAAACAAGCTCCTTAACTTCCCATTTCGGGAATCTTCCCAAATACAAAGAAGTAAAAACGACTCCCAAAAACGAGACTATTAAAAGCCACTCTTTAATCAAAAAGTCCAAAAAATTTTTCGCCACAAAAAACCGCCTTATTTTTTACGCCGTTAAGCTTGCATTTACTTTTTACAATTTTTCTTCATATAAAAAAGATTTTATAAAAAGATTTATAAAAAACAAATAGAAAAGGCAAAATATCATTTCTCATGTATCTTTTCCACAACCTCCGCAAGCTCCTTTTCAACCTTTTTATCTATCTCTATCTCTCCCTCTTTAGAGGCGGCATCGGGATCTTTATAAACTTCTTCGTTCAATTTTCCTTCGCTTTTTGCAACTATCACCGAAACGGCGGCGTCTCCCGAAACGTTTACGGCGGTTCTTATCATATCCAAAAGCCTATCGACTCCGAGTATCAATCCTATCCCCTCTATTGGAAGCCCCACTTGAGTAAAAACCATAGAGAGCATAACGAGTCCCACTCCCGGAACTCCCGCCGTTCCTATGGAAGCCAAAACGGACATCAATATCACGGTCAAATACCCGTCAATTCCAAGATCCACCCCGTAAACGTTGGCGATAAAAACGGTGGCCACTCCCTGCATAATGGCCGTTCCGTCCATATTTATGGTAGCTCCGAAAGGTATCGTAAAAGACGCTACCGAATTATCGACTCCGAGTTTCTCCGTAACGACTCTCAAAGTTACCGGAATGGTGGCGTTTGAACTTGCGGTACTGAAAGCGAAAATCTGAATCTCTCTTATCTTTTTGAAAAATATTCCTATTTGCAATCTCGTTAAAATTTTCAGTATCCCTCCGAGCGTAACGAAAAGGTGAATCGCCAAAGCGCTCACCAAAACGACGACGTAGCCGGCAAGATTCACCAAAAGATCGAGTCCCAAAGAAGATACGGCTTTCGCTATCAAAGCAAAAACCGCATAAGGAGAAACCGCCATAATTATATTTACCATTTGCATCATAACTTCGTTCAGAATCTCGAAACCGCTTACCAAAGGAGCCGCTTTCTTACCTACCATCAAAATGGAAACTCCGAACAAAATGGAAAAGAATATGATCTGCAGCATTTTTCCTTCCGCCATCGCGTTAACGATATTGGAGGGAATGATATCTATCAGAACCGAACTTAAAGGAGGCGCCTCCTTAGCCGTAAAAACGGCGTCCGTAGAGAGATTCGCCCCCTCTCCTATATGGCTTAAACCGGCTATCGTAATAGCCAAAGCTATCGCCAAGGCGGTCGTTAAAAGATATAAAACGAAAGATTTAAGCCCGACTTTACCGAGCTGCCTTATATCTCCTATACCCACGACTCCCGTTACGAGAGAGAAAAAAACCAAAGGAACGACAAGCATTTTCAAAGA
>CAZPVZ010000177.1:0-3519 GCA_964590185.1 uncultured Campylobacterales bacterium
AGATTACGAACTTTTGACTCCGAAAGAGTTAAAAAGCATTTTGGACGAATACGTAATAGGACAAGAAAGAGCCAAAAAGATTTTTGCGGTCGGAGTTTACAACCATTATAAAAGAATTTTTAAAAAGGATTTGATTAAGGATGACGATACCGAACTTCAAAAATCAAACATTCTTCTTATAGGACCGACCGGAAGCGGAAAGACTTTGATGGCTCAAACTTTGGCCAAATTTTTGGACGTTCCGATAGCGATAACGGACGCTACGAGTCTTACGGAAGCCGGATATGTGGGGGAAGACGTGGAAAATATTTTAACCAGACTCCTTCAAGCGGCCGACGGAGATATAGAGAAAGCCCAAAAAGGAATCGTCTTTATCGACGAGATAGACAAGATAGCGAGACTCGGAGAGAACAGATCGATAACGAGAGACGTTTCGGGCGAGGGAGTTCAGCAGGCGCTTTTGAAATTGATAGAGGGAAGCGTCGTAAACATTCCTCCCAAAGGCGGAAGAAAGCATCCCAATCAAGATTTTATTCAGATAGATACGACAAACATTCTTTTCGTATGCGGGGGAGCGTTTGACGGACTGACCGATATCATCAAAAGAAGAATCGGCGGAAACGTCTTGGGATTTAACCAAAGCAAAAGAAGCAAGAAAGAGGAAAACGACCTCATTCACCTCGTGGAGCCTGATGATTTGATACATTACGGTCTTATTCCGGAACTTATCGGAAGGCTCCATTCCGTAGCCACTTTGAACGAGCTTACCGAAGAGGATATGGTTAGGATTTTAACCGAGCCTAAAAACGCCATTATCAAGCAGTATAAAAAGCTTTTTGCGATAGATAACGTAAAACTGACTTTTGAAGAGGAAGCGATAAAAGCCATTGCGAGAAAGGCTATCGCAAGAAAAACCGGTGCGAGAGGGCTTAGAGCCATCATGGAAGAGATTATGGTTGATATTATGTACGAACTGCCCGAATTTTCGGGTTATGAAGTCGTTATAACCAAAGATGTGGTGGAAAAAGGCGTCAAACCTCTTTATATAAATAAAAAAAGCGCATAAAGGAAAGGGTAGGAAGATATGTTGTTAGATCATATTGCCGGTTTCTTCTCAAACGATATGAGTATAGATCTCGGGACCGCAAATACGATAGTTTTGGTGAAGGGGAAAGGTATCGTTATAAACGAGCCTTCCGTTGTGGCGGTTATGAAAAATAAGTACGGAAAGCAGAAAATTTTGGCCGTAGGTTCCGAAGCTAAAGAGATGGTCGGAAAAACTCCGGGAAATATAGAAGCCATCAGACCTATGAAAGACGGGGTTATAGCCGATTTCGACATAACCGAGAAGATGATTAGATACTTTATAGAAAAATCGCACGAAAGAAAAAGTTTCCTTCGCCCGAGAATCATCATATGCGTTCCTTACGGACTTACTCAAGTCGAGAGAAAAGCGGTTAAAGAGTCCGCGATGAGCGCGGGAGCTAGAGAGGTGTTTTTGATAGAAGAGCCTATGGCCGCCGCTATCGGAGCGGGTCTTCCCGTGAGGGATCCGAAAGGAAATCTGGTTGTTGACATAGGCGGAGGAACGACCGAAATAGGAGTCGTTTCGCTCGGGGGTTTGGTTATCAGCAAATCTATAAGAGTCGCCGGAGATAAAATAGATGCGGCTATCGTGGACTATGTGAAGAAAAAATACAACCTTTTGATCGGAGAGAGAACCGGAGAAGAGATTAAGATAAAGATAGGAACGGCCATTCCTCTCGAAAAAGAGCTTACTATGAGCGTAAAAGGTAGAGATCAAGTCAGCGGTCTTTTGCAAAAGATAGAGTTGACGAGCGAAGACGCGAGAGAGGCCATGGCGGAACCTTTGAAAGAGATAGCCAACGCTTTGAAAACGATATTGGAGATTATGCCTCCGGATCTTGCGGGAGATATCGTTGAAAACGGCATAGTTTTAACCGGTGGCGGAGCTTTGATTAGAGGATTGGATAAATATTTAAGCGATATAGTGAAACTTCCCGTTTACGTGGCGGACGAACCTCTTTTGGCGGTTGCGAAAGGAACGGGAATGGCTTTGGAGGAGATAAAGCTGCTTCAGCAGATAGCTACAAATGATTAAAAAACAACTTTTAATAGTTGTATTTATACTGTTTATCTTTTTAGTGGGCGTAAGCAGTAACGGTTTTGTAAAAAATTTTGCGATCGGAATTTTAAATTCCGTAAGAAGCGAATATTTTCATTTTGTGGAAAATGTCAGAAACAAAATCAAAGAACACTTTTTTCAAAGGGAAGAGATCATAGCTTTAAGGGCTAAAGTGGCTTTACTGGAAAAAGAGGCGTCTCTTTTGCCGGCTTACAAGAACAAACTTAATCATCTTTTGGAGGAGAACTCTCTTTCTCCCTACAATGTAAATCTTCAACTCGTAGAAGCTTTATCTTATGTAAGATTGGATGATTATTCCAAGGTATGGTTGGAATTTCCCTCGTTTAAAAAAGATAAAATTTACGGACTTTTATATCAGGGCAAAAGTGCCGGCATAGCCGTAGAAAAGTACGGAAGGCCTATGGGACTTTTGCAAAGCGATGCGGAGTGCAAATTTTCCATATATATAGGTAAAGATAAGATTCCGGGAGTTATTTTCGGAAACAAAGAGATAATGATTGTCAAATACATACCTCCGTGGCTTGAGCCTAAAAAGGGCGAGGAGGTCGTAACCAGCGGCCTTGACGATATATTTTTCGAAGGCGTTAAAGTTGGTAGAGTGATGGAAGTGTATGACGAGAAAATGTATAAAAGTGCGGTTGTTAAGCCTTATGTGAAGATAAAAATTCCAAGTTTTTTACATGCAATACTAAATTAAAAGGAATATCGTGCCAAAGAGAGAAGATATAAACACCATACTGCTTATAGGTTCGGGACCGATTGTAATAGGACAGGCGTGCGAGTTCGATTACTCCGGAACTCAGGCGGCTAAGACTCTAAAGGAGCTCGGTTATAAGGTCGTGCTTATAAACTCCAATCCGGCTACGATTATGACCGATCCGGAGTTTGCCGACAGGACTTACATAGAACCGATAAACGAGGACGTTATAAAAAGGATTATAGAAAAAGAGGGAGTGGACGCCATTTTGCCCACGATGGGAGGGCAGACCGCTTTAAACGTGGCGATGAGCATGTACGAAAAGGGAATGCTTAAAGGCGTTAAATTTTTGGGAGCCAAACCCGAAGCCATCAGAAAAGGGGAAGATAGGCAGGCTTTTAAGGAAGCGATGATAAAGATAGGTATGGATCTTCCAAAAAGCAGATATGCCTACAATCTTGACGAAGCGTTGGAAGCGGCTAAGGATATAGGTTTTCCGGTTATCATAAGAGCCTCCTACACTCTTGCCGGAGGCGGCAGCGGAGTGGCTTACAATATAGACGAATTTAAGGTTTTGGCTCAAAAAGGTTTGGAAGAGAGTCCGATAAGCGAGATTTTGATAGAGGAGTCTTTGCTCGGATGGAAAGAGTACGAG
>CAZPVZ010000178.1:0-18389 GCA_964590185.1 uncultured Campylobacterales bacterium
TATCGAATTTTTTAAAAAATTGAAAAAGACTTTGAAAAAAGAGATTTTAAAAAATTTTTGGAATCCTCAAAAAGGCTTTTTTATCTCCAACCGCCATATAACTCCCGTAAAAACTCCTTTCGACGAAAAAAACATTTTTCCCATGGGAAGCAACGCCGTCTCTTTAAGCACCGACATAGTTGACGAAGAAAAATTCTCCTCCATCGTAAAAACCGCTCTTTTTAGACAAAAACTTTTCAATTTCTCAACGATTTCCGGCGTTCTTCTTCCTTGCTATCCCAAAGACTTTTTCTCTCATCCTTCCGTAAGAGACTATTTTCATTATCAAAACGGCGGACAATGGGATTGGTTTGGGGGAATGCTTTTGAAAGAGATGTTTTCAAAAGATAAATTTTTCAAAGAGGCTTTTAAAGCTTTAAAAGAGATCGCTTCAAAAAACATCTCAAACGAAGGATTTTACGAATGGAACGACATGATAGGCCGACCTAAGGGAGCAAGAAACTATACGGCAAGCGCGGCGGCGGTAACTTCGGCCGTTATAGAGGGATTGTTCAGAATAAAGACGAAAAAAGATAAGCTTTACATAAAAGAGACTCCTTTAAAAAAAGATTTCCTATTAAATCTTCAAATACCTTCTCTTTCGAAAAAACTTCTGTATATCCAAAAAAACGGAACAATACGGATAAAAAATTTCGGCTTTTCAAAAATCGTCTATATCTCCTCTTCGGGAAAGAGAATAGTCATAACGAAAGAGGCGAGTTTCAAAAAGTAAATAATTTTTAAAAAATTTGACATATTTTTTTAATATGATTATTACTTTCTTTTATATATAATGCGACGGATTTTTCAGTCCAAAATATAGGTTTTTAAAATGTTTAAAATTAATCAGTATTTTATGAAAATATTTAATAACAAAGAGGAATTATCGATTAGATACGATAAAGAGCATGCGGCGGTATGGTGTTATTTCAATCCCAAAAAACGCTCATGCTTTTCGATGACGATGTTAAAAGAGATATTCGAAACTCAAAACGCAATCATAGATTATTTTAAAAAATACGACATGAATCCTCCTTATCCGATAAGATATTTCGTTTTGGCTTCCCAAATCCCGGAAACCTTCAATTTCGGCGGAGATCTCGACCTTTTCGTAAGTCTAATAAGAAGCAAAAATAGAGAAAAGCTTTTCGAATACGCAAAATTATGCGTCGATACGGTATATTTAAACGCAACGGGAATGAACCTGCCCGTAACGACGATAGCTTTCGTGGAAGGAGCGGCCCTTGGAGGAGGATTCGAATCCGCACTATCGAGCAACGTTTTAATAGCTACCGAAAACGCGAGATTGGGTTTCCCGGAAATACGATTCAATCTATTCCCGGGAATGGGAGCTTACAGCCTTCTTGCAAGATACGCCGGAGTGAAAACGGCCGAAGAGATGATAACTTCCGGCAAAATATACACGGCAAAAGAGCTTTACGAAAGAGGGATAATAACCGAAATAGCTTCATCGGGCTATAAAACCGTAGAAAAATATATGAAAAGACATTCGAAAGTTTTCAACGGCATGCAAGCGATTTCGAAAGCGAAAAAGAGATACGAAAGTTTAGATTACGAAGAGCTTTTGGACATAACGAAAATATGGGTCGACGCCGCTTTAAAGCTTACGGATCAGGATATCAAAACGATGATGAAATTCGTAAGCGCCCAAGAACAGAAAAATATTTCCGAAGCAAAAAGAATAAGAACGAAACAAGATAGAAGAATCGATATCGAAAAAGTAACTTTTCCGCTGATAGATTCAAACGGCAACATCGTAATGCGGGATAGAAGAAAAACAAAGGATAGAAGAAAAGGAGAAATTTATCAAAAAGCGGCCTCCTAAACGCTTTCTTTGCACATATTTTCTATCTCCTCCTTTAAAAGAGGAGGAGAAAAATAAAATCCTTGAAATTCGTCAACTCCCAAATCTTTCGTTATTTTAAAAACCTCTTCCGAATGGACAAATTCCGCAATCGTACCTATATCCAAACTCTTAGCCAAAGAGACGATGGAGTTTACCAAAACGAAAGAGTTTTTATTTTCGTGTATGTCTTTTATAAGGGAACCGTCTATTTTCAGCATATCCGGCATAATCTCAAGAATATGAGAATAGTTTGAAAATCCGCTTCCGAAATCGTCTATCGCTATTCTAACTCCGTATTCTCTGAAAGTTTTTATAAACTCTTTTATATATTTATAATCCTCCACGTTCTCGCTTTCCACAATCTCCAAAATCAATCTCTCCCCTACCCCGTACTTGCCAATATTGTCTCCCAAAACCTTCATAACTTCCCTATCGCTTATATCGTAAAAGGAGAGATTCAAAGAAAAATCCCCTTTAACGGAGAGCATCGTTTCAAAGGTTTTTTCGATCATTATAATGGTAAGCTTCTTATAAAGATTCGTTTTAAAAGCTATATCCAAAAAGAAATAGGGAGAAACCAACTCGGTCTTTCCGTCTTTAACTCTTCTCAATCTTATCAAGGATTCATATTTGACTATATTCCCCTCCCTATCCACGATAGGCTGGAAAACCGGAACGATATTGTCCGTAGAGAGGGCTTTTTTAACTTCATGTTTCCAATACAAAACGTTTTTGGACTCTTTTTGAGTATCTATATATTGATTGTACGCTATAAAAGGAATCTTGTGAGATTTGGCGTATTTTAAAGCCATATCGGCTTTTTCGAGAGCGTGGTCGCTCTCTAAAGAGATGCCTATCGTTATATCTATCTCTATATCTTCATTCTCTTCGTCCAAATGAACGGTAAAAGAGGAAACCTCTTTCAATAACCCCTCTATATCCTCTTCGTATCTTTCGATATCGAGATATTTGCCTCCTCCTATAACCGCAAATCCGTCTCCGTAGGCCCTAAAAACTTCGTAAGGCTTTCCTTTAAAATATTTTCTCAAAAAGTTCGCAAATTCATAAAGGATTTTATTTCCTCCCTCAACTCCGTAAATTTCGTTATAATTTTTAAAATTGTCTATATCTATCAACATAAGAATAAAAAAGTTTCTATTTTCCATATATCTGTTCAAAGCCAAACGATTCTTAAGCTCCGTTAAAGAATCGTGATAAAGTCTATGTCTTAGCTCTTTCGTTCTCTCCTTAACTCTCCTATTCAAAGTGGCGTTTAAATAATGAAGCTTTCTTATCAAAGAGTCGTAAAAGATAGCCAAAACCACAAGTCCCGCCACCAAAGATTTCGAAAGTTCGGGATGAGAGTGCCAATCGGGATTGAAATAAGTAGCACTCCCGAAAAAAACGACCGCTACCGATAAAGAGAGATAAAGATACTTAATTCCGAATCTCGCCCCGTTTCCGACGATAACCCAAAGCATAATCGGATACAAAAATATGGCCGAAGTATCGCAAAAATAGATAACGAGATTCAAAGCTCCCAAATCGGCTACGATATTCGCTATCTTTCTGATTTTGTTTGATTTGGGATATCTTAAAGTATTGAAGAAAATAAAAACGCTATAAAGGGAGTGAAATCCCGATATTAAAAGAGTCTGAATAGAATATTCGTATCCGCCGAAAAAAGTTAAAAAAGAGAGGATAAAAAAGATAGCCGGAGATAAAACGAGTCTAGCTAATGCTTGGGAAAATTCTTCATTTTTCTTATTTTTAAGATCTTTAAACGCTTTAACGATGTTTTTTTTCATATCCCCGGCCTTTGTAATAAATTTACCTATATAAAATAGGTTTTATTTTTTAAATCGACCGGGGAAAAAGAAAACTTTATAGTTTTTTACCGAATAAAGCGAAAATTTCGGGAAAAACTATCCTATCTCAATTATTCCCATCAAATTAAGCATCATAAACACTAAAGCCACGGGAGCTATATATCTTATACTAAAAAACCAAATATTAAAATATTTCTCACCCATCTCCTTTTCCAAAACGCTTTTAACTTTCGTTTGAGGCAAAACGTATCCGACGAAAACGGCTATCAGCAAGCCTCCCAAAGGAAGAAGGATGGAATCGGTAGTATATTCGAAAATATCAAAAAGCGGTTTTCCCGCTACGCTAAAGATCTCTCCCCAGCTTTTGGAATAGGATAAAATAGCTCCTATCCCTATAAACCAATAAGCGAACGAACTTAAAAAGACCGCTTTTTTTCTCGTCATATTAAACCTGTCTATCAAATACTGAACCACCGGTTCCACCAAAGAGATCGCCGAAGTGATACCGGCAAAAGCCAAGGCCAAGAAGAACAAAAGCGCGAAAATCGTTCCCAACTCCCCGAACTTACTCAAAATAACCGGCAAAGAGATAAAAACGAGTCCCGGACCTTGGGAAGGTTCGGCTCCGAACTGAAACAGAAACGAAAATATCACAAGTCCAGCAACCAGCGCAATCAAAGTATCCATAAAAGTTACGATGAAAGCGGTTTTGGTAATGCTTGCATTTTTCGGTAAGGACGCCGCATAAGTCATAATGGCTCCCATTCCCAAAGAGAGCGTAAAAAAGGAGTGTCCGACAGCCCTAACTATGGCTTCCGAATTCAATTTATCCCATTTCGGAGCGAACATAAAATCGAAAGCTTTGGAAAATCCTTCCAAAGAGAAAGCGTAAAAGAGAAGAACGAAAAGAATCAGCATCAAAGAGGGCATCAGTATAAGATTGATTCTCTCTATACCGCTTTTTATACCTTTCTCCACTATATAACCCACAATCAATACCGCAACGGTATGCCAAAAAATTTGAATGAAAACTTTGTTTCCGATCAAAGAATCAAAGATCCCTTTCGCCTCCTGTGTAGAAGAGGGCAGATGCAAAGCGAATCCGACCAAATAATAAAATATCCATCCTATCACGACCGAATAAAACGTCATGATTACAAGACCGTTAAATCCCATAAAACCGGCATATTTCCAACCTTTTCGATTGGGAGGCGCAAGTTTTTCGAAAGAGCCGACCGTATCCTTTTGTCCCAAAGCTCCTATAAGCATCTCGGCCACCATTACGGAAAAGCCTATGAAAACGATCGTTATAAGATACACGAGAACGAACGCTCCTCCTCCGTATTCTCCCGTCATATAGGGAAACTTCCAAATATTTCCCAATCCTACGGCACTTCCGGCCGCCGCCATAATGAAACCTATACGACTGAACTTTTGAATTTTCACGCCCTTTATCCTTTTATCGATTTTTTGAAAAATTATACAAAAAAGATATATAAATATCCGTTAATTGCTACGAACTCTCCTTTTTTCTCAAAAATTCGAAGAAATATAGTTGACTTAAGTCAATTTTAGAACTTTATAAGTTATATTATTTGTTAAATATAAAGAAAAAATTACGTTTTGCCGATTTCCGAATATAACTTTAAAAACTTAGGATTTAGTAAAATGAAAAACGCCCTTTTAACCGTATTTTTATCGATTTTTCTCGGAGGATGCGCCGTAAGTCAACTGCCGAACGTTTTTAAAGAAGAAAAGAAGGAGAACGAAACGGCTCAAAAACCCCGATCCCTAAAATGCAACGAAAATTTTACGGCCTTAACGATTACCGCGTACAAAGAAGGAGGGAAATATTTTGCGGATCTCAAAAGCCCCGACGGAGAAAGAAAACATCTGCCGCTAAAGGTTAAAAACGGAAATTTCAAAAAGAGAATATACGAAGAGTGTTTTATCGCTCCCGCCGCATGGCTTATGGTAACGCAACCGGGGAGATTTAAATTTTTTATCGATAAAAACGGTATTTTTCAATACGAAATGAATAAAAAGTAAAAGAAAAATGTTATTATTTCATTTTAAAAAGAAAGGTGAGAAAAAACTTTTTTATTAAAGATTTTTAAATTCCATTGACAATTTTTTTCTTTTGATGTAATATAGTGAAAAAGAAGGAAGGTGCCTAAAATGAACGAATATATAACGAACATACTCAAGGAATATGACTTAAAAGTTACACCTCAAAGAATGTGCATAGTAGAAGAGTTGATGAAACACGGCCATCTCACCATCGAAGAACTGTTTGAAAAAATAAGCAATAAATTTCCGTCCCTATCTTTGGCAACGGTCTATAAAAACATAAACGCAATGATGGAAAAAAATTTCATCAAAGAGGTGAAAATCCCGAACAGAAAATCGAAATACGAACTCATCAAAGAGGAACACGCCCATATAATTTGCGAAAAATGCGGAAGAGTAGAAGATATAAACATAGATAAAAAAGATATCGTAAAAGAGATAGAAGATAAAACCTCTTACAAGATAGAACATACCGCTTTAATTTTTAGCGGATTATGTCCCGAATGTGCAAAAGAAAGCGAAGCGGCTTAAATCTTGCCGTTTTTATACTCCCACTCCGCTTTCAAAGCGCCGTCTTCGTAATACTCTTTAGCGGTTCCGTCTAACACTCCGTTTTTATAGGTAAGCTCGTATTTTTTGTTTCCGTTGGGATAATAAACTACGCTAACTCCGTTTTTTTTGCCATCTTTATATCTCCATTCCGCTTTTAACTTTCCGTCCGGATAATACTCCTTAGTTATTCCGTCTATAATATCGTTTTTGTAATTTACCTCAAATTTCACTCTTTCGTTCTCGTCGTACTTTTTGGTAATTCCGTTTAGTTTTCCGTCTTTATATCTCCATTCGGCCGTTAAGTTTCCGTTTTTGTCGAACTCTTTCGTAATTCCGTTTAATTTTCCGTCTTTATACTCGCTAAAATAGTGAACTTGCCCGCTTTTATAAAAAATAGTGCTAACTCCGTTTTTCTTCCCGTTTACGTAGCTCCATTTAGCCTTCAATCTGCCGTCGGGATAATACTCTTTGGTTATTCCGTCAACGACGCCGTTTTTATATTCGACTTCATATTTCAATTTGCCGTTTTTATACTGTTTGCTTATTCCGTTTAATTTTCCGTTTTTGTAGTTCCATTCGGCTATTAAGTTACCGTTTTCGTCAAATTCCTTCGTGATTCCGTCTCTTACCCCGTTCTCCATGGTTACGAGATAGTGAACTTTTCCGTTTTTATAATAAATTTTGGATACCGAAGCTCCGAAAGCAAGTTGACAGATTAAGAAAATTCCGGCCCCTATAACGAAGGTTTTTTTCATCTTTTAATCCCCTTTTAAAATTTTAAAGTATTTTATCAAATATTTTTTAAACTATCTTTTATTTTCTTAAACCAAATTATATTATCGTCATGGAAAGAGGATATATGAAGTCTTTTTAATCTCAAATCGCCCTTAACGTTCTCCTCTCTTTTCATAAAAGGAGCCTCGAAAACCAAAATCCAATCCAAAATATCTTTAGTCGCATCAAGCATTCCTTCTCCCCCCTCAATCATAACGAGTCCATATTTTTTTATCCTCTCCAACGACTTCTCTATAAAAACCTCCCTTTTCTCAACGGAAAAAAGAGGAATGCTTCTATCAAACCCTCCCTTTTTAGAATATATCAAAACATCCGGAGCTCCATCTCCTCCGGCAAGTCTCGTATCCAAAATCGGTCCGTCCTCCCTGACGGTATTTCCTCCTATAACCAAAAGATCTATCTTTTTTCTTATTTTGTGCACCAATCTTCGCGATTCCAAAGAGCTTATAACTCCCCCTTTTATAACCCCGTTTAAAGTCTGAGCGTATTTAAAAAATACGAACGGTTCGCCTTTTTGCCATTTACGAAAAGGCTCTATCAACTCTTCGCACTCCTTTTTAAGCACTCCTTCTATCACTTCCATACCGCGTTTTCTAAGATAAGCCGCCCCTCCGCTCATACTTTCGTTAGGGTCCGAAGCTCCCGTAACCACTCTTTTAAATCCCAATTTATCCAATAAAACGGAACATGCGGGAGTTTTTCCCTCCTTCATGCAAGGCTCTAAAGTAACGTAGATCGTAAAATCCTTAAAAAGATTATTGTGGTGTTTAATCAAAAAAGAGTGTTTCTCCCGAGGAGTAAAAGATTTTTCGGATTTAAAACCGGTAAGCGTTTCGAAAGCTTTCCACACCGCGTTTAATTCGGCATGCTCCTTGCCGGCTTCTTTATGCGCCTCAACGGATAAAATCCTGCCGAATCCGTCAAGAACCAAAGCTCCGACGGCGGGATTCGGATAGGTTAGAAGCTGATATTTCCAAGCCTCTTTTAAAGCGAGAGAGAGATAAAAGGAGTGATCTATTTCCATTGAAAATAGGTGCGCGCTTTTTTGATATCGTTATAAGATATCTCCTTAACCTCTCCCTTTTTGTCTCTTAAATATATCTTTTGATTCTCTTCGTCAACCTTTATAAGTTTTCCCTTGTCCTTGCCCTCTTCCGTTTCGAGTTTTACAAGCTCTCCGACGGAGGCTTTAAAATGCTCCATTTTTTTAAGTCCTCTCTCGACTCCCGGAGAACTAACCTCCAAAAAATAGCTCCCCTCTATCGGAGGCTCGGTGTCCAAAATCGGAGATATCACCTTCGTAACTTCCTCGCACTTATCAAGGGTAATCCCCTCTTTGGAAGTTATATAAACCCTATATATTTTTCTGCCGTTTTCGGTGACTATTTCGGTATCGTACAAGGAAACGCCGCAATTTTCGACGAGTTTTTTAAGAGTTTCCTTATCCATCGCCCAACTCTTTTTCTATTTTTGAAAAAAGCTCGTCCATCCTGTTTCTTTTTTCCAAAGAATCGTCGAATTTAAAACTCATCTTCGGACACCGATACCATCCCTCCATCTGCATACAGTAGTTTTCTATATACCTATGAACCTTTTTCAAATGAGAGAGAATATATTTTTGTTCCTCTTCGTTTATGAAAGTCTTATCCAAATATACGACGGCGTCATACTTTCCCCTGCTGCAATCGACTTCGGTAACGCAAAGACCTTTTAACATCTCGTCGTTCAAAGTGGAAAGAGCTTCGGGGACAAGCTCTTTCAAAACGCTTTCGACTCTTTTTATCTTAATGCTTTTTTGCTTCATAGAGTAGCTTTCTCCTCCACTTCTTTAAAGCTTTCTATATAGTCTCCGACTTTTATGTCGTTAAAGTTTTCGATGCCTATACCGCACTCGTAACCTTTTGCGACCTCTCTCACGTCGTCTTTGAAACGCTTCAAAGAGGAAATGGTACTTTCATAAATGACTACGCCGTCTCTAATAAGTCTGACTTTGGCTCCTCTGTTTATAACTCCGTCGGTTACCAAACATCCGGCTATAGTACCCACTTTCGGGATATTAAATACCTCTCTAACTTCGGCTTGTCCCAAAGCCTCCTCCCTAATGATCGGAGACAACAAGCCGCTTAAGAGATTTTTAACGTCTTCTATCAAATCGTAAATGATATTATAAGTTTTTATCTCCACTCCGAGATTTTTAGCCTTCTCCTTAACGGAGCCGGTAGGCCTTACGTTAAAACCGAAAATCACGCAATTTTCGCTCGTCGAAGCGAGAGTAACGTCGCTTTCGGTTATGCCTCCCACTCCCGCGCTTATGATTTCGACCTTAACTTCTTCGTTTTTAAGTTTTTCCAAACTTCCCTTGATAGCCTCCAAACTTCCTTGAACGTCGGCCTTTATAATCACGGGAAGAGTTTTCAAAGAGCCTTCGGCTATCATGCTGTGAAGCTCGTCAAGAGTAACTTTGGTGGTTTTGGAAAGCTCTTTTTGCCTTAGATACTCGGCTCTCTTATGAGCGTACTCTTTAGCCGTTTTTTCGTTTTCAACCGAAACCATAACGTCTCCGGCGCTCGGAACTTCGTTAAGTCCCACAACCGCCGCCGGTTCTCCCGGTCCCACTTCCGTAACGTTTTTGCCGGAATCGTTTATCAACGCCCTGACTTTTCCGTAAGTGGCGCCGCATACGACTATATCGCTTTTTTTCAAAGTTCCGTTTTGAACTATGACGTTCGCAACGGGACCTTTTCCTTTTTCCAAAGAACTTTCTATAACGATCGCTTTCGCGGGAGCTTTCGGATTGGCCTTAAGCTCCATAACTTCCGCTTGAAGAAGAAGAGTGTCCAACAGATCGTCTATCCCCTCTCCGGTTTTCGCCGAAACGTTTACGAAATCGTACTCTCCTCCCCAATCGGCCGGAACTATGCCCATTTCGGAGAGCTGAGATTTGACGTGATCGGGATTGGCTTCCGGTTTGTCTATTTTATTTATGGCTATTATTATCGGAACGCCGGCGGCTTTGGCGTGATCTATCGCCTCTCTCGTTTGAGGTTTCACTCCATCATCAGCCGCTACGACTATAACGGCTATATCCGTAGCCTGAGCCCCCCTCGCTCTCATCTCCGTAAAAGCTTCGTGTCCGGGAGTATCTATGAAAGTTATCTTTTTGCCGTTTCTCGTAACGGTATAAGCTCCGACGTGCTGAGTGATTCCTCCCGCCTCCCTATCGGCAACCTTAGTACTTCTTATCTTATCCAAAAGAGAGGTCTTACCGTGATCGACGTGCCCCATGATAGTAATAACGGGCGGCTTTTCGATCGGCTCTCCTCCCGCTTCGGCGGCTCTCTTTTCGTAATCGGAGAGATAATCGAACTCTTCAAGAGGGTTTATAGTCTCAATTTCCACTCCGAACTCATCCGCTAAAATCTCAATAGCGTCCTTATCCAAAAAGTCGTTTTTGGTTACCATCGTACCCAAATTAAAAAGAGTTTTGATAAGGTCGCTAACCGGTCTGCCTATCTTTTCGGCAAATTCGTAAACTCTGATCTCTTCCGGAATCTTCACTTTATCGACCACTTTCGACTCGCTATCTTGAGTCTTTCTTTTCTTCTTCTTTTTAGAACCGCCCCTTTTAATCTCTTGAGTTAAAAAAGGACTCTTTTTAGTAGTTTTTATTTTATTATGATCTATAACCTTACTTCTCTCCGCCTCTTCCTCCGCTTTCGCAAAACTCGTAAGATCCGGAAGAACCACCACCTCTTTTTCGTCTTCCACTTCCACTTCTTTAAAACCTATGTTTATGTCGAGTTTTTTGGACTCCTCTTTTTTAGGCTGAGCGGGCGCTTTTTTGGCTTTTTTCTTTTTATTGGCCACAACCATCTCTTCCAAAGAGGCCGCGCTTATAGTGGATTTTTTGCTCGCGCTCTCCTCTTTTTTCGGCTCTTCCGTTTTCTTGGGCTTTCTCTTTTTGACGATAACGAGTCCTCTTCTTCCTTTCAGACTCGCTTGAGCCAAAGACTCTTTTTTGACTTTTTTAACCTCTTCCTTTTTGGACTCTTCTTCTTTTTTCTCTTCTCTCTCTTTTGCGGCCGGTTTTTGAGCCTTTTCTCTAAAGGCCCTCTTCTCCTCCTTCGGCCCGATTTCTCTCTTTACGGTTTTTTTAGGCTTTTTGCCTCTTTCCTTATCTTCTTTAGGCTCTTGGAGGGGTTCCGCCTCTTTTTCCTTCTCTTTCTCCTTTTGCGACTCTTCCTCTCTCAAAGACTCTCTCTTAACCGGAGCTTCACTCTCTTTAGAGCTCTTTTTTTCTTTAACTCCTTCGTAAACTCCGTTTATGATATAGTTCATCAAAATATTCGCGGTCTCTTCATTTACAGCACTTAAAGCCGACTTGACTTCTATATTGATCTCTTTTGCTTTCTCTATAACTTCTTTGCTTTTAAGTCCTGTCTCTTTAGCAATCTCACTAATACGCACTTTTCCCATTAATCAAATACTCCTTATGTTTTCCAAAAACTCTTCAATGTTTTTATGTTTTGTTTTACAGTAATAATTTAGCGTTTTTAATAACTTTTTGCTTTTTTTCTCGAAGCAAGAGTCGCAGATATAAAAACTTCTACCATGGTTAGAAGCGTAACGGTAAAGATGATGCTCTTTACATAAAAATCTATTTAGTTCTTGTTGAATAAATCTTCCTTTGCAACATATACATTGTCTTATAGGCTTAGTCATGAATTATACCAAAATTTTTTTATTTTCAAATTTTTTTATATCTATTTTATTTCAAATAGAGCTATTTTATATCATCTTCTATCCGAAATCCCACATTATCAAGATCGAAAATCTCGACTCTAAATTTCGGAAAAGCGTTTTGTAAACTCTCTTTTACTTTTTTAGCGTCATCCTCATACGCAAGATTGAAAAAAGAAGAGCCGCTTCCGGAAAGCGTACTCATCAAACAGCCGCTATTTAAAGCCACCCTTTGAACCTCAAAGAGCTCTTTCATCGTCTCCATCCTATACTTTTGATGAATCTTATCTTTGGAAGCGATTCTTAAAAGCTCCCAATCTTCATTGAAAAAAGCGGCCGTCAAAAAAGAGGAGTGGGAAATGTTAAAGACGATATCTTGCATTTTATAATATTTAGGAAGGGCCTTCCTCGAAAGCGCCGTGGACATCGGTTTATCCGGAATCACCATAACCGCTTTCAAGTAGGACGGAATTTTCTTTTTCTTTACGAAAACTCTGCCGTTATCAACTATCGATACGGTAAATCCCCCGTAAACGGCCGGAGATATGTTGTCCGGATGATTTTCGAAAATCAAGGCTTTATTTAAAATCTTGTTTTTAGGAACGACTATTTTAGCCATGGCGTAAGCGGCGCCTATTGCCGAAACTATAACCGCCGAAGAACTCCCCATGCCCCTTGCGAGCGGAATGTTATTGTAAAATTCGAATCTGAAATTGTCTCTTTTGCCGGTTATGTCCTTATATATTTCGTAAAATATGGAAACGAATTTATTGTTCGTTTTCAAACGATAATTGTTCTCTCCCTCTCCTTTTACGGAAATACTGAAAAATCTGGTTCTTTTTATAACGATCCTGTTTTTTAAAGAGATGGCAAGACCCAAAGTATCGAATCCGGGACCAAGATTTGCGCTCGTTGCGGGAACTGTAAACTCCAAACTCCATCCTTAAACTGCCGGTAAAATATAAAGAGGCTCCGTCTCTTTAGAAAAAAGAGTTTTATCCAAAACGGAAGGAAGTTTTAACGGAGATGTCTCTTTATCGTTCAATTCCAATTTTTTGGTTCGTATTATACCATTTTCTTTAACGAAATATAGCTTTCCGACAGCTTTAATCGGAGTTTCGCCGTTAAAAACGAAAGCGTCCGCGGCAAATAGAGGAATATTTTTAACTACGGAGACGGTTTTTAGGAAAATATAGGATATTTTTATAGCCATAAAACTGCCCGGCCCCCTTGCGTAAAAAAGAGCTTCGATCTCGTACTTTTTACAAATCTCTTTAAACAAAGAGGGTAAAATCTCGCTCGTCTTCTCTTCGGAGGAAAGCTCCTCCAAAAAACGCCCCTTTTCATATACGCCTATTTTCAAGGGGGAAGTTACCGCTAAGACCAAAACCTCGACATCTCTTTTTATGCATAAGCCTTTGATAGGGAATAGTCTTTAACCTCTTCAAAAGTCTTAATCTCATAATTTTCGGGCGAAGAGAGAAGTTTTTTCGTCAAAAGATGATTCAAACGATGGCTTCCGGCAAAAGCTCTGTAAGCACCCAAAAATTGCATTCCTATCAGCGAAAGGTCTCCCATCGCGTCCAAAATCTTATGGCGAACGAATTCGTCTTTATACCTCAACCCCTCGCTATTTAATATCTTATAATCATCCAATACTATCGCGTTATCCAAAGAACCGCCGAGAGCCAAATTTCTGCTTCTTAGATACTGAACTTCCTTCAAAAATCCGAAAGTTCTCGCTTTGGCTATCTCTTTCAAATAAGCTTTCTTGCTAAAATCGAATCTGTAAGACTGATATCCTATCGCCGGATGATCGAATCTTATCGCAAAATCGTAAAAAGCGTTCTTGGAAGAAGAAAGCTCTACGAATTTCTCTCCGTCTCTCACTCTTACGCTCTTTTTAATAAGCATAACTTTCTTGCTTTTTGATTGAAACTCGACTCCCGCTTCTTCGAGCAAAAGAGAGTAGCTTATGGCGCTACCGTCCATAATGGGAACTTCCGGACCGTCAACGGAAATATAAAGATTGTCTATTCCGTAAGCGTAAACCGCCGAAAGAAGATGCTCTATAGTGGATACGGAGGCTTCTCCTTTTCCTATAACGGTAGCCATTTGAGTATTGACTACGTTTTCGGGCTTCGCTTCTATCGCTACGTTCAGATCTTTTCTATAAAAAACTATTCCCTGATCCTCCGCAAGAGGCTCCAGTTTGATCTCTATAGGCTCTCCCGTATGCAACCCGATACCTACGCTTTTTACGCTTTTTTTAATCGTCATCTGGTTCACGAGATATCCTTTATTTCTATTTTACCCTCTTTAAGAGTTACTCTTTTTACGCCTTCTCCCTTAAAAAGATCCTTGTCCAGAATCTCTCCGTTAAAAATAACGCTTCCCAAACCGATCTTTCTAAGGATCATAAAATCGCCTTCGCATTCCACCACGGCGTCTATATCGCCGAAAATCTCCACGTTCCCTTCGGCTTTTATCTTCGAACCGCTGTTTACGCGCCCGAAAACTACGACGTCCCCTTTCGTTACGATCTCTTCGCCGGATCTTACGGGACGATAGAAAACTAAAGTTTTCTCCGTGGAAATTTTTTCTTCATTCGTATTATTTAATTTTACTTCTTTTAAGCTTTCTTTACTCTTTTTTATCTCTTTATTGCTTTTGTTTAATAAATTTTTTAAGTTGCAATTTCCGACGTCATAAAAGCAAATACCGTTCCTTTCTAAAAAAGAGGTTATCTTAGGAGTAACTTTCCCGGTTAAAAAGAGCATATGTTCTTTCAATAAAACTTTATTCTTCTCGAAATGCTCGAAAAACCTCTCTTCGTCGTCTATAAAAATCTCGAAAACCCTTACGTTCTTAAATTTTACTTTCATCTCTTATCTATTACTCTTTTAGCTCTTTTTATAACGTCGGTAATATTCGTCTTTATCCATTTTTTATCTATCCACTCGTCGGGCCTAACCTCTATTCCCTGAACCAAAATCCCAAAATGCAGATGATCTCCGAGAGCCAAACCGGTTTTGCCGGTTTTCGCTACGACCTCCCCTTCTTTGACGCCGTCCCCCTCTTTCACGTAAATGGCGGAACAGTGTCCGTAAAGAGAGTATAGTCCCAAACCGTGCGATAGGATGAGATTGTTGCCGTAAATGCCGTTAAATTCCGCAAAAACGACTTTTCCCTTATTGCTCGCGACGATATCGGCCTGAGACGTGCTCGCAAGATCCAGCCCCAAATGGTATGAGGTGCTAATCTCCTTTCCGTTAAAATAGTAAAATCTATGATCTCCGAAACTCGCAACGGCCGCCGCATTTTTGAGAGGATAAAACGGCTTTATATCGAAATCCTCGATTAAATCCGTATCCGTCGCTTCGGTAACGGAAGATATTTTATCCTCATTTTCCTTTCTTAAAGTCTCGTTTATATATTTAAATCTTTTCTCTAAAGGTAGAGATAGTTTATCTTCGGCCACTACGGTTAAAAGATCCGTGATTTTGCCTTCCAAGAAGGACTTTTTCAGCTTTATTTTGGAATTTTTATATCTTTTGTTTTTTAAATAGAAATCAAGCAAATATTTGCTTTTATTGCCCGCTTTATCCTCCACGACGAGCACGGAAGAAAACTTTTTCTCCTCGACCGGCCAGGCGATTAGAGAAATATAGTAACCTTTTTTATAAAAAGGAGTGGGAACGAATCTTTTTCCGAAATTCGTTTTTATATACACTTTTTTTATGTTTTCGTCGTCCGCTTTAAAAACGACTACCGCGCTTCCCCCTTTCGTTATGCCGTAAGAGCTGACTATCGGATAAAGCTCCGGAGGTTTCTTATCGACGAAAACGACGGCTTTCGAAAATTTCGTATTTCCTTTAAACCAATTCCACTTACTCGCATCTTTAGCCTCTACGGCGACGATAAGTTTTTGAGAATCTCGAACGACTCTGAAAGTGGGAAAAGCGACGTCGATAATCTTCTCTTTAACCGGCTTATCAAATTCGTAAACCTTTTTTCCCAAAATGGTTTTTCCGTCCGTTACGAGCACTCTGACCCGTTTTAACCCCAAATTATCCGATACCTTAATTTTTATAGGTTTCTTTAAATTCGTTACGAGTTTTTTTTGAAGCTCTATGACGGGAGGCTTCTTTTCGAATACGGGAGATTTCAATACGTAATATCCCCCTCCCGCTCCCGCAAGAAGCAACAAAAAAAATAATATCAATCCGCCTTTTCCTCTTCTCGATTCGTATCTCATAAAATTCCGCTCGCCTTTATAATCTTTTTGGTAAGAGCGTAAAGATCCTTTTCATCGGTTTCGAATCCCGCGGATCTTTTATGCCCTCCTCCTCCGAATTTCACGGCTATTTTGGAGACGTCTATAAAATTTTTGCTCCTTAGAGAAACTTTTATATTGCCGTTTTTCTCTTCTATATACAAAATGCTAAGCTCGACGGTGGCCAAACTTCTCGCCAAATTGCAAAGATACTCCGCGTCGCTTCTTAAGGCTCCCGTCTTTTCGAACATCTCTTGCGTTACGTATCCGCAAGCGATTGTCGCGTTTTTGTAAAGACGCAAAGAGTCTATAAACAGAGCCGTAAGTCTAAGCTTTGCCAAAGAGTTTCTCTCTTTGATGTTTTTCGCCACGAAAAACGGATCGGCTCCCGCTTCCACCATCATGGAAGCGATATCGAAAACGCTTTTATTTACGCTCTCGTAAGAGAAAAATCCCGTATCCTCCACAAGAGCCGTATAAAAACATACGGCGCTATCTTTATCGACTTTTACGCCGTTTTCCTTTAACATCCTAAATACGACCGCGGAAGAGCTCGGAGCCGAAGAATCCACTAAGTTAATGTCTCCGAATCCCGTATTGCTCTTGTGATGATCTATATTCAAAACCTTATACTCTCCCCTTTCGATTCCGAGCCTCTCGAAACTTCCGCAATCGAAGGCTATCAACAAATCGCACTTATTGGGAAATTTATGTTTTATCTTCTTAAAATCGGGCAGAAAGTCGAATTTTAAAGGCAATTCTTCGGTCGCGTTAAAAACGCTTACTTTTTTCCCCATCTTTTTCAATACGGAATAAAGCCCCAAAGAGGAGCCTATCGCGTCGCCGTCGGGATTTTTATGAGAAGCCAAAACTATATTGTCCGATTCTTCTATCGCCTGCCAAGCTTCTTTAAACAAAAGTTTACCTTTTAAAAAATTTCAAAAAAGTTACATAAGTTTTTACAAAGTGAGATTATATGTAATTTTATCTAAAAATTTGTTTATTATCCGTCCTTTTAAATATATTAGAAATTTCGTTTAAAAAGGTATGGTATCTTCTATAACTTCACCCGTTCCCGAAATAGTATCCCCCACTATGTCGGGCGTAACGACGTTGACTACGGCTCCCGTTACCTTAAAAGGAACGGCAACCAACGAACCGACTCCGCATCCCGCGAGAAACAAAATTATAAAAACGGAAAATATCAAGTTTTTCATAAAAACTCCCTTTAAAAATTATTTTTCTTTCCTATATCTTAATTTTTTGGTAAAATAATAATATATAAATTAACTTTAAATACTACTAAACGGAGCGAAATCGTGATAAAAAAACTTCTTTCCCTCTTCCTGCTCGTTCTTATCTCTTTGGCAAACGAGGAAAATTTTACGCTCGCGGACTATTTCAAACCGTTTTTCTATAAAGTCGGATATGATGAAAACGGATATTTTATAAAAAGATACGATTTAGAAAGCAAAAGGAGCGATAAAAAGTATATCTCTTTAAAAGAATCGGATCTCTTTTTATACGATATGAAAATTATTAACGGTTATTCGTATTTAAGCGGAACCTATAAAGAGCAAGGGATAGTTATATCTTTGGACGAAGATCTCAACGAAAAATTTACAATTCCCCAAATCGACGACAAAAGATACTTTTTTACGGCGCTTGATAAAGAGGGAGAAAAAACTTTTTTGGCGGGAGGAGCGGTAACGGACATAACTCCCGTTCCCTATTTCGCGATTCTGTCGGAAAACGATAAAATCGAAACGGAAAAATATTTTCCGAATCTGGAAAACGGCTGGTTTACGAAAATAAAAAAAACCGAAAATTATTTATACATCGGAGGAGTTAAACAAAATATAAAGAGTAGAAACGATACTTTTTTGCTAAAAACCGACAAAAACGGGAACGAAATCAAAAGAAGATCCCTATCGACTAAAAAAGACGACTTTTTAAAAGAGATAGCGATAGCCGGAGACGGAAACATTTACGCTTTATGCGAAAGCTGGGGAGATTTGGAAGGTATGAAAAACGAAGGTTTTTCCGACGTTTTTTTAATAAAACTCGATAAAAACCTTCAAACGATCTGGAAAAAAAGACTCTCCACTCCTTACGCCGATACGCCGGCAACCGTTCAAATAGGAGAAAAATATCTGTATGTAGGCATTTTAAATTCGACATATTTTAGCTATTCCCTCTCCTATCCCGGTAAAAACTCGTT
>CAZPVZ010000179.1:0-9919 GCA_964590185.1 uncultured Campylobacterales bacterium
ATAACCTCTTTGGGAGCGAGTTTTATAAAACTTGCGCAGGTTTTAGCCACGAGAGCCGACTTTTTTTCTCCCGAATATCTAAACGAGTTAAAAACCCTTCACGACGAACTGCCCCCTATGAAAAAAGAGGAGTTTGAAAAAGTATTTAAAAGCGCTTTTTCCAAAAACGATCCTTTTTCGAAATTTCACGAAACTCCGATAGCGAGCGCCTCAATAGGACAGGTTCACGAAGCCTACCTAAAAGACGGAACTAAAGTGGCGGTAAAGCTTAGACGCTTTAACATAAAAAAACGCGTTTTAAGCGACATAAAAATCTTAAGGGCGATGAATTTCCTCTTTCGTCCCCTCTTTTCACATTACACCAAAAATTCGATAGAGGCGGTCATAGAGGAGTTTTCCAATATGATACTCCAAGAGGTCAGTTTCAATCACGAATTAAACAATCTGAAAAAATTTTCGAAAGTTTATAAAGACAGCAACATAATTTTCCCTAAAGCCTATGAAGAGTATTCGACCGACGAAGCGATAGTAATGAGCTTTATGGAGGGCTTTAGATTCGACGATAAAGAGGCTTTATCCAAACAGGGGCTGGATTTTCATCCCATCATAGAAAATCTCGTTAACTTCTACGCCGAACAGATGCTAGTAAAGGGTTATTTTCACGCGGATCCCCATCCCGGAAATCTTCTTATAAACGAAAAAGGGGAGCTTATTTTGCTCGATTTCGGAATGGTGAAAAGAGTTCCCAACGACACCAGAATAGCCATCATCGAGATGATAAAGTCGGCTCACGAAAGAGACTACGAACTATACGTATCCAGCGCCAAAAAACTCGGAACGATAGCTTACGAAGCTCCTAAAGGAGAAGTGGCGGAGTTTGTGGAGAAGATGTTCGATATATTCTCAGACGAGAGCTTAAGCGCTCTTTCGATGCAGACTCTGGCTTTCGAAATTTTGGAATCGACAAGAAATCTCCCCTTCAAACTGCCGCAAGAAGCCATCTATATCTTAAGAGTTTCGGCTATTATCGAAGGGCTCGGAACGACCTACATAGAAAATTTTAACGGCATCAAAGACATCCTTCCGATTCTGCAAAAAAATATCCCGAGAGCCTTAGGAGCAAAAGATAGCGTTTTTGAGATGATAATAGAGGAGATAAAATATTCCCCTTACTTTATAAAAGATCTAAAAAGTACTCTGAAACAGGCAAGCGAGGGAGAGCTTAAAGTCGAGATCTCTTTATATCAGCTCGAATGGATTACGAAAGAGGTTAAAGAGTATATTAAACCTATTTTGATATCATTTGCGCTAATGCTCTTAGCCATCTTTTTAGCCGTAACCTATCCCTCCTTAAAAAACGCGGCCCTCATCGTTTTCATATTCGCGTTTTTAAAAATCGTATATAGATAAGGAGTATAGATGAGCATAAAAACTAAAATATTTTTATCAATTATCGCCGTTTTGGTAGCGATTCAATTCATTCCGGCAAAAAAGACGAATCCGAAAACCGATAAGAGATATGAAATAAAAGCCCCCGAAGAGGTTAAAGCGCTTTTTAAAAGAGCCTGCTACGATTGCCATTCCAACGAAACGAAATGGCCTTGGTATTCGAATGTAGCTCCGATATCCTTTTATATAGCCAAACACGTTAACGACGCAAGAGCCTGGCTCAATTTTTCGGAGTGGGAAAAATATGATCCGAACAAAAAGAGAAAACTAAAAAAAGAGATATTCAGAGCCGTAGCTTTAGCGATGCCTCTCCCGTCTTATCTTCTGTTTCATAAAGAAGCAAAATTGAGCGAAAAAGAAAAGGATAAAATAAGATATTGGGCGAGCAACGGCACTATGGATATCAATTCCATAAAATAAGGAGAATTCAATCATGGTAAGCAAAGAGATTAAAGAGTTCGAAGAGGTACGGACCCGGGCGAGGGCTTTTTTATGCTATCTTCTATCAAGAAACATACCCAATAACGTCCCCCAGCCCAATCTCGACACGATAATTCAAGCTTTAAAAAAGATAAAAAAAGAGAATAAAGAGATAGACGCTCTTTACGTCCTCGACGCAAAGGGAGTTCAGATCATAGACGCCATCTCGAACGACCCGAAATTCAGAAAAGGTAAAAACGTAAACAAAAGTATGAGAGCCTACTACTACAGAGCGGCGAAAGAGAAAAGATGTATCCTAACGGACCCATACCCCTCCGCCATTACCAAAGAGCTTATAGTAACGGCTTCGTATCCCGTATATGACGACAAAAATAAACTCCATTACATCGTATGCATGGACATCTCTTTGGATAAAATCCTAAAGATAGCCCATCCCACTTCCATAGATTCCGTTTTCGGAAAGTTTAACAAAGCAGCTTACTCTCTATTTTGTTTCGCGCTTTTTTTAGTCGCTTTCTTGCTCTTTTTCAAAGGTTTGACAAGCATAGCAACATACGGAGCATCGATAGGAAAACTCGATATAAAAGAGATTTTCGAATCCACCATTTTAATCACCCTCTCCTTAGCGATTTTCGATCTTATCAAGACGATATTCGAAGAGGAGGTTTTGGGAAAAACGAAAAAAGAGGACGCGGCGGAAGACATACACAAAACGATGATCCGCTTTTTAGGATCCATCATAATAGCGCTTTCGATAGAAGCTTTGATGCTGGTATTTAAATTCGCCATCATAGGACCGGAGAAGATTTTATACGCCGTATTTTTGCTAATCGGAGTAACTTTTCTTCTCTTCGGACTCGCATATTATCTAAAATCCATAAGACATAAACAATAATCTTCCGAATCTCAACCGAAAGGTAAAAGAAAGAGAACCTTTCTCTCTCTTTTCCCCTAAAGCCGAAAAAATTTTTACAGCTATTTAATAATTTCATATTTTACCGATATTAATCGCAAGACTAAAACTAACTTAAGCGGGTAAAATATGGAAAAAAAATATAAAAACTCTATAATAACCATCGACCCTTATAAGGAAACGGCTTACAATTTCCAAAAAAACGAGCTTAAACTAACGAAACTCGATAAATTCAAAAACCAAAATTTCTATATATCCTACATTTATACCAAAGATATCATAAGCGCCTCGATAGAGATAAGCAACAACATTCCCGAAGAAGATCTAAAAGACGTCATAGAGATAAAAGCTTACGAAGAGCTGGGACTCGACTCGGCAACCGAGTATAAAATCATCTTTTTCGAAAGGGCCGAAGAAGAGGCAAAAGAGAGGCTATTTAGCGTTTTTGCCCTAAACGTCGATCTTTTGGAAAAAGATTTCAAAGACATAGTAAAAAAAATCAAATATATAGATTACATCACTCCCGCTCCGTTTTTGATAAAAGCCCTCTACGACAAAGAGATACTAAAAAAAGAGAGTGTCGATTGCTTTATCTATTTTCAGGAAAACGACGCCTTTTTAACGATATATAAAGAGGGAGAGTACATATATTCAAAATCCCTTCAATATTCGCTAAATACGATGACCGAAAAATTTTGCGAATACATAGGAGAGAGAATCGACGAAAAAGATTTTTACGATCTTATCGTCAACGAAGGCTTAAAAAGTCCGAATTTCACCTATCAACAGTCACTTATGAAACTCTACGGAGAGATATTTCTATACATAAACGACGTTTTGAATTTCGCCAAAAGAGCCTATGAAATAGATATGATAGATAGAATCTACATAGGCTCGGAAGTTGGAGTATTTAGCGGAATAGACGAGTATTCGAAAAATTATTTGAATTTGGATTCTTTAGAATTTAAATTCAACATCCCCATAAAAGCACCGGCGCACACCGATCAGCTTCATCACCTTATGGTCCTAACCGCCATATCGTATCAGGAGAATCCGGACGATACTTTAAACATATCCGTTTTCAAAAGACCGCCGAGTTTCTACCACAGACAAAGCGGAAAATTGCTGCTTGTGGCTTTAGGAAGTTTACTTCTCTCTCTTTTGTATCCGATCGGAGAATTGGGATACGATATGAAACTAAAATACGATCTGATGCAGACTCGAAAACGCTATAACGAGATATACGCCAAAACTTCCAAACTAAGAGAGGAGCTTAAAACTCTAAACGAAAAGAAGAAAAAATTGGAATCGATATATAAAGAGGAGAGAAACAGACTCGTCTTTAGAGAAAAGCTCCTAAACGAAATATACAACAAAAAAGTCTCTTATCCGATGAAAGCGACCATTTTGACGGATCTGTTCAAAAGCGTAAACGCCCACGATACGAAAGTAGTCAGCGTGGATACGAATCAAACGAAAATGGTTTTAACCGTTTACAGCAAACACGACAAAAAAATTACCGAGCTTATAAAATCATTGGCTTCCGAAAGCAAATACGACATAAGCACGGAAGAGATTAAAAGAGATCAAAATAAAAGCGTCTATATCAGCGATGTAAAGGTGAAGTTAAATGAGTACTAACGAAAATATTTTGGAGCGGATAGATAACTCGTTCAAGGATAAAAAACCTTCGGAAATATTGATGATATACGTGGCCATAGCGGCCGTATTCGGATTCATATCGTATCAATTCATATATCCGGTAACGGATGCCAGACTAAAAAGAACGCAAAAAGAGCTGAATTCGTTAAAAACGAAATTGAGAGCCGAAATAAATTATCTCAAATCCAAAACGGTAAACAACGATCCGGAATATTATGTCAAAAAACTTAAAGCCGATATAAAAAATCTTAACAAAAATCTCGAAAAAACTAAATATGAGAATGATTATGTCGATAATAAATTAAGAGAGTTAAGTTATTTGCTCTTTAACGACGAAAACTGGGCTAAATTTTTAGACAATATCTCCTATTTAGCCAAAAAATATAACGTTCGAATAAATTATATAAAAAACAGATTCAACGACATAAACATTCAAAAAGTCGAAGAGGTTTTGGAAGTGGACATCGACGCGAGAGGAAAGTTTAACAATATAATGAATTTTATAAACTCTCTCGAAGAGAGCAAACTCGTAGTCGATATTCATAATCTTCATTTGGAGGGTAAAAAAGAATACGTAAACGCTACCCTTAAAATCTCTGTATGGGGGATGAAATATTGAAAAAATACGTATTGACGGCAATATCGTGCCTATATCTAAACGCAACGGCAATAACCGAAGAAGCGGGAGTAAAAGAGGATTTAAAAAGATTCGACTCTCTTTTCGAACAGATAAGCAAAAAAAGAAGCGGCATAAACCAAGCCGTTATAAATTCTTTAAAAGATCCTTTCGTTTACAAAAGAGAGATAAAGAAGATAGCTAAAACCAAAAACGGAAAAACCGTAAAAGAGGTTCCCAAAAAAGCGGCTTTAAGACTGCTTGCGATCTTTAACCGCAAAGCCAAAATAAACGACAAATGGTACAGGGAAAGAGACAGAGTGGGAAACTACAAAATACTTAGGATAAAAGAAAATTTCGTCGTTTTAAGAGACGGAGGAAAAACAATAAAACTATTTTTAAGGAAAAGAGATGACAAAATTAAAATCACCGTTCATTAAAAAACTATTTTTTATTTTTACGATTTTTACGCTTATATCATCTTCCATTTTCGCAAACGAATGCCAAAACAGAGTTTTTAACATCCAAGTGGCCGAAGAAGTTACGACCTACGATCTTTTAAACCAACTTAGCGAAGAGTGCGATTTCAGTATCGTAACGAAAGACGCGATAGCGAAAAAGACGCTCAAAGAAAAGATTTTCGGAATAAACGTAAAGAACATGACCCTCGAAGAGATATTCAATCTCCTCCTATACGACAAAGGATTGGAGTATTCGTTCAAAAACGACGTTTTAAAAGTTTACGCCATTTTTACGAAAACTTTTCAAGTGGACTACGTAAGCACGAAAAGAAGCGGAGAGAGCAACACCGATATAACGCTAACAGGAAATAGCGGCTCGTCATCCTCTTCAAGCTCTTCATCTTCAAGTTCGTCTTCGGCTTCCGGCTCCAATAGCGCCACCTCTTCTTCCGGAATGTCGATCACATCAAAAGACAGTTTCGATTTTTGGGACAAACTCGATAGCGAAATCATGTCCATCTTAAACACTCCGGAAGACGAATTTAAAGCTCCCAAACCCATCATCAACAAAGAGGGAGGATTAATAACGATAACCGGAACGAAAAAACAGCTCATTAGAGTATCGGAATATATAGATAAACTGATGAAGAGACTCCATAAACAGGTAATGATAGACGTAAAAATATTATCCGTAACTTTAAACGATTCAAGAAGCATAGGTATAGACTGGAGCCAGCTTTATAAAATGCAAAACTTCAAAACGAGTTTCGGACTATTAAATACGAACAATCTCTCTAAAATAACCGGAGACGAAATTACGGAATTCGGAGATCAGTTGCCTTCCGCCCATCCGACTTTTTTCAGACTGACCGGAGGAGCTTCGTTGAACGAACTTATAAAATTTCTAAAAATGCAAGGAGACGTTACGGCCATCTCGAATCCCAAAGTCGTAACCTTAAACAATCAGCCGGCTCTGTTTAGTTCGGGAGAACAGCTCTATTATAAAAGACTCGAGAGCACTACGACAAGCTCCACATCCACAACCACCGCCCAAAACGAGATAATAGAGTCGATTTTCGCCGGAATTTTACTGGATATAACGCCGGAAATTACCGACGATAACGAAATTATTTTAAAAATCAATCCTTCAATAAGCTCCATCAAAGACGCATCCGTAAAAACGAACGGAGACGTAAGAACCATTCCGCCGGATCTTTTGAAAAAACAGATCTCTTCGGTAGTGAAGGTAAAAGACGGAGACAGAATAATACTCGGCGGACTCATAGACACCCAAACCGGTACCGACGTCTCCAAAGTTCCGATTTTGGGAGACATACCGATAGTGGGAACGCTGTTTAAAAAAGAGGAGAAGATAAAAACACGAAGCGAACTGGTTATTATCATAACTCCTCACATCATCGACAAAAAAAGAAAAAAGATGAACGTATCCCTAAAAGATTTGGGATATACAAGGATCAAACATGAATAATTACGCCAAAATAAAAGAGATTTTCGTAGAGGGAAACAAATTCGATTACGTCAATCTGACTCAATCGGTCATGGCTTACAAAAAGCTTAGAGAGGCTTTAAAAAAACCTCTAAAGCTTATCCTCCTCTACGGCAAACCCGGGACGGGAAAAACCTTTCTTTTAACGAAACTCTATAACGATCTTAAAAAAGAGTATCCGATCATATTTTTCCCGACGCCTTTTTTCGACGAAAACGAGTTTTTAAATACGATTTACAGAAAAATTTTCAAAGAAGAGGCTCCCGAAACGAAATCCTACAACGCTCTTTTTACGCATATCGTAAGAAGAATGAAAAAAGAGAACGTAGAACCCGTAACCATTTTGATAGACGAGGCTCAATTATACCCGCCGGCGCTCATAGAAAAAATTCGCTTGATGGCGGATACGAGAAAATTCAAATTTCTCTTTACGGTACACAAAACGGACGAAGAGGACGTTTTGGCAAAAGACTATTTCAAAACCAGAATATGGGAAACGATAGAGATAAAAAGCATCTCTTTGGAAGAGCTTAAACTTTATCTTGAAAAGAAACTCGTTTATCACAATCTCTTTAACTACCTCTCTCTTTTAAAGGAGAAGCAGTATAAAATGATTCATAAATTCGCCAAAGGAAATTTGAGAGAAACGAACAAACTTCTTTTTAAAACTTTCGAAATATGCGAATATTACGAAAACAACGAACCGGATAAATTGAATTCGAAAATCTTAAAGCCCAAAATTCTCGAAATGGCGGCTTTAAACTTAAGGATCATCCATGCTTAGTTCTCAAGAGATAAAAGAGTTGGAAAAAGAGTGGCTTAAATACAAAATCAAAAAACACTCCAAAAAGGCTATCGCGAGCGTATCTTTGCTAACTTTGACCGTTTGGGGGTACTATTTTTATCAAAACGAAAACCCGTTAAACCGAGCAAACGCCTTTGTGCCGAGCGAAAAAACGGCTTCAAAGAGCGCGGAAAAGGAAGTTAAAAAAGTCGAAAGAGTCGAAAAAGAGCAAAAGAAAACCGTCGCCCAAATCGATAAAAAAGCGGTTCTTTCCCTCGATACGAAGTTTTTGGAAAATATAGAAAAAAGACTCGAAAAAGAGCAAAAGAGCGAAAAAAAGATCGTAAAAGAGAAAAAAGAGAACTCCTTTATCGAAAACGGCAAAAACTTTTCTCTAATCGCAAAAGAGAGGGAGAAGAAAAAGATAAAAATCGTAAGCAAAAAGATAAATACGCTGACATTTTTAAAGAAAAAATTCGAAGCTACGAAAGACATCAAATACGCCCTTATGGTAGCATCCCGCTACTATGAGAAGAAAGAGTACGCCAATGCGCTAAAATGGGCTATAAAAGCCAACGAAATAGACTCCTCCAACGAAGAAAGTTGGATAATTTTCGCAAAAAGCAAACTGAAACTCGGAAGAAAGAAAGAGGCGATAGACGCTTTGAAACTATATTTGAAAAACAGAAACTCGCAAAACGTCCTTAACGTTTTACAACAGATAAAGAAAGGAAACTTAAATGGCTAAAAAGACTCTTTTAGCCGTTTTATTCCTTTTCTCCATTCTTAAAGCCCGAGAACCTTTAAAAGAGATAATATCCTCTTACAAAAACGAACAGTACTGGAAAACCTGTTCGAAATGTTCTCTTTTTATAAACAGATACGAAAATAACGGCGATTTTTTGAATTTTTGCGCTTTTTCGTGTCTGAAAGCGGATAATCTGGACAAAATATATCCCTTCGCGAAAAGATTGAAAAACTCTCCCTCCGATAGGAAAAACGCGCTCTTTTTCATGACGATTCTATATCAAAAAGAGCTTTTGCTAAATTCGATACTTGATAAAATCGATATCTCTTTCGTTAAACTTCCTAAAACAAATTATATTTTATCCGATATATTTACAAAATACGTCAACAAAAATTACATAAAAAAAGATAACGCGTACATCTTTCGAGACGACGAAAATCCGTTTATAACATACAAATTAACGGTAAACAAAATAGACGGAGAAAACAGACTTATATTAAAAACTTTCAAAAGGGATATAGTCGTTAAGATAAGGGTATATTAAAAGAAGGCGAACGAATGAAAAATTTCAGCAGAAACATCATAAACTTTCTTCTAAAAAACAGCATCATAAACAAAGAAAGCGCAAAAGAGCTCGAAGAGGAGATCGAAAACAACAAAGAAGAGAAATTGGGAGATATTTTCGTAAAGAGAGGATATTTCCCAAAAGAAAACCTCTTTTTAATTCTCATAGAACTTTACAAAAACAACTTTATCACTTTAGAAGAGATAAGAAAGCACTTTTCAATCAATATAGAGGAATTTTTAAAAAAACTCTCCGAAAACATAAAAATTCCGTATGTAGATTTCGACTCTACGGACATAGATTACAAAATAGCCTCAAGAGCTCCTTTGGAATATCTAAAAAAATATTTCGCTCTTCCTTTCAAAGAGGATGAAATAAACGTTTACGTGGCTTTAAAAGATCCTCTAAACATCAACACTCACGAATTTTTTCAAAGAATTTTTCCTAGAAAGCTCATCAAAGTCGTTTTAGCCGATCCGGATCAGATAGAAAAACATCTGCATAAACTCGAAACGAACGCAAAAATCAAAGATCTTATAGAGGAGATCAGAAAGGAAACCTCCCATAATCAAAACGAAGTCGCAAAAGAGTCCTCAAGCATACTAAAACTTATAGAGATTATTTTAAAATCATCAATTTTAGCGAGAGGAAGCGACATACACATAGAGCCCACCAAAACAAACTGTATCGTAAGAACGAGAATAGACGGAGCTTTAACGGAGATGTTCATATTCGACAAAGACATCTACCCTCCCCTATCCTCCAGAATAAAG
>CAZPVZ010000180.1:0-3313 GCA_964590185.1 uncultured Campylobacterales bacterium
ATAGACTACAAAAAAGAGAAAAAAGTCGTTATAGACGAAAGAACCGGAACGATAGTGGCGGGAATAGACATAACCATAGATCCCGTCGTAATCACTCACGGAGAGATAACCATCAAAATATCTCCTTACGAAAACGGATACTCTCCCTCCAAAAACGAAGCGGATATGGGAGAGGGAGTAGCGATAGGAGTCAACAACAACCTCGTCAAAATGAAAAAAGGCGAAGTTACGGTAGCGAATCTCGCTCGAGTATTGCAGAAGATGGGAGCGAAACCCAAAGATATCATCTCCATTTTGGAAACGATAAAAAAAGCGGGCGCGCTAAACGCGGAACTTGAAATCATTTAGGAGAAAAATTATGAAAGCGGATCTCTCAAACGCTCTTTTCAATCTCGAAAAGGCAAAATATTCGTTAAACAAAAGCGAAAAAAAAGATTTGCAAGATAGACGGTTAAAAGAGTTGACTGATCAGTTCGAGGCGTTTTTCATAAAAAAGATACTCGATATCTCCATGCCGAAAAACAACGCTTTATTTCCTAAAGATCCGGGAGAGAAGATATACCGATCGATGTATAACGACGCCGTAGCCAATCGGCTTAGCGGAAATTTCGGCTTCAGCCAACTGCTGTATAATTTTTTGAAAGAGAACAAAAGTTAAACTCTTAGAAAGATAGGTTAACTAAATATCATATTTTACCTAAAAAAGTTCTAAAAAGTTGACTGAATTAGTAAAAAGTTATGAAGTTTTTTTAAGTAAGTGTCGATATAATCCTTGTAAGCAAATCTAAAGCACAAGGATTAAAAAATGGTCGTAAATTTAACCAAAAATCATATCGCCGCGCCTAAAGAAATTTCCAAAAGAGACGATATACAAGAAAAAAGAGTCGATAAAACCGAAACAACGGAAACTATAAAAAACGAGAAAAGCGATAAAATTCAAAAAATAAAAGAGATGATTAAAAAGGGCGAATACAAGATAGATATAGAAGCCACCGCAAGAAAAATAGCGGAGGAGCTTTTATAGAAACTTTTCGGCTCTTTTTTCTCGCAAAAAGGAGCAAAAATGTTAAGCCACTATCTAAAATCGATTATCAAAGACATAGAAAGCCTCATTCAAATAACGAAAGAGGATATAGAAGAGATTAAAAAAGCCAATCACGAAAAGATTTTCAACTCTTCAAAAATTAAAGAGGAGCTTTTGCTCTCTTTCGAAAACAAAAAAACCATTATAGACAACGAGCTTTTAAAACTCGTAAACGAAAATCAAGGCAAAGAACTGAGCGAAATATTAAACGAAGAGGAGAAATTTCTCCTCGAAGAGATGAAAATAAAACTCACCGAACTTAAAAAAGTCAATAAACGATATGCCAAGATGGTCGTTTGCGTAAGCGAGTTTTACAACTCTCTGCTCGATGAGATGTTTCCTCAAGAGCTTGCGGGATATTCTAAAATAGGCCCCAAAAAAGAGCTTTTATTTAGCGCAAGCATCTAAAAAAGATTTAAAATGAGTCTTTTAGACACTCTAAACGTCGCAAACTCCGGACTTAACGTCGCCCAAACGGGGATGGAGGTAACCGGGCACAATATCGCAAACGCCCAAAACGAATATTATACCCGTCAAAGAATAGAGACCGATCCCAAATATCCGCTACATACGACATCGGGGGACATAGGAACCGGAGCGAAAATCTCGCAGATAGTCAGAGTCCACGACGAATTCGTTTACCAAAGACTAAACAAAAGCGCTTCCAGACTCGAATACGACTCTTTTTCCAAAACAAACCTCGAAGAGATAGCCAGATACTTTCCGGATTTGCAAGATAACGGACTCTATAAAGATCTTCAAAACTATTTCGAAGCGTGGAACGATCTATCGGCCCATCCCAACGATTCCGCCCAAAAAGTGGCTTTGGTGCAAAACATTCAAACTTTCACAACGAACTTAAAAGATTCCAGAGAGAGGATAGAAAACCTTCAAAACTCCATAAACGATCAGTTAAAAACCGCCATAGACGAGGTAAACCGCATAGGAAAAGAGATCGCCGACCTTAACAAAAAAATATCCAAAAACGAAACCTCTTCCAACGAAAGAGCCAACGATCTAAGAGATCAAAGAGACAAACTCGAATCAACCTTAAGAAAACTGCTCGACTTTTCGGTATTTAAAGGAGACATGCAAAGCAACTCCGCTCAAGATCCTTCCATAACCGACGGAGGGAAAAGCTATCATCTAAACATCGCCGGACACTCTTTCGTAGACGGTACGACTTTTCATCCGTTAACCATAGACAATTCCTACGAACAAACCGGCTTTTACTCGATACATTACGTAAGAGACGATTTGAACCGGTTCGAAATAACGGGAGACATAACCGGGGGAAAAATCGGAGCTATGCTGGATCTTAGGGGAAGAGAATTGGATCCGAAAACGCACCGCCCCACGGGAGGACTCATAGAAAACTACATCAACGAAATAGACACCTTCGCAAAAACCTTCATAAACCAAACCAACCAAATATACGCAAAAAGCGCAAAAGACTCCCTCCAAAGCAAACAGATGCAGTACTACCAAGACGACGATAAACTAACCTATATGGACGAAATAAAAAAGGGAACTTTCGACATAGTAGTATATAACAACCAAGGAGAAGAGGTAGCAAGAAGAACGATAGAGATAACCGACGACACTACCATGAATTTCGGAAACGATTCGATAGTGGCGAAAATCAACGCAGACATAGACGATAATCAAGATAACGACTCTACAAACGACGTTGACGACTATTTCGAAGCAAGCTACATAAACAACGTCCTATCAATATCTCCGAAAGAGGGAGTGAGCGGATACAAAATAGCTATAGAAGACAACGGCACCGATTTTGTGGGAGTAAGCGGTCTCGGAGCGCTTTTTGACGGAGACAACGCGAAAAACATCTCTTTAAAATCGCAATACGCTCAAAATCCGGATCTCATTCAGGCATATTCGGCCCCCGTTGACGGAAATAACGAAGTCGCCAACGAAATGGTTCAGCTACAATACGACAAAATAGACTTTAACATCTCGAATCAAAAAAAAGTAACGGATACCTTTTACGGATTTTACTCTTTCATAACTTCAAACATCGCCACGGACGCCGAAGCGGCCAATCAAAGCATGGAAACCTCCCAGACCCTTTACAACACCGTTTTTCAAGAATTTCAATCCGTAAGCGGAGTAAATATAGACGAAGAGCTTACAAATTTGATAAAATATCAAACCGGTTATACGGCAAACGCCAAAGTAATCTCTACGATAGATAAAATGTTGGATGTG
>CAZPVZ010000181.1:0-5795 GCA_964590185.1 uncultured Campylobacterales bacterium
GGCTTCTTTTAAATCTTTAACGTTTTTATCGTTTACGCCTCCGTCAACCTCTATAAGAGCCGAAGAGTTTTTCCTCAAAATAAGCTCTTTTACCCTTTTTGCCTTCTCTATTACGGTGGGAATGAACTTCTGCCCCCCGAAACCGGGATTGACGCTCATCAAAAGAACCATATCGACGTCATTTATTATATACTCCAAATTCTGCTCGATCGTATTCGGATTTAAAACCACGGCGGGAGAAATGCCCAAATTTCTTATTTTTTGTATGAGTCTATGAGGATGTTTTTCGCTCTCGAGATGAAAAGAGAGATATTTCGGTTTCAAAGGAGCAAACAAATCCACGAAAAAATCGTTATTTTTAACCATCAGATGTATATCCAAAGGCTTGGAGGAGCTTTTCGCAACCGCCTCCACAACAACCGGACCTATCGTTAGATTGGGAACGAAATGACCGTCCATAACGTCCACGTGAACGAGATCGCATCCGGCTTCGCAAATCGCTTCCACCTCTTCGGAAAGTTTTCCGAAATCGGCGGATAAAATGCTCGGAGCAACTTGCATTATAACCCTTTTTTATAATATTAAACACTTTGTCTTTAGAGTTTATCGATATTTTTATAAAAAGAGGATAAAAGAGAAAGAAAAATTTAAACGGAACTTCTTTTGACTATCTCGAAATCCTCTCCGTCTCCTTTCGGTTTTAACATAACCAATTTAGTATTTTCTCCCTTATCCGGATAATAGGTGATATTTTTAGGAGGAGTTATCAGTCTGAAAATAACCTCGTTGAAATCCGTCCAAGGAGAGAGAACTATCACTTTCGCTTTAAAAATCGCTTTTTGAAGATCTTTAAGCTCTCCGTTTTTCTTCTCTAAAAGAAGCTTGTTCTCTTTTATCTGATTTTGAATCTTTTCGTAACTCTCCTGAAGTTTATCAAACTTTTTTATTTTATCCAAAAAAGCTTTCGGAGGCTGATGCCCGAACTTCTTATACTCCTCAAGCTTTTTCTTCATAGCGGCCACCGTATCCCTATTCTTATCTATGATCGCCTGTTTCTCAAGCCCTTTTTTAGGAAGGACTTTCAAAGAATTTTTCAAAACCTCTATCTCTTTTTTTATAGCGTCTCTTTTTTTTACAAAATCCCTCTCTATCGTAGGATCTATTACGAACTTGTTATTGCCGCCCTTAAGCTCTTTCACTTCTATAAGCGCCGAACCCATAAGAGTCGAATTCGACATAAGCTCTTTGATTATAATCTTCTTCGCCTCTATCTTGCCGCCTACCGCCTGAGAAATCTTTACCGTATCCGCCACTACTTTCCCGCCTTCAAGCCGATTTACGAGTATCTCTTTCCCTTCCGCGTATCCTCTATGGACGTTTATTTTTCCCCTATCCGCATAAATTTTCGATTTTTTATGAGTCTGTCCCCCTATTTTAAGATCCTTAGCTTTCAAAACCGCTCCGCTTCCCACGTTTCCTTGAATGTTTATCTGAGAACTCTCAAGATGCATTCCCGGACCGACCGCGTCGTTATAGATGCTTTTATCCTTTATATTGATTCTGACGTTAGTGTTCAAACCCGTCTCTATGGAACCGGTCGATTTGAAATTGACGGCGTTTAACTCCATCTCGTCCAAAATGTCGTAAGTGTGTCTTCTAACCTCGTTTACGTATCCGCTTTTTTTCGCTATATAAAGTATCCTGTCCTCTTCCTCTTTAACCTCTATGTTTTCCAAAACTTTAACGATGTCTTTATATCTCTCCGCGGGCTCTTTGACTTTTATGAATTTCCCCTGACAGTTTCTGCCGTGACTTCCCATTTTCGCTTTGACATACTCTATAACGACCTCTCCTTTATCGACGGGAAGGGCATACCCTCTCTTTTTATGATCCACTTTGCCGCTCTCGTCCTCTTTAACGAACTTCTTTTTATAATGGAAAATGATGGCGTCGTTTATACTTTTTACGGGATCTATTCCTTTGCACCCGACGAAAGTGTAATCCTCCTTAAGCATTTTATGAGTTTTTATCAAATCGACTATTTTTTGCACCTCTCTTTCCGTATCCTCGTCAAACATTCCGAGCATTATTCCGGCTTTCAGCTTCTTCTTATCTATCTCGCTCATTATATAATCTTTCAGTTTCGAGGAGTAATTTACGTTATCGCTTTTTTTTACGGTAACAACCGTTTTCGTCAAAAGCCTGTTAATTCCCAAAACCACATTGATATCGGCATACTCTTCGCCGTCTTCCCATTTATTAAAAACCTCTATTTTATAAATCTGTTTAAAAAGCACGTTTTGATTTAACAAAAACTTATCCCTATCAAGCTCTCTAACGCTCTCTCTACTTATTTCGACCCACTCGGGTTTCTCACTGCCGTTATCCTTCATAAAAGTTTTATACTCCAAAAGTTTAAAATCCAAAGAACTCTCTTTCACTCCGAAAGATCTCGCCACGTTTTTCAACTCGTTTGCAACGCTTTCGGTTTCTATAACGAGATTTTCTATCTTTTTTTCCTTTTTTGAAGCGACCGCCTCCTTAAGAGACTCTTTTCCCAAAATCTTATCGAACAATCCCAAAAGTCCATCCTTTTAACGAAATTTTTACCCGTTAATAAAAATTCATAAATTGTAAATTATCTAAGAATATATCGGAAAAGTGATAATGTCTTTTAATCGACTTCAAAAATTTCCTTTTCTTCCGATATTGTTAAAGTAAAAATAAAATAAATTTATTATAAAATATTAGGATATGACCATGAAGAGAAACGATACAAACCGCATGGAGAAAAAATTATGCAGATTCTTTTAATCAACGACAACAAAATCGTCTCGAGACTCATCTCTTTAAGTTGCCAGAAAAACTCCATAGATTTCGAAGAGGTGCAGAAAGTTGACGACGCTTTAAAAGAAAAATACGACTTTATCCTCATAGACAGCGACATTTACGATACGGAGCTGCTCGAGGAGATAAAAAACAAATTGGAATTTAAAAAACTTATCTTTATAAGCTCGAAAGACGCGGAGGTTCCGGAAAATATCGAAGCGGTACTCGAAAAGCCGTTTTTGCCCACCGACTTCTTGGAACTTATCCAAAACCAAAGCAGATATTTGGAAGAAGAGAGCGAAGCCGAGGAAAAAAACGAAGAAGAGCTTATAACTGATGAAAACGAAACGG
Source organism: uncultured Campylobacterales bacterium (assembly GCA_964590185.1). GTDB lineage: Bacteria > Campylobacterota > Campylobacteria > Campylobacterales > JAADDG01 > JAADDG01. The sequence goes on from CAZPVZ010000181.1 coordinate 3,181, forward strand.
AAAGTTTTAAAGAGGAAGAAAACAAAGATATGGAAACCGAACTCGAAGAGGAATTTAAAGAGGAGGATTTCGATTTCGACTTCGACGAGCTCGAAGAGGAGCTTAAAAAGGACGAAAAAGAGCCCGCCTTCGAAATCGCGAAAGAGGAAGATGAGTTTTCGTTAGAAGAATCTGCATCCAAAACGCCTATTGAAGAGAGTTTCGAGTTAAAAGAGTTTCCGAAAGAGAGCGCGGAGGAAAATGAAGAGAGCGTAAACGCTCCCGAAGAGATACTCTTTGAGGAAGAGAAAACGGAAGAGACTTTTAAAGAAGAGGAAAAAGAGGAAACCGAAATCCAAAAAGAGACGGAAACGGAAAAAGAGGACGAGTTTATGAAAGAAAATTTACAAGAAGAGACGCTATTTAAAGAGGAAGAGGAAGAGAAAAAGCAAGAAGACGGTTCCGAAGACGAAATTCTTTTCGATCAAATAAGCAAAGAGATAGCAAATAAATTAAACGGACACGAAAACGAAGAGAGTCCTTTCATAAAAGACGAAGATACCGAAGACGAAGATAGCAAAAACAAAAGCGTTCTCGATAAAGAGGAGATTGAAGAGGTAAAACAGTTTTTGGAAGAGGACGAAAAAGAGACTTCTTTGACGAACGAAAAGGATTTTTCAGTAAACGGCGGTTTCTCTTCTCTCACTCAAGAAGCAATTTTGGAAGCCCTTAAAGAAATAAACATGAAAGAGGACGTTGCGGAAACCAAAACCGAACTTCTCTCTTCCGAAGGGAAAAAAGAGGAGGAAATTTTTTCCGAAGAGGAAAAAGAGAAAAAGAGCGAAAATCAAAAAGAGATTACCGAAAAAGAAGAGATCGCAAAACCGGAAAAAGAGGAAGAGTTCGCAAGCGCAAATCCGCAGGAGACGCAACCTATAAAAGCGAAAGAAAAAGAGGAGATCGAAAAAGAGATAGAAAAAAGCGTAAACAAAACTTTGGAAAAAGTGGAGCTTATAAAGAAAGCGCTCGAAGATATGGAAATAAACATAACCATAAGCTTCAAAAGCAGGAAATAGAAAGTGCAAGGAGCGATTTTAGTAGTCTCCGGACCGAGCGGAGCCGGGAAAAGCTCTCTTATAGAAGAGCTTTTAAAAAGAACCAAAGAGGTCTATTTTTCCGTCTCGACCACTACGCGTCAAAAAAGAGAGGGAGAAAAGGAGGGAGTGGATTATTATTTCATATCCAAAGAGCAGTTTGAAAAAGAGATAAAAGAGGGAGAATTTTTAGAGTGGGCGTTAGTGCACGGAAACTACTACGGAACCTCTTTGAAACCGGTAAAAAAAGCTCTGAAAGAAGGAAAACTCGTCATCTTCGACATAGACGTTCAAGGCCACAAAATAGTCAAGGAAAAATTTGCAAATCTATTAACTTCCGTTTTTATTACCACTCCCTCTAGAAAAATCTTAAAAGAGCGTCTATTAAAAAGAGGAACCGACAACAAAGAAATCATAGAGAAAAGACTTCAAAACGCTCTAAAAGAGATGGAAGAGATAAAAAATTACGATTTTCTTATCGTAAACGACGATTTTCAAGATTCTTTGGAAAAACTCATCTCCATATCCAAAGCGGCGAGAATAAAAACTTCCCTTATCCCTATAGACTCTTTTATAAAAAAGTGGTCCGATAATTAACCTCTTTTTACTTTCACCTTAGTAAGTTGTGATATAATAATCGAAAATTAATGTAAGGAGACTGATATGGGTATGCCAAGTATGCCTGAACTGCTAATAATATTGGCCATTGTAGTTTTGCTTTTCGGAGCCAAAAAAATTCCCGAACTCGCAAAAGGTCTCGGAAGCGGAATAAAAAACTTCAAGAAAGCGATGAAAGAGGACGAAGAGGAAGTGGCGTCCAAAACGGGAGATAAAATAGACGCGAAAACGACTACCACCGAAACGAGCGAAATAAAAGAGAGCGAGAAAAAAGCTTAAAAAAGGTCGGTTTTGAAAAAAAGAGTTGTTGAAGCGATAAAAAAACACATAAACGAAGATTTCGTTCTTGAAAAACCAAAAGATCTCTCTTTCGGACACTATGCTACTCCGATAGCATTCTCTTTGGCGAAAGTTTATAGAAAATCCCCGATGATAATAGCCGACGAACTTAGCAAAAAGTTCGAAAACGAAACCATATTCGAAAGCGTGGAAGCCGTAAAGGGCTACCTCAATTTCAAATTAAGCGACGAATTCTTAAACGAATACTCCACTTTCGTTATAAAAAACGAGGACGAATTTGCCAAAGACGAGCAAAACGAATCCGTTCTTTTGGAATACGTAAGCGCAAATCCCACCGGTCCTTTGCATATAGGACACGCAAGAGGAGCGGTTATAGGAGATTCTCTCTATCGCATAGCAAAACGCTTAGGCTACGAGATAGTAAGCGAATATTACATAAACGACGCCGGAAATCAGATATATCTTTTGGGACTCTCCATCTATCTTGCCGGAAGGGAGCACGTAGCGAAACTTCCGACCGAATATCCTGCGGAGTATTACAGAGGGGACTATATAGTAGATCTTGCGAAAGAGGCGGCTTTGGAATTTGGAGAAGAGATTTTTCAAGACGAAAAAAATATAGAG
>CAZPVZ010000182.1:0-2613 GCA_964590185.1 uncultured Campylobacterales bacterium
ATTTAAAGCTATCTGATAAATAAAGGGCTTAAAACTGCTTCCGGGCTGTCTTTTCGACTGCGTAGCTCTGTTAAAAGCGCTCTTTTTATAATCGACTCCCCCTACCATCGCCAAAACTTCGCCGGTAGAGTTTCTCATAACGACCATCGCCCCGTTTAACGAGCTGTTGTTTTGATCTTTGTGCCTTTCCAACAGCTCGTTATAAGCTCTCTTTAACGCGTCTTCCGCGATCTGCTGAATATCGGTATCGATATTCAGATATATTTTGTATCCGCCGGTTTTAATATCCTTATAATCCCCGTATTTTCTCAACTCCCTTAAAGTCTGATCCACAAGATAAGGAGCTTTGTTTAGAGTTAAAGAGTCATCGTAAACGATTATACTATTTTCCTCGGAAACATTATCGTCGCCGTTTTTATCTCCTCTTTTTTTAACGACCAGCGAATATTTTTCATATTCTTTAAACTCATCTTCCGTAATCCACCCCAACGCCCTCATACGGGACAAAACTCTATTCGCCCTTGCGGAAGCGAAATCGGGATGCTTCGTCGGGTCGTAAAGACTCGGAGCTTTGGGAAGTCCCACCAAAACGGCTATCTCTTTCAGATTAAGCTCGGCAAGCTCTTTATGAAAATATCCCAAAGCCGCCGTTTTTATCCCGTAATATCCGTGCCCGAAATAGACTTGATTTAAGTATCTCTCAAGAATTTCCTCTTTACTCAAAGAATTTTCAAGTTTTATCGCTATAATGATTTCGTTTATCTTTCTTCTAAACTTCTTCTCTCTCGTTAAAAGAGTATTTTTTATAAGCTGCTGGGTTATCGTGCTCGCTCCTTGGGCAAGCCTCATCTCCTTTATATCTTTCATGGCGGCTCTGAATATCGCCTCCAAATTTATACCTTTATGCTCGAAAAACGAAGTATCCTCTATCGCAACCAAAGCCTCTATGACTCTCGGAGGAATCTCTTCGTAGCGAGCGTAAAGTCTGTTTTCCTTATCGAACAGATTCGCAAGAAGAACTCCGTTTCTATCGTAAATTCTCGTAGAGAGAGGAGGATCGTAGTTGATAATCTTATTGGCGTTAAACTTCACTTGAGAATAAAAATAAAAAAAAGTTCCTACGACGCTTAAAACGACCACCATCAAAAAAGCTATAAGATACTTCACGATCTGAACCTTCTATGTTTAAAATTGGATTCTATAAGCTTTTTGGTATATTCTTCTTTAGGAGAATTCAAAACGCCTTCCATATCTCCCTCCTCGACTATTTTTCCGTTTTTTATAACGGCAATCTCTTTGCAAAGCTTTGCCGCCGCATCTATATCGTGCGTTACGAAAATCGTTAAAAAACCGAGTTCTTTTTGCAACTTCTTTAAAAGATTTAAGATATTTTCTTTATTTGCCGTATCAAGCGCGGTAGTGGGTTCGTCCAAAAGCAAAAGTTTAGGCTCCACCGCCAAAGCCATGGCTATTATGACTCTTTGGAGCTGTCCTCCGCTAAGTTCGGAAGGAAACCTATCGAGCAAAAAAGGACTAAGCTCCACATACTCCATAAATTTTCCGGCCTTTACGAGATTCGTAAAAAACTGATCTTTTATTTTTGTTAAAGGAGAAAGAGCCGTAAAAGGATTTTGAACGACGATCGATACGGTCTTTCCCCTCACGATGTCAAAATCGCTTCTTATATCGATTTCGCACTTCATAGAAGAGGGCAAAAGTCCCAAAAGCGCTTTCAGCGTCAAACTCTTTCCGCTTCCGCTCTCTCCGACGAGAGCGAACGATCTCTCAAATGAAAAAGATATATCGACAAGAGTTTTATCAAAATAGTCTATTTTCAGTTTTCTGCACTCAAATCCCAATCAAATCTCCCGCTTCAACTCTTTTAGAAATTTTTTTAGTATATCCTTTTTTACTTTAAGACGAGGTATAATTCTAAGCATCGGAATATCTACGGTCGGAGGTCTTATGGCTCCTATCAAAAATCCCTTTTTCAAAAATTTCTCCCGAAGCCGCAAAACCTCTTCGTTGCTTTTTACGGGAACTTTTAAAATGAGAGTTTCAAGATCCGCTCCCAAAACTTTTTTCACTATCTTTTGATTCCTTCTTATTTTAGAGATAAGCTTTTTTCTATGTTTTTGGATATATTTCATCCCCTCCAAAGCCAAAGCTATATCGAAAACTGAAGGAGCGGTAGCGTAGATAATCGGTTTGGCTCTGTTTAAAAGATACTCTTCAATCTCTTTGGAGGATAAAATATAAGCTCCGTAACTTCCGAGAGCCTTTCCCAAAGTTCCCATTTTTATATGATTTCTTTTCGGTTCCGTTCCGTAATATTCGAAAACTCCGAGCAGTCTCTCTCCCAAAACCCCCACGCTGTGAGCCTCGTCCACGATCAAAAGCGTATCCTCCCTATCGCAAACTTCAAATATCTCCTTATTTAAGATATCCCCGTCCATCGAATAAACGCCCTCGACCGCGACTATCGCCCTTTGAAAACTCTCTCTTTTTAAAATATCTTCCAAAGAGGAGGGATCGTTATGGGAGAAAAAGAAAATTTTGGCATCCAGACTCTTAGAAGCGAATATCCCGCTTGCGTGATATTTTTCGTCCATT
>CAZPVZ010000183.1:0-5355 GCA_964590185.1 uncultured Campylobacterales bacterium
TCGTCCGCAAGCTCGAACTCAAGAGGACTTATGGCGAGTATCGTAGCGTCTCGAGCGCTAAGCTCTTCGACGTTGCTCTTTACTTTCTCGTAAAGAAGAGTTTTCGGCATCAAAGCTATCGTAAAAAGCTCGCTGTCCGCTAAAGCGATCGGACCGTGTTTCATCTCTCCCGCCGGATATCCCTCCGCATGCAGATAACTTATCTCTTTCAGCTTCAAAGCTCCCTCGAGAGCGAGAGGGAAAAAGATATCTCTTCCTATGTAAAAAAAGCCGTGCCCGTGAAGATATCTTTTGGAAAGCCTCTTTATCTTCTCATGCAGTTTGTCCCTAACCTTTATAACGTTCGGAACCTTTCTTATCGCATCTATCTCCTCTTTTATCTTCTCGGGCGGCAAAGTTCCCCTTATGCGGCTAAGATACAACACGAACATCCAAAGAACCATAACTTGAGTGGCGAAAGCTTTAGTGCTCGCCACTCCCTTTTCTATTCCGGCTCTCGTTAAAATGGTGGCGTCGGCAAGTCTGACTATCGAAGAGTTATCGACGTTGCAGATCGCCAAAGTTTTAAGCCCCGCCGCCTTAGCCATTCTAAGCGCCTCCAAAGTATCCGCCGTCTCTCCGCTTTGGGATATGACTATAAAAAGAGTATTTTCGCTTAAGAGAGGCTCTTTGTATCTAAATTCGCTCGCAATTTCTACGGAGCATCTAATCTTAGCCAATCTCTCGAAAAGATAAGAGGAAGCCAATCCCGCGTGGTAGCTCGTTCCGCAAGCGCAAATCTTTATCTCGTTTATATCCTTAAAAAGATCTTCCTCTATCTCCTCAAAATAGACGGAACCGTTGGAAATTCTACCCATTATGGTTTCGCTTACGACTTCGCTTTGTTCGTAAATCTCTTTTTCCATAAAAAATCTGAATCCGCCTTTTTGGGCGTACTGTTTATCGGTAGTCAAAGGAGTTTTAACGATCTCCCTCTCTTCCCTCTCGAAAAAGAGCTTTATTCCCTCTTTGTCCGCATAGCCGTATTCTCCGTCTTCAAGATAAACGACCTCTTTCACTTTACCGACAAGCGGAGCATCCGAAGAAGCGAAATAGATCTCTCCCTCTTCGCTCGTCCCCACGATCAAAGGAGAACCCTTTCTCGCAAAAAAAACCGTATAAGGTTTGGCTTTGGTAATGAGCAAAACCGCATAAGCTCCCTTCAAAGCCTCTATGCTTTTTTCGAAAGCCTTTATCGGATCGTCTATCTTCTTTAGATTCTCCTCGAAAAGATGAACTATAACCTCCGTATCGGTCTGACTCAAAAAGGCGTGTCCTTTGCTTTGAAGATCTTTTTTAAGCTCCTGATAATTTTCTATGATACCGTTATGAACGACGTAGCTGAATTCTCCCAAATGGGGATGAGCGTTTAGCTCCGTAGGTTTTCCGTGAGTAGCCCATCTCGTGTGTCCTATACCTATTCCGAATCCTTCGGTTTCGAAATCTTTCGTTTTCTCTTCGAGATTTTTAAGTTTTCCGACGGCTTTAAAATGTCTGATATCGTCCTTTTGCATAACCGCGATACCCGCGGAATCGTATCCTCTATATTCAAGCTCTTTCAATCCCTCTATCAATACGCTTTTTATCTCTTTATTTCCTATATAACCGACTATACCGCACATTTTATGTTCCCTTTGCTGATTATTAATTTTTTTATTAGTTATTTTATTTTATCAACTGCAAATAGTATCATATATTTTATTAATATTTCTACAAAATCTATTATTTTTTTCTAAAATAAACAAATTTATTGCTCTTTTTTTGATAGTTTGAATCTTCGCGCTGACTATATCTATCCCTAAATCGTCAAAAACGGCAATAATATAAGCCATAAGCCCTTTTTGGTCCTTCGCGTTAAGTTTCATCTCTCCGTAAGATTCGGAATGGTCGCAGTCTATAACGATCTCCTCCTTTAAAATGAAAGGTTTATTATACTTGACTCTTTTTGACATATCAAACGAATTTTCAATTAACTCCCTTATATAAAAGATTTCTCCTTCGTCAACCCTTTCGTGAAAATCTATTTTAAAATACTTTATATTATCAAATAATTTTACAATATCCATATTTACTAAATTCAGATAACTAAGTTTTCCGAGTAAATATCCTAAATTCAGCTCTTTTTTTCTTATAATATATATGGAAAGATTGCCGCCGTTTTCTATTTTATAGTCAAACTCCCTATCGGATCGGGAAAGTTCGTAAGCCCACTTGGAGAGATTGAAAATCTCCGAAGCTTTATATTTTAAAAAGAGAAAGTTTGACGGGATGGAGAGAATTTTCTTTTGAAAAACTTTCGAAGAGGAGATAAAAAGAGGATTTCTTTTCAAAATATTCTCTTTTCTAAGTCTCTTAGCGGTCTCGCTCAAAAGATTTTTATTAATAAACTTCTTAACCGAAAGCTCGTAAAGTTCCCTTAAAAGCTTAGCCGTAAAAAAAGAGTAAACGCCCTCTCCGACGGCGTTTATATCCGCATAAGTTAAAACATAAAGCATTTTCAAGTTAGCCGGAGTCTCTATCTTCGATATGAATCTCAAAACGGTTTTTTCATTATATATATCCTCTCTGTTGGCTACATTGCTCATCAAAGTATGATGCTCCACCAAAAGTGCCAATCTCTTTATCTCCTGCGGTTTCAAACCTATCTTTTTGCCGTAAACCTTAACCAGTTCCGCACCGACCTCGCTATGATCCCTTCTTCTTCCCTTTCCGCTATCGTGCAAAAAAGCCGCAAACTTTAAGATTCTCCTCTCTTCCCTATCCAACGAATCGTAAATGTTTTTTACATATTCGTCTTTAATATCTTCCAAATGCTTTAAAGTTTTAATAAGATGTATATCCACGGGATAATTGTGATAACCGTCAAACTGAGCCAAATGTATGATCTTTTTCAAAGGAGGAATGATCTTTCCCAATAAACCGGCCTGATAAACGGCATACATAAGCTCGTAAACATGTTCTTTGAAAAAAAGCTCCTTAACGATCGAATTTATCAAAGATTCGCACTCTCTTCGCAGTCCCGTGCGCGAATTTCTAAGATAGTTCACTACGCTTATGTCATATTTGAAATTCTCATCCGGCAAAGCGGAAATCTCCCTCAATATAACCCAAAGCTCCTCGCTTTCGTTATGCAAGGAGGTATAACATACCCCGTCGCATATAAAAAAACGCTCGCTAACTCTCTTTTCTCTCAAAATCGGAATGCGGCCGCTATCAAACAAAGAGGAGGAGACGAACTTTTTTATCAAAATGTTGCAGGTGGTTTTTATGGTCCATAAACTCTCGAAAGTTTTGGAAGAGAGCTGTAAAGAAGCGCTTTTGTATTTGGTTCCTTTTATTTTCAGCATTTTGGCCACGTCCGGCAAAAGCTCCATAAGAAGAGTATCCTGCTTTTTACCCGTTATCAAATGAAGAGTGAGTCTGACTTTGTATAAAAATTCCAAAGCCATCCTTATATCTTTATAATCCTTTTCGGAAATCAAAGAGGGAACCATATCTCTTATTTTGGCGGCGTTATATAAAACGTTAACTATCCAATAAAGAGTATTAACGTCCCTTAATCCTCCGGCTCCGTCTTTGATATTGGGCTCCATATTAAGAGGCTTCTCTTCGCTTCTTTTTAAATACTCTTCATATTTGTGCAAAACGAACTCTTTGGTTTTATATCGTCTGATCGAATTCAACTCTCTTTGAGTTTCGATCCACAATATTTTAGAGCCGCAAATATACCGCGCCTCAAGCATCGCCGTTTTTATCGTAATATCCTCTTTGCTCGCTTCGAAAAGGTCTCCCACCTCGTGAACTCTATGGCCTATTTTGAGATTGGTATCCCACATCATCCGCAAAACGGACTCTATAATGGCTTCGGTATTGAACCCCTTGACGTTTTTATAAACTATCATTACGTCTATGTCCGAATGTATGCAAAGTTCCTCTCTTCCGTAGCTTCCAAGGGCGGTCAAAACTATCGGAATGGAGTTCGTAAAAGGTATGTAGTCCTCAAACTCCTCTCTTAAAACATATCCGTATATCACCTTAACGAATTCGTCTATTTTCTTGGTATGTTTTACGAAAAAATCTTTACCGTGGTGAGAGTTTTGTAAAATATCGCCTATAGAGTTAAAATATTCTTTTATACTTCTTCTAATCAACTTGGCCACCTCAAACCCGGTAGCCTTTTTGCTTATCAAATCTTCAATTTGTAAAGACAAATTCATCTTTTTAGCCTTTTTTGTCTTTTTCGGTAAATTATATTTTTACTCTGTTTTCCTCAAGTTTTTCAAAAAAAAATCGATTTAATGACCGAATAAATCAAATGTAACGGGGAAATACATTTGATTTATATCATAATTTTGTTATAATATTTATATTATCAAAATTTTCGATTTCATTTATGGGCAATATAAATGAAACAATTAGGAGTAAAGAATGAAAAAAATTGCAACTATTGGATGTTCATTGCTGTTAGCTTCTTCTTTGGCTATGGCGGCGCAGGGTTACAGATACGAAATAGCACCTACGGTTTCCAAAAACTGGAGCGACAGAGATTCGGGCTTTGAGAGCGCTACAAGCTGGGGTGTCAAATTAAACGCGTATCTTAACGACATAGTAGGATTCCAATTAAACTACGACAGATTGGATAACGTCCATTTCAGACACGGACCTCAAAAGAGCGACATAGACAGAATAGGATTGAACCTTCTATTGGAGGCTCCCACATCCGGAAATCTAACTCCGTATATGTTACTCGGTGGAGGTTACGAGAACGTAGAAGTTAAACTTGACAACGAAGATTCTCAAGCCTTCGCAAACATAGGAGGAGGTTTCAAATACGCCGTTAACAAAGCCATCGACGTTATGCTCGAGGCTAAATACATCAAAAAACTCGACACTCAAGACGACGACGTAATGGGAACTTTCGGATTGGGATATAAATTCGGATACGTAGCTCCTCCGGCACCCGCCCCTCAACCGGTAGTCGAGCCCGAGCCTACTCCGGAACCTCAACCGGTAGTCGAGCCTCCTAAAGACAGCGACGGAGACGGCGTAACCGACGATCTTGACAAATGTCCCAATACCGCATCCGGAATTAAAGTTGATCAAGACGGATGTCCGGTAGATATGGAGCTTGTAATACACTTCGATTTCGATAAAGCCGTTATAAAAGACGAATACAAACCTAAAATAGACGAAATTATAGAGATACTCAAAAAAGAGCCTACATACAAAGCGGTCGTTGCCGGACATACCGACAGCATAGGAACCGAAGAGTATAACATGAAACTATCTCAAAGAAGAGCCGACGCTCTCAAAAAC
>CAZPVZ010000184.1:0-3521 GCA_964590185.1 uncultured Campylobacterales bacterium
ACTCGTAGAACAAGGAAAAGAGTCTTTGCAAGAAGCTTATAACGTGGGGGTTTTGATAGAAGAAACCGATATCGCCGACCTTCAAGAGAAGATAGAGGGAACTCCCGACGATATAAACGCAGTTTACTCCAATCTTTTAAACGGAAGCTACCATCACTTAAACGCTTTCAACAGAGTTTTGGATAATCTCTCTTCTCAAACAAGTTCCTACAATCAAGCGGGACGAGGCGGAAGACACGGAAGACACGGAAGAGGCGGGAGATTCTAAATCCCGATAAGGGGGTTTCCCCCTTTTTTAAAAACTTTTGGAAACGCTAAAAACGAAACTCTTATAATCTCTCGAATCGAAAAAATCTCTCGTATAGCCGCCGTAAATTTTAAGATCTTCTCGCAAGTCTTTCGTAAAATAGAGAGTTATATTTTGCAAACTTTTCCCGCTATGGGTATTTTTGCTAAAAGAGTAAACGACTCCCAAATCGAACTTTTTAAAACTTCGGCTGTAATCCGCATCGAAATAGTAAAGATTCTTATATCCGTTCAAACTTCCCAAAGCCGTATATCCGACATCCAAAAAGAGAAAATCCCTTTTGAAACTTTTATACATCTCCCACTGAAAAGTGTAATCGCTTTTATGGGAAAGCTTTGAAGTCGGTATCTTTACTTTCGTTTTCAAAGAAAATACGGGAAGACCTTTATCGCTCAAATCGAAAAGATATCCGACGGAAAAAGCGGTATCCGAGACGCTTTTGCTCTTTTTATCTCCGTCTTTTACCTCTATATAACCGGCGGTAAGAGAGTAAAGCCAATTTTTTTCGCTTAAAAATATGCTAAACGGAAGATAAAGCTCTCTATATTTAACTCTCTTTTCGGAAAGCTTTTTTCTCTTTCCGTGCTGCCATCCGTTATGTTTACCCCCTTGCGACTCTTCGGAGGAGTCGGATGCGAGCGGATATTTCCTCTCCGTATAAACTATCGCGGAAGAGACCCAAATATAATAAGACGAGACGGGCTTTTGATTTTTCGCGCAACCGTTTGCGTCAACTATCTCCAAAAAGGGAGTATTCGGACATCGATCGTATATATCCGAAACTCCGTCAAGATCACTGTCTATAAAAGATTGGACGATGGAATTTTTATTTTGAGTATAGCCGAAATTGCTCTCGGTCGCCATCAAAGAGAGAGAACAAAAACCTATAAATAGAATCTTTTTTATATCAGCGTTTACCATGTCTTTGCCTTCCGTGTCCTTTATTCATTTCATGATTTTTAAAATTACCTAATTTATTATGATTTTTATGTAAAATATTATTATTTCTCCCTTTAGCAAAACTTTTTCTGAGTTCTTTTATAATCTCGGCTCTTTTTTGATAATTCATATTTCTTAAAATCATTTTTATTTTATTCATATAGATATATCTCTCTTTTCTGTCAGCTTTTTTCATTCTCTCTATCAAATAAGAAAGTCTCTCCTCTCCGCCCGCTTTTTGCTCTATAAAAGCTTCTTTCGCAAATATCAGATTGAAAAAAAGAGCCAACGCCAAAGCTTTAGTTTTCATCTCTTTTCCCTTCAAAAAACTCGCAAGGAAAAGTCAACGCGAATTTGCTTCCCTCTCCGACCCTGCTTTCGACCTCTATCTTTATACCGATCATGTCGCTCAACTTTTTTACGATATTAAGCCCTATGCCAAGCCCCCGCTCTCCCTCTTTATAATATCTTTTAAATATTTTAGAAGGTCTTTTTATCCCGACTCCCGTATCTTCTATCGTTAAAGTGTCGTTTTTAAAAACTATTTTTACTATATAGGGAGATTTATTGTATTTACAGGCATTCGAAATCAGATTGTCCAAAATTCTAATCAAAGCCTCTTTTTCGCAAAAACAGACGCGGCTTTCAATATCCGTTTGAAAAGAGATGTGAGGATAAAGATGTTTAAAAAACTCCACCCTCTCCTCAATTAAGGATTTTATATCGACCTCTTTTTTCTCAAAATCGTTCTCTTTTATAAAATATTCAAGATTCTTATAAAGATTGCTAATGTTTTTGATACCGAGTTCCAATCTCTCAAGCTGGGGATAGTTGAAATTTTTTCTCTTTAGCATTTTTATGTTCAAAAGCATCGAAGAGACGGGAGTGTTTAAATCGTGAATGATATCCCTTAAAAATTCATTTAAAAGATTCAGGGCATAATGGAGCGGATAAAGAGCGTAGAGAGAATAGAAAACGGAAAATATGAAAATAGTAGCCAAAAAGACGCCGTATCTAAACAAAACCTCCTTCAAAACGGCCCTAATGTCTTTTCGGTAATACTCTATGGGATAAATAACTTTCATATATTGATTATCAACGCCGCTGATCGGAAAATACATATAAATTTCGTCGTTTATATAAAGTTTTCCTATCTCCATATCCTCTTTCTTATCCACAAAATCTATATCGAATCTTTCGTCTTCGAAATTATAATTATATATCCACATCTCCTGCTCTATCTTATCGGTTATGAAGTGAGCCTTCTCCCTATAATAGAAAAAGGATATCACCCCTCCCAAAACCGCCAACGATATGAAAAATATCAAAAAACTTTTTAAAAAAGCCTCTTTCTCATACTTTTTCAAGACGGTATCCGACTCCTCTTACGTTAGAAATATCTATGCCGAGCTTCTTTTTAAGTTTGGCCATATGAACCCTAAGAGCCAAAGGAGAATCCTTCTCCATCACTTCGTAAAATCTGTCTTTGCTAACGGTCTTGCCTATATTCTTTATCAAAAGATCGAATATGTCTTTTTCAACCGTTTGCAAATCCACCTCTTTGGAATTTTTTACGACTCTTTTACTAAGCGGTTCATACTCTATGTCTTTATATTTTAAAATATCATATTTTCTTTTTAAAGCCGCTTTAAGCCTGATAACAAGCTCCTCTTCGTCGAAAGGCTTTTTTATAAAATCGTCCGCCCCGCTGTCAAAACCTTTCGATACCGACTCCACGTCTCTTAAAGCGGTAATGAAAAAAGCCGGAGTTCTATCTCCCGCTTCTCTTAAAGATTTCAAAAAGTCGAAACCGTTTATAAAAGGAACGTTAACGTCAAGCAGATAAAGATCGAAGTTCTCGTTAAAACTCTTCTCCAAAGCCTCTTCGCCGTTTCGGGCTCCGACCACTTCAAAACCTTCGCTTTCCAAAAACTCTTTCAAGGTTTGAAAAAAAAGCTCGTCATCCTCCATAAAAAGAATTTTAGCCATATCCGCAGCCTTAAACCGTTTTTTTTAAGATTATACGAAGAAAGTGTTAAGAGAGTGTTATCTAAAGTAGAACGATATTTAAAAAAGTTAAACGAAATACCCTTTTAACTTTCTGTAAATCTTATCGAAATCGACGGAATAGACCCTAACCTCCCCTATCGAGGTTATAAAATTGGTATCTCCCATCCATCTCGGAAGAACATGAAGATGCAGATGCTCCGCTATTCCGGCTCCGGCGGCTTTGCCGATATTCATACCGATATTAACTCCCTTAGCCCCCAAAGCC
>CAZPVZ010000185.1:0-2900 GCA_964590185.1 uncultured Campylobacterales bacterium
GGACACTCTCTCGCAAAAAGAATCATAACGATAAAAGAGCTTGAGAAGCTTTTCGATAAAGTCGTAAACTTCGCGGAATTTGAAGAAAAGGTGGATTTAACGACGGTTCAGGGAACTTTGCAAGCTTACAAAGCGATAGAAAAAGCGATAGAGAAGATAGCCAAAGAAAAAGAGCAGGCCGAAGAAGCGAATAAGGCAAAAAGCATTTTCTTAGCAAACATGTCTCACGAAATAAGAACTCCGATAAACGGAATTATGGGCTTTACGGAGCTTTTAAAAAATACTCCCTTAAACAAAGAGCAAAAAGATTTCCTCGAAGTGATAGACAAAAGCTCCAACAATCTTTTAACGATTATCAACAACATACTCGACCTATCCAAAATAGAAAGCAACAAAATAGAGATAGAAGAGATTCTATTCCTTCCTATAGCGGAATTTGAAAACGCCATAGAGGTTTACGGTCCTAAAGCGGCGGAGAAAAACATTCACCTGTCATTCTTTATGGATCCCTCTTTAAATCATTATCTAAAAGGTGATCCGACGAAAATTAAGGAAGTTTTGATAAATCTTATGAGCAACGCCGTAAAATTTACTCCCGAAAACGGCTACATAGACGTGGAGATAAGAAAGATAAGCGACGACGGTTCGAACGTTAAAGTCTATTTTAGCGTAAAAGATACGGGAATAGGCATCAGTCCGGATAAGCTCGATCACATTTTCGACGCATTCTCTCAAGCGGACTCTACCGTAACGAGAAAATACGGAGGAACGGGTCTGGGACTTACAATCTCGGCTAAGTTCGTAGAACTCATGGGAGGAAAATTAGAAGTCGAAAGCGAAGAAGGAAAAGGAAGCAAATTTTTCTTTACGCTCGAATTTCAAAAAGTTCCTTCAAAAGAGAAGAGCTACCAAAACGCCTTCGGATACTTCAACTGCGCGATGCTCACTCCCGAAAAGAGACAAAAAGAGCATATTCAATATATATACGATTATTTGAAATATTTCGGAGCGAACGTAACTTTCTTTTCGGAATTTGACGAAGTTAAGTATCTCGTGGAAACAAAAGGCGTTAATCTGTTAATCATAGATTACGACATCATCTACAACGACGAAGTTAAAAATTACGAAAAATTCAATATTCCGATTCTTTTGATCCTAAAATCGTCATATCAGTCTAAATCCCTACATCTAAAATCCAAATATATAAAACCGGTATATGAGCCTCTAAACGTTACGAAAATGATTAAAAAATTGGAAGAGTGCAAACCTTTGATTCCTAAAATCAAAGGAAGAGACATTAAAGTAACCGAAAGCAAAAAGGAGACGAAACCGGCCAAAAGAGGAGATAAATTCGACGCCACCATACTCGTTGCGGAAGATAACGAAATAAACCAAAAACTTATCAAACTGACTTTAGAAGATCTCGGTTTGAAAGTCGATATAGCAAATAACGGAATGATAGCGGTTGCAAAAAGAAAATCCAACAATTACGATATGATCTTTATGGATATAGCCATGCCGGTTATGGACGGTATAGCCGCAACTCATAAGATACTCGAATACGAAAAGGAAAACAACCTTCCGCACATTCCGATAGTCGCGGTTACCGCAAACGCGTTAAAGGGAGATAGGGAGAAATTTTTAAGCGAAGGTCTCGACGAATATATAACGAAACCGATAAAAAAATCCGATATATTACTCATACTAAACATGTTTCTATCGGATAAGATATCCCATGTGGAAAACGAAGAGGAGATAGAGGAGGCCCAAATAGTGGAAAATGAAGATAAAGAGAAAAACGAAAACGAGAGCGAAAGCATGAAACCGAAAGAGGAAAATCCCGTACCGAAAGAGGAGAATAAAAAAGAGGAGGAGTCTCAATCTTTAGAAAACGAAAAAGAGATACTCGTTTTCAAAAAAAGTCTGATAGAGACGAAAATTTTCCATAAAGTGTTGTCCACTCTAAACGATTCGGTAGATACGGCGAAAGATATCAAAGAGTTTTACGAGAAAATAAAAAAGAATCACTATAAGATCATAATGATAGACAAAGAGATAAACGATCTGAATCTTCAAGAGTTCAGAAAAACGCTCGATGATATAGAGAGAGAAAAAGGATACGAGCACACGGTAATTTTACTCTTTGTAGATAACGACTCTCATATAGAGAGTACGGATAAGAAATATTGCGACGATATTTTGAAAAACAGCGCCAACAAAGAGTATTTGCAATCTCTTTTAGATATCTATTTAGCCACGCAATAGGAAAGGGGAAGTCGGATGAAACTAAACGCGCTAATCGTTGAAGACGACAAAATAAATCAAATGCTACTGAAAACCTTTTTGGAAAAAAATCCCAATATAGGAAAAATATACCAAGCCTATAACGGCTTGGAAGCTCTTGAAATTTTAGACAATCGAAAAGGGGAGATAAATCTTATATTTTTGGACATAAAAATGCCCGTGATGGATGGAATAGAATTTATGGAAAACATAAAAAGCAGGCACGATTTCGATTATGTGCCGATCATCGTCTTAAGCACGGACGATACGAGGAAAAACGAATCTCTGACTTTAGGAGCTTTCGACTATCTCGTCAAGCCGATACACCAAAACGATATCAACGAAAAAATAGAAAAAGTTTTAAACATAGCGACGGCTTAGACGGCATCGTCTATAGCCTGAGCTATGATATGACCTATCATAATGTGCATCTCTTGAATTCTGGGAGTATCGTTCGAAGGGATAACGATATTTACATCGCACACCTTTCCCATCTTTCCTCCTCCCTTGCCGCTTAAACCGACCGTTTTGCAACCCATCTCTTTGCCTTTATGCAAAGCCCTGATAACGTTTTCGCTGTTTCCGCTTGTGGAGATGCCTATTAACATATCTCCCTT
>CAZPVZ010000186.1:0-10896 GCA_964590185.1 uncultured Campylobacterales bacterium
TTCTCCTTCGAGACTTAGAAAAGTTTCTAAAATTTTGGAAAAATACGGCATTAGAGTTCAAAATTCCACTTTCGAGCTTGATAGAGAGCATCAGGGAGAAATTTTAGTCAAATTGAAAAAGATTATTGACGAAGAAGAGAACGATAAACTTTTCGTTTTCAGGATCTCGCATAAAGACGGCGATAAAATAGAACTTGCGGAAGATAAGGACTTGTGGAGTTTCGTCGTATGAAAAAGTATATTTTGGTGGTGTACGATATTAAAGACGATAAAAAAAGGTACAAACTCGCAAAAAATTTATTGAGATTCGGGACAAGGACTCAAAAGAGCGTTTTTGAGGCTTTGGTAAGCGAAAAGGAGCTGAAGGAGATCGAGAAATTGGCTAAAAAATACTCTTCCAAAAAGGATATCGTTACCGTTTATATTTTGAAAGAGAGGCATTACAGAGAAGCCGTTAGATTCGGAGACGTGGAGTATTTGGAGATAGACGATTTTATTATCTAAATTATCTTAATTTTTATCTTTTAAAGACTCTTTTATCTTCTCTATCTCCTCGTCGCTAAAGCCGGTCGCTTTCTTTATGATCTCAATATCCACGTTCAAAGACAAAAGAGATTTCGTCAAAGCTATCCTCTCCTGCTCGGCTCCTTTTTCGATACCTTCCTTTATTCCTTTTTCGACTCCTCTTTCTATCCCCTTTTCTATTCCCCTCTCTATCCCTCTCTCAAATCCTATCTCGTATGAGGGCAGATCCTCAAGCTTCACTTTAAAATCCAGCATCTCTTCCTCCTCTTTTATTATCGGTTTTAGCTCGTCCCTTAACTCCGCCACCGTCTCCAATTTCAAAAGATAGTTCTTAAAACTGTTCTCGTCATCTTTGTTAAGCTCGTAAAGTTTATACAAAACTTTCCTTATAAACTTCGATTTGTCTCTCTTCTCCAAATCGCACAAAACGGACAAAATTATAAAATCGCTCTCGTTAGAGTTCAAAAACAACTCGCAATCCAATTTCTTCGTATCTATCAGCCTATATTTATACTCTATCTTCGTCCCTTGGGTTTTAAAAGATATCTCATCTTGCATATTCAGTTTATCTTTCCCCAAATATATAACCGTCTGTATCACCGGCAGATTATATCTGTTGTAAAGCTCCGTCAAATATCTTAGCATTCTTATATGCATTATTTTATGGTTGGAGCTTTGAAACTCTATATGAAGTATATACTCTTTTTTCTCCTTATCTTTTATTTTGGCTATGTAGTCCGCCTGTTTCTCTTCTATCTTCTGAAATTCGCTATCGAGAGGTTTCGCCTCTACGATATCCATATCGAGAAAGCTTTTGCAAAAAGCCTTCTCAAGTCCTTTTATGGCGTCTTTTAGCGTTATGTCGAATCTCTTCAAAACAAAGCCTTTTTTTAGCTTCGGGGTTACGATTTATTATATCATAAAAAAGAAAAGCGGCTCAACCTCTATATCTCTTTCATTTTAGCCGCTTTTTCCAAAGCCTCTTTTGCGGCGATTCTGCCGGCTTCTATCACTTCGTAGGCTTTATAGAAGTCGTAAGGTCCGCATACATCTCTTGAGACTTCTATGATGATATCGGGAGAGTATCCGGCGAGTCTGTATCTTATGAGAGTATTTTGCACCGTTTCGAAGGTCATATGAATGATATCGAAGATATGATAATCCTCCTCTTTTTTATCCTTAGATGCGTCTATCCAGCTTTGAGCCGTTTCTATGAAGTTGTTCAGTATCTTTTCGAAAGAGTTTTGTTTCTCTTTTTCTCTTTTTGCAAGATGAACCGAAGGCTTTGGCGTGTGGGCGTATAGATTGACGGCTATCGTCAGATCGGTATGATCCGCCATCGTCGGGGCTACCGGGAGCGGGTTGGAAACTCCTCCGTCAACGAGTATCATACCGTCTATTTCCACCGGGGTAAAGAAAGAGGGAATCGCTATGGAGGCTCTAATAGCCCTTAAAAGATCTCCTTCTTGGAACCAAACCTCTCTGTTTTTTTTAACGTCCGTGGCGACGGCGGTAAATTTTATCGGCAGATCCTCTATCCTTTGCTCTCCCAAAATTTCGGATAATTTTTGAAGAACCTTGTTTCCTCCTATAAAACCTCTCTTATCCCAAGATATATCAAGCAGTGAGGCTACGTCCAAAGCGTCAAGCTCCAAAACCCACTCTTTGTAAAGATCGAGTTTTCCCGCCGCATAGAGTCCGCCTATCAAAGCTCCCATGGAAGCTCCGCTTATCGATTTTATCTCGTAGCCTCTCTTTTCAAGCTCCTCTATCACTCCTATATGGGCGTAGCCTCTCGCTCCTCCGCTTCCCAAAACCAAAGATATCTCTTTAGTGTTCTTTTTCATTTTTATCCTACTTTTGGATTTTATTGGATACTATTATACATTTTATTTCGTTAAAAGATTCGGAAAAAAGGGGAGAGGATGAGCAAAAAAGCGGGAACGCTCTTGATTTTGATTTTGATAGCTTTTTTCGTCTTTGCGGGAGTTAGATACACTCTTTACAGAACCGAGTATGCCGTAAGCGACGCCGCTTTTATAAGAAGCGATACGCTATCGATTTTATCTTTCAAAGTCGGAGGAAAGGTCGTAGAACTTTTTAAAAAAGAAAACGAGCCGGTAAAAAAGGGGGAGGTTTTAGCCAAAATAGATCCCGTTGACTTTGAAGTGGCGAAAGAGAGGGCTTTAAAGGAGTTGGAAGCTTTGGAAAAGGAGACGGAGGCTTTGAAACTGAAAAAGAAAAGATTAAAAAAGACTCTTTCTTTAAACGCAAAGCTTTCCGAAATAGATGTTGAGGCTATAAAAAAAGATATACAAGCCTCTTTGTTCTCCGTCAAATCGCTTCAAACGAAACTTCAAAAAATAAAAAAAGACGAAAAAAGATATAAAAATCTTTTGGAAAAAAAGCTTATCTCGCTTAGCGATTACGAAAATCTGAGCGTAAAGAGAAAGAGTTTGCAAGATGAGATAGAGGCTTTGAAAAAAGGCGTGGAAGCGAAAAGAGCCTCTTTGCAAAAAGCGAAGGAGGCTTACGAGATATCCGTTTTGAATATGAAGCGAATAGAGGAGCTCGAGAAAAATATCGAATCTTTGGAAGAGAAGAAGGAGGCGCTTAAAAAAGGGATTTTAGAGATTGAAAACAAGATCTCTTATTCGGTTCTTTACGCGCCGTTTGACGGGATTATCGCCAAAAAATTTATCGCAAGAGACAGAGTCGTGAAAAAGGGCTCTCCCGTTTACGCTTTGGTTGATCCTAAGAGTCTGTATTGCGAAGTGCTTTTGTCCGAGAAAAAACTTCACGGCGTTAAGGTCGGAAATAGAGTAAAAATTACCGTTGACGCTTTGAAAGACAAAGAGACGGAAGGAGTCGTCGAGTCGATCGCTCCGACTTCCGCATCCACTTTTTCGCTGGTTCCGAGAGACATTGCCAGCGGAGAGTTTACCAAGCTCGATCAGAGGTTCAAAGTAAGGATAGCTCTTAAGGACAAAAGCTCTTTAAGAGTCGGAATGAGCGCGGAAGTGGCGATAGAGAGAAAATAGATGGAGTGTTCGAGAAAACCTTGGGAGATTAGTTCCAAAGAGAGGGCTTTATTTAGCGTCATCGTTATGACGGGCGCTTTTATGGCGATTTTGGATACTACGGTCGTGGACGTTATAGTTCCCAAACTAACCGCTCCTCTCGCAAGCGATATGTACGGCGTGCAGTGGATAATCACAAGCTATATGATAAGCGCGGCGATATCTCTTTTGGTCGTGGAGTATCTGATAAAAAGATACGGACAGAAAGCCGTTTTTTTATCGGGAGTGGCTCTTTTTACGGTCGCCTCTTTGATGTGCGGACTCTCCGATACGCTCGGAGAAATCATTCTCTTTAGAGTTATTCAGGGAATGGGGGAGGCTTTTATAATGGTAACGAGTCATATAATGATATTTAGCTACTTCCCTCCCGAAAAACAGGGGCTTGCGATGGGCATATACGGTCTTGGCGTCAGTTTCGCTCCCGCTTTGGGTCCGACGATCGGCGGATATTTGACCGAGTATTACAGTTGGAGGATGGTTTTTTTCATAAACGTTCCGGTCGGAGTTTTGCTTGTAATTTCGGGACTGATTTATCTTCCTAAAGATAGATTTTTCGAAAAGCTCAGATTCAATTTCGTTAGTTTTTTTCTTATAGCCTTAGCCACCGTTTCACTGCTTACGATGCTTAGCAAAGGTCAGCAAATGGGGTGGTTCAATTCTCTTTTCATAGGGGTTTTGTTTTTCGTAAGCGTAGTCGGATTTTTGCTTTACGCTCTTTCCGAGCTTTTATCCGAACATACTCTTATCGATTTCTCCCTTTTTAAAAATTCCGCTTTCTCAAACGGGATGATGATCTATTTTTTCATACTCGGATTTAGTATGTACCAATACTTCTATCTCCTTCCCGTCTATTACGAGCATATAAAGATGCTTCCCACGCTCGATGCCGGTATAGCGGTTTTTGCGTTTGCGGTTTTTATAGGTCTTTTTTCTCCGATAGCCGGAATTATGAGCGATAAGATAGGAGCTGAAAAGACGGTGGCTTTGGCGGCTTTCGTTTACGTTTTGACTTCCCTTTTTCTGCTTCCGAAATTAAACTATTACACTCCGATGACTCAAGCTATGCTTTTGACGATACCTTTCGGAATAGGGATGGGACTCTTCTTCGCTCCCGTAACCGTTATGGTTTTGCAAAACGCTCCCTCCGACAAAGGAGAGCTTGCGATAGTTTTGATGGATTATTTCAGATTCGTCGGGGGAAGTTTCGGAACCGCTTTGGCTACGAACAATATGGAGTATTTTAAGAATTTTTACTTTTTAAATATGGAAAATCTTCAAAATTACGAGTATTTAAGTTATTATTTCGAGAAGATAAGAGAAACGGCGTCTTTGTCCGCGGATAAGTTGAAAGCCGTATTTGCGAATTACGAAACTTTTATGAGTTACAACTACGGATTTTACGATACTTTTTTGCATGCGGGATATTGGGGGCTTTTGGGTTCCCTATTCGTTGTTTTGCTTTTTATAAAAAGAAAGGAGAGAGCGTGAAAAAAGCCGTTTTGCTCATAATCCCGGTTTTTGCCTTTTGCATAAGTTTCAAAGAGGCTTTAAGAAGCGTGGAGGACTCTTTGATTTTAAAAAGCGCCAAGGAGCTTCAAAAAGCGAGCGAATTTGCGTATGAGGCGCAAAAAGGAAAGCTGTATCCCTCTTTGGATCTCTCTTTGGATATCGCAAGACTTCAAGAGACTCCGACGGTGAGGTTTATGAATATGAAACTTCCCATGGGGGACAAAAACAGATTTGAAGGCGAAATATCGATAAAGTATCCCATTTTTAGCGGTTTTGCGATAAGCTCTTTGGTCGATGAGGCGAAACTTCGAAAGGAGATTGCCAAGCTTAAGGTTTCGGATCTAAAAAGAGAGCTTATTTTAAAGATATCTTATATCTATTCTTCGGCGCTCTCTTTGAAAGAGAAGCAAAAGGCGCTTGAGGAAGCTAAGAAAGCGGTTTCTCTTTCTTATAAAAAGGCTTTGGGACTTTATAAAAACGGGCTTTTGCCTATAAGCGAGGTTTATAACATAAGGGCTAAGAAGTTCGATATCCAGTCCCAAATCGCTCAGACCGAATCCGAAAAGAAGAAACTTTTAAACTCTCTATCCTATATTTTGGATAGAGAGGTAAAGGGCGTGGAGGAGATAGGAAAAAGCGTGAAGCTTTTGAAAAAAGAGGAGGCGATAAGAAGCGCTTTGGAAAATAGAGCCGACTTAAAATCTTTGAGAAAACTTTTGAAAATCGATCAAAAGGAGATAGAACTTGCAAAGAGCGCTTTTTATCCATTCGTTTCGGCGGCGGTCGGTTTGAAAAGGAGAGGAAAGGATCTCTCTTTAAACGGGGACGGATACACGAACGCAAACGAAAACTATGCGGCTTTGAGATTTTCTTGGAATCTTTTTAAGGGTTTTTCGGATAAAAACGGTTTGGAAGCCGCGAGAGCGAAAAAGATTGCCTCTTTTTTCAAGCTGAAAGATTACGAAAAGAGAGTCGTAAAAGAGATAAAGGATGCTTTTTCGGACATAGAGGCTTTGGAGGCTAAGATAAAAAGCGCGCAAGAGGAGGTTAAGGCGAGAGAGGAGTATTATAAGCTAACTTACGGAAGGTTTGAGAATAAATTCGCAAGCGCGGACGAGCTTAGCAGGGCGATATCGGATCTTGCCGCTTCCAAAGCCAAGTTTTGGGCTTTGAAAAACGAGCTTTTTTATCAAACCGTCAAGGTGAGACTTTTGGGGGCTAAGAAGATTTTTTAATCTTTTTATTGATATAATCTTTCCAAAAAAAGGGTGAATGAATGAATCTGAAAGAGATTGATTTAAAATACGTTTTACACACTTACGCAAGAAATTACGTTAATTTCAAAAGAGGCAAAAACGCCGTTTTGTTTGACGAAGAGGGGAGAGAGTATATAGATTTTACGAGCGGTATAGGCGTCGTTAGCGTCGGACATTCCAACGAGAGAGTTTCTAAAGCGGTTTGCGAAGCTTCGAAAAATATAATTCACATCTCCAATCTCTATCTCATAGAACCTCAAGCTCTTCTTGCAAAAAGGCTCGTTGAGAGAAGCGGATACGATATGAGATGTTTTTTCGCAAACAGCGGAGCGGAAGCCAACGAGGGAGCCATAAAGATAGCCAGAAAATACGGGGAGGTTGAAGGAGAGCCCAAAAGATACAAAATAATCACTTTGGAAAACTCTTTTCACGGAAGAACGATCACCGCTTTGAAAGCCACCGGTCAGGAGAAGATGCACAACTATTTCGGTCCCTATCCGGACGGTTTCGTTTACGCCAAAAATATAGAGGAGATTCCCTCCCTGATAGACGAAAAAACGGTTGCGGTGATGATAGAGCTTATACAGGGAGAGGGGGGCGTGGAGCCTCAGGATAAAGAGAGCGTAAAAAAACTTTGCGGGATTTTAAAAGAAAAAGACGTTCTTTTGATAGTTGACGAGGTTCAAACCGGAATATATAGAAGCGGGGAGCTTTTGGCTTCCAATCTTTACGAGATAGAGCCCGATATTATCACTTTGGCAAAGGGTCTTGGGGGAGGAGTTCCGATAGGAGCGGTTATGACGAGACTTAAGGATATATTTTCTCCCGGAGATCACGGAAGCACTTTCGGAGGAAACTATCTCGTAACTTCCGCCGCGAACGAGGTTTTGGACATACTAAAGGAGTATAAAGAAAGCGGAGCGCTGGATGAGGGGTATTTGTACTTTGAGAGAGGATTGAAGGAGTTTGCCGAAAATTTTAAAAATATCGTCATAAAAGAGGTCGGTTTGGGATTTATGAGAGGTCTTAGGATCAAAGACGGAGAGATTTTGAACTCTTTGGTAAACGAGGCTTTCAAAGAGGGGGTTTTGGTTCTGAAAGCCGGTAGAAACACTCTTAGATTTTTGCCTCCTTTGACGATAACGAGAGAGGAGATGGACGAGGGATTTGAGAGACTTAAGAGAGTTTTTAAGAGGGTCTCTTCCTGATGGCTTATAGAAAATTCAGCGAGTTTATGAACGAATGGCTTTACGCCGAGGACGGGTATTACGCTAAATTTAGAGAGATAGGGAAGAAGGGAGATTTTTACACCGCCGTAAGCAGCAGTATGTTTTTCGGAGGATCGATAGCAAGCAGGTTTCTAAAGACCGTTAAAGAGGGGTTTTTATCCGAAAACGCCTATATTTTGGAGGTGGGAGCCCATCAAGGATATCTGTTGGCGGATATCGTTCAATTTATCTACACTTTGGAGCCTCAGCTTTTAAAAAGCATAACTTTTGCGATTTTGGAACCGCAGGAAGAGAATATCAAAGCTCAAAAGGAGTATTTTGAAAAGTCGTTCGGGGATGCCGTAAAGCTCGTTCATTTTAGAAATATCAAAGATATTTCATTAAAGGAGGCTTTCGTCGTATCCAACGAGATTTTCGACGCTTTTGCCTGCGAAGTCGTAAAAGACGGAAAAGAGCTTTATATAGACGAAAATTTCAATATGGAGTTTAAAGAGGCTGGGGAGAGGACGAAGGAGCTGATAGAGAGGTATAAGGTTTCTAAGGGAGAGATAGCGGTAGGATACGAAGAGTTTGCGAAAGATTTGACAAACGGGATAGAAAAGTATGAATTCGTTACTTTCGACTACGGGGAGAAGTTTGCGAGAGGTGATTTTTCTCTAAGAGTTTACAGCAAGCATCAAGTTTATCCGTTTTTTTCCCTAACGCCTTTTGCGAGAGACGAAAATCTCGATGAAAACCTCTCTTTGAAAACTCTTTTTAAAAGATCGGATATCACTTATGACGTTAATTTCGCCCATCTTAAGGACGCTTTCGAAAACGCCGGAGCCGTGGAGATCGAGTTTAAAACTCAACTTGCCGCTTTGACGGAGTTCGGATTGATAGAGCTTTTGGATATGCTTAGAAAAAACGTTGACGAGAAGACTTATTTCAACGAACTAAACAGAGCCAAAGTCCTAATCGATCCCGCTTTTATGGGAGAGAGATTTAAGATGATGAGGTTTAGGAGGGGGTAGAGGTTGCGATATTAAAATTTTGGCGAGGAAGATTTTCAGTTTGTTTTTTGCAAAAATATGTCAAAATTACCAATAAAAATCAATTTCGAGTAAAATTATGTTGGTAGAGTTTAGAGCGAAGAATTTCCGATCGATTAAAGAAGAGATCGTATTAAGTTTAACCGCCTCAAAACATAAAGAGTTAGAAAAAAACTGCTTCGAATCCGCCTCGTTAAAGCTTTTAAAAAGTAGTGCGATTTATGGTCCTAATGCTTCGGGTAAATCAAATATCTTAAAAGCTTTATCGGCTATGAAAAAGATTGTTTTATTAAGCGCTTCCAAGTTTACCGAAGGTACGCATATTCCTTTAACTCCTTTTTTATTCTCTTCGCAATACATCGATAAACCTACGGAGTTTGAAATTACTTTTATCCGAAAAGGGATTCGATATCAGTTTGGTTTCGTAGCCGATAAAAAGAGAGTTTATGAAGAGTGGCTGTTCGTTTTCGAAACGAATCGCGCACAAACCTGGTACACGAGAGAGTATATTCCGGAAAAAGATGATTATGCTTGGTATTTCGGAAGTAAATTTAAAGGAGAAAAAAATCTTTGGAAAAATTCCACTCGTTCGAATGCGCTTTTTCTATCTACCGCCGTTCAGCTTAATAGCGAGCAATTAAAGCCGGTTTTCAACTGGTTTTTGAATAAATTGCAAATCGTTGGTGTTTTCGGTTGGAGTCCCGAGTTTACGATTGATTTACTGCAAAAAGATAAGTATAAGGATAAAATCATCCGATTTTTAAAAATTGCGGATTTTGATATCGAGGATGTGAATGTTAAGTTTGATGATTTTTCCCCGGATAAGCTGCCTAAAGATTTGCCTTTAGAGTTGAAAGAGAAAATGATTGAAGAGTTTGGCGGTAAAAAAATTATTGAAGAGTTTAATACCGTTCATTTAAATGACGAAGGAGAAAAAGTACTTTTAGATTTTAACGAAGAGTCGGACGGTACGCAGAAGTTTTTTTCAATTTTAGGTCCCTGTCTCGATACTCTTGATAACGGCAATGTTTTGTTCGTAGACGAATTAAACGATAATCTCCATCCGTTATTAGTGGAATTTATAGTAAAACTTTTTCATAACGAAAAAATGAATCGAAAAGGTGCGCAAATCATTTTTACTACCCATGAAACTTCGATTTTAAGTCAAAGTATTTTTAGAAGAGATCAAGTCTGGTTTTGTGAAAAAGAAAAACAAGCGACGAAACTATATAGCCTTTTGGAATTTAAGCCGAGAAAAGGCGTTGAAGACATTGAAAAAGGCTATCTTAGCGGAAGATACGGAGCGTTACCGTATATTAAAAGCTTATATGGCGTGCTGGATTGAGCAATGGGTACGGATGATTTGCATAAACGCAGAAAAGCGAAAAATATTAAGGATTTACGAAGAAAACGGAACCGGAGGGAGCCTTATGATAAAATATTGATTGTTTGCGAAGGCAGTAAAACGGAATGTATATATTTCGATCTTTTTAGAGATCATTTAAAACTTGCTACGGCTAATGTGGTGATCGATCCAAACAGTAATTCGTCTCCTATCAGCGTAGTTGCTTATGCGATAGAATTGGCTAAAGATTCCAAAGACGATCCTTACGACAAAGTGTTTTGCGTTATTGACAGAGATGAGCATCAAGATTTTAATGAAGCTATCGCCTTGATTCGTAAAAATCATAAGATATCGATTCCCAAAATAAAAAATAAAACAAAGATTTACGGTATCGTTTCCGATCCTTGTTTTGAGTTTTGGATTTTATTGCACTTTACATTTACAACGAGACGATTCGGCGGAGGTGAATCGTCGCCTTGTCAAGACTTAATAAATAATGAGCTAAAAAAATATATTCCCCATTATTCAAAATCAAACAAAGAAATATTTCAAGATTTAATTACAAACGGTAATTATAAAGGTGCTATGGAATCTGCCCTAAGAGTTTATGAACATTCAAAACGGTCTTCTTCAGAGTCTCCACAAACGAATGTTTTTGTATTGATAGAGTGTTTAGAAAAACTTAAAAAAGAAAATTGCGTTATTGAGGCTCCGATATCTCAATACTATTTTGTAAAAACCGTTTAGATATTTTATCCCAAACTTTCTTCATTAAAATCCTTCCGTTATCCAAACTTCGCCGTTATCGAAAAGGAGCGTTTCAAAAATCCCAAACGCCGGTTAGCCGTTTTTCTTCGTTTTTGTTATAATACCTCATAAAAATTTCAGATTTTCAGGATGTTTTGATGATACACGTTCTTC
>CAZPVZ010000187.1:0-9514 GCA_964590185.1 uncultured Campylobacterales bacterium
TTTTCGTTATCGTAGTAGGCTCCGCCTCTCTCTTTTACGATATAGGCTTCATAATACAAAACTCTCTCTAAATCTTTCATCTTAACGCCAAGAAGGGTTCCTATCCTGCTTGGCAGAGAGTTTACGTACCAAATGTGAGCGACGGGAGTTACGAGCTCTATATGTCCCATTCTGCTTCTTCTAACTTTGGAGCTCGTTACCTCCACGCCGCACTTTTCACATTTGATACCTTTGTATCTCATCTTTTTATACTTGCCGCAAAGACATTCGTAGTTTCTGATAGGTCCGAAAATTTTCGCGCAAAAGAGACCGTCCCTTTCGGGTTTTAAGGTCCTATAGTTTATAGTCTCCGGTTTTTTAACCTCACCGTAACTCCATGAGAGGATCTTCTCCGGACTCGCAAGCTTAAGTTGAAAAGCTTGAAAATCCTTAGGTCTGTTCTCTTCGTCTATTTTAATTGGAATCAAGTGTTTCATTCTCTTCTTCCTCTCCGTATATCTCTACATCTAATGCTAATGCTTTAAGCTCGTTGGTCAAAACGAAAAATGTTTCCGGTATTCCGGTTTCCGGAACATCTTCTCCTTTGGTTATGGCTTTATAAGCCTTCATTCTTCCGTCAACGTCGTCGGATTTGATCGTAAGCATCTCTTTTAGAGTGTTTGCGGCTCCGTACGCCTCAAGAGCCCAAACCTCCATCTCTCCGAATCTCTGTCCTCCAAAGAGCGCTTTACCTCCGACGGGCTGTTGAGTAACGAGAGAGTAAGGTCCCGTACTTCTTGCGTGAACCTTTTCGTCAACCAAATGGTGGAGTTTTAGCATATACATATATCCGACGTTTACTCTCTCTTTCATCTTCTCGCCGGTTCTTCCGTCATAAAGCTCGGTTTTTCCGTCCATATCGATTTGCGCCATTTCAAAGAGCTTTTTAAACTCCTCTTCGTTAACTCCCTCGAAAACCGGCGTTGCGAATTTAACTCCCTTGCTCCAATCTCTCGCATACTCAAGAAGCTTCTCGTCGCTTATGTTCTCGAAAAACTCTTTAGGTTTCATAAGTTTGGCAACGGAAGCTATCTCTATCATCTTCTCTCTAAGAGCTTTTATCCATTCGCCCTGTTTTTCTTTGTAGATCTTCTCTATCTGTTCTCCGAGTCTCTTTCCTACAAGACCCAAATGAACCTCGAGAATCTGTCCTATGTTCATACGAGAAGGCACGCCCAAAGGATTTAAAATGATATCTATCGTCTCTCCGTTTTTGAGATAAGGCATATCCACTTCCGGAACGATGTTGGAGACGATACCTTTGTTTCCGTGTCTTCCCGCCATTTTATCTCCGACTTTCAGCTTTCTTTTCGTGGCTATGTAAACTTTAACGAGTTTTACGACTCCGTTTGGCAATATGTCGTCTTTTTCCAAAATCGTAAGTTTCTCGTCTCTCTCCTCTCTGAGTCTCTTTTTCTCCTCTTGGAAATGCTTTTTAATCTCGTTGTATTTGGCGTTAACCTCTTCGGAGAAACATTTGATAATGGAATTTAAAGCGAATCTGTTTACGCTTTCCAAATCCTCTTTTTTAACGAAATCTCCCTTTTTATATTTAACGCCGTTTATTTCGCAATCCTCTTCCAAAGGATTTTTGGATAGAAGAGAGTTTATCTTCAAAATCTCCTCTCTATCTATCATAAGAAGCTTATCGTGATAGTTTTGCTCTAAAACTCTTTTTTCCTCTTCATAAGCTTTTATGGATCTCGGATCCTTCTCATACCCTTTCTTCGTAAAGATTTTAACGTCAACGACTATTCCCTCCAAAGAAGGAGGAGCGTAAAGGGATTTATTAACCACATGTCCGGCTTTTTCTCCGAAAATGGCTCTTAAAAGCCTCTCTTCCGGAGTCGGCTTAACCTCCCCTTTAGGAGAGACTTTACCGACCAAAATCATTCCCGGTTTGATATAGGTTCCTATCTTAACGATACCGCTCTCGTCAAGATGAGCCAAATTCTCCTCTTTTATGTTCGGAATGTCTCTTGTTATCTCCTCTATTCCGTCTTTTAGCTCTCTCGCTTCTATCTCTTTTTCGTAAATGTGAACGGAGGTGAAAGTATCCTCTCTTATCAACTTTTCGCTTATGATAATAGCGTCCTCGAAGTTGTAGCCGTTCCAAGGCATAAACGCCACGAGTACGTTTTTACCGAGAGCCAACTCTCCGTTATCCATGCTCGGACCGTCGGTTATAACGTCTCCGGCTTCAACTCTTTGACCCTTTTTAACGATGGGCCTTTGAGAGAAAGTCGTATTTTGGTTGGTTCTTATGTTTTTGGAAAGATAGTAGTGATCTATAAAAGCTCCGTTTTCGTCCTCTCCCAAAATATAGATGTTTCTATTGTCAACCTTTTCGACTATTCCGCCTCTTTTGGCTTTCAACGCCTCCCAGGCGTCTCTAACCACCGTTTTTTCTATACCGGTTCCAACAATTGGCGCTTCGCTCCACAAAAGAGGAACCGCCTGTCTTTGCATGTTGGATCCCATAAGCGCCCTGTTGGCGTCGTCATGCTCCAAAAACGGAATCAAAGATGCCGCAACGCCCGTAACCATCAACGAAGAGAGATCGATTAGATCCACTTTTTCTCTCTCTTCGAGCAAAATCTCTCCGTTTTTTCTAACCTCTATAAGCTCTTCTACTATTTTTCCGTTCTCGTCAACCTTGGTACTCGCCGGAGCTATAACGAGCCCCTCCTCCTGAGTGGCGGTAAGATAAACGACTTCGTCCGTAACGACGGCGTCTTTTACCTTTCTGTAAGGAGCTTCTATAAAACCGAGTTCGTTAACTTTGGCGTAAGTTGCCAAAGTGTTTATAAGACCGATGTTTTGTCCCTCAGGAGTCTCTATCGGACAGATTCTTCCGTAATGGGTCGGGTGAACGTCCCTAACCTCAAAACCTGCTCTCTCTTTAACGAGTCCTCCTTCACCCAACGCCGAAAGTCTTCTTTTGTGAGTTATCTCGCTTAGAGGATTGGTTTGATCCATAAATTGAGAAAGCTGTCCGCCCGTAAAAAACTCCAAAATTGAGGAGGTTATCATCTTGGAGTTTATAAGATCGTGCGGCATAAGATCGTCTATGTTTCCGCTTAAAGTCGTAAACTTGTCTCTTATGGCTTTTTGAATCTTAACCAAACCGGCGTGAAGTTCGTTTGCCAAAAGCTCTCCGATGGCTCTTATTCTTCTGTTTCCGAGATGATCTCTATCGTCTATATGCCCTTGTCCGTTTTTAACTTTAATAAGATACTTAACGGTTTTTATAATGTCTTCACTCGTTAAAACAGTTACATATTCGGGCACGTCCAAAGAGAGCTTATGGTTCATCTTCATACGACCGACTTTCGTTAGATCGTATCTTTCGGGATTGAAAAACAAATCGTTTACGAAAGCCTTAGCCGCCTCTTTCGTTACCGGCTCTCCCGGTCTCATGACCTTGTAAATTCTTATGGCGGAGAGGTCGTTTTCGTCCTCTATCCCTTCGGTATGTTTTAAAAGTTTTAAGGTTTCTTGATCCGCTATGAAAGAGTTGATGATGGACTGATCCACTCCGCTTACAAGGTCGTTGGCTATCTCTATCTCTTTTATGCCGTGATCTATAAGTTTTATTATTTTGTTTTCGTCAAGTCTCGTTAGCGTATCGAACAGAATTTCTCCGCTCTCCTGATCTATGATAGGAGAAGCCAAATATCTCTCGAGAAGAATCTCGGCCGGGTACTCGACCCATCTCAAACCTTCGTCGTAAAGCGCCTGAGCTTTCTTTTTGGTAAGTCTCTTTCTCGCGGCCACCAAGAGATTGCCGTTTTCGTCTTTCAAATCGTAATCCATTCTCCCCACGAAATCTTCGGGAGTAAACGGAATTAAAAATTTATTTTCGGTTATTCTTATCTTCAAAACGGGATAAAAAAGTTTGATGATATCTTGTTTGCTGTAACCCAAAGCCCTAAAAAGAATCGTTACCGGTATTTTTCTTCTTTTGTTGATTCTGGCGTATAAAATGTCTTTTACGTCATATTCGAAATAGAGCCAAGAACCTCTATCGGGAATAATTTGGGCGGTATAGATACGCTTATTAGAAACCGCGGCGCTCTCTTCCTCCTTAAATATAACGCCGGGACTTCTATGAAGCTGATTGACGACGACTCTTTCGACTCCGTTTATGATAAACGAAATCCTATCCGTCATCAAAGGAATGTCTCTTATGAAAATATACTGCTCTTTTACGTTTTTAATGCCTTTTTTCTCTCCGGTTTTTTCGTCTCTATCCCAAAGAATGAGACGAACTTTCATCTTTATGTATATCGAATAGGTAAGACCTCTTTCGGTACACTCTTTAATGGTGTATTTAGGTTTTCCTATCTCGCTCTCGACGTATTCGAGAGTGATTCTGTTTTGAGGGTCGTGAATAGGGAAGATGGATTGAAATACTTTCTCTATTCCGCTCTCTTTGTCTCCATGAACATTGATGAAATATTCATAACTCTCTTTTTGAAGTTGCAAAAGATTAGGAATGTTGATTTTTCGCGGGATTTTGGAAAAATCGACTCTTAATCTGTTTCCTGATTTTAAAGTGTGTAACATTAATCAACCTCGTAGCAGTTATAGTATTTTGAACAAATAGAAGGGGAATTTATTATAACCTAATATAATTTAGAACAATAACTAATTTCTAAATTATATTAAATTATTAAGATTTTTATGGTATAAGGAGGGTTTTGCCCTCCTATATACGAGAGATTATTTAATCTCGACGGAAGCTCCGGCCTCTTCAAGTTGTTTTTTAATCTCTTCGGCCTCGTCTTTAGAAACTCCCTCTTTAATTTTTGTAGGAGTATTCTCAACCGCCTCTTTAGCCTCTTTAAGTCCGAGACCCGTAATGGCTCTAACCGCTTTAATAACGTTTATTTTCTTAGCTCCGGCAGAAGTTAAAACAACGTCAAACTCCGTTTTCTCTTCAGCCGCACCGCCGGCTTCTCCGCCTGCCGCCGCACCGCCGGCTACAACCGTAGGAGTAGCGGAAACGCCGAATTTCTCCTCGAACTCTTTAACAAGCTCGGAAAGCTCAAGAACAGAAAGATTAGATATATACTCGATTACGTCTTCTTTTGTAATTGCCATTTTTCCTTCCTTTTTATTTTTTTGTTTTTTATTGTTTTTTATATAGCAAAATCGATATTAAGCCGCTTCTTTTTGTTTTTTAATCTCATTAAGAGCGGTAACAAACTCTCTTTGAACTCCACTCCAAACATATAGCAAGTTGCGTAAAGGCGCAGTCCAAGTAGAAAGAAGCATTCCGAGGAATTCCTCTTTGGACGCAAGTTTGGAGTAAGCCTCTATCTGAGCCGCATCGACGACGTTGTTTTCGAAGTATCCCGATTTAATGACGAATTTCTCTTTATTCTCGGAAGCGTACTTCGTTACAACCTTGGCCAATGCTACGATGTCGTCGCCCCACACGAACACGTTCGCGTCTTTTAGGGTAAGACCTTCGATACCGGCGTTTTTGAAGCTGATGGCGGCAAGTCTGTTTTTGATGACTCTAACTTTAAGACCTTGCTCCCTCGCTTCGTTTCTCAAAGCTTCCATCTCTTGAACGGTAAGCCCCGAGAAGCCGCATACGACAAGTCCGCCGACACCTTTTAGCTCTTCAGAGAGCTCTTCGACGAGCTTGACCTTTTCTTCCCTTGTCATTTTTCCTCCTTTCCGACTTCATCGAACGGGGCATCCCAAAGAGGGAAAGAAAGCTTCGGAGGAAACTTTCTGTTTAAGCTAAAAAGCCCCCGTTCTCTTAAGTCTAAGATAAACATCAGATGAAATTATTTCAGCTCTAACAACTCTTGAGTGTTCAAATCCAACGAAGGACTCATAGTCAAAGAGAGTGCGGCGTGCTTAATGTATCTTCCTTTAGCCGCGGAAGGTTTATGCTTATTGATGGCTTTTACGAAAGTCTCCAAATTCTCTTTGAGTTTTTGAGCGTCGAAACTGACTTTTCCTATTCCAGCGTGAATGTTACCTTTTTTATCCACTCTGAAGTTAACTTGTCCGGTTTTGGCGTTTTTAACGGCTTTAGCCACATCCATCGTAACCGTTCCGGTTTTAGGATTGGGCATCAAACCTTTAGGTCCCAAAATTCTACCTACTTTACCTACCATTCCCATCATATCCGGAGTGGCTATCAAAATATCGAAATCTATCTTACCGTTTTGAATGTCGCTTATTAAATCCTCGTCTCCGACGATATCGGCTCCCGCCTCTCTCGCTTCGTCGGCTTTGGCGCCCTTTGCCACTACCGCAACTCTGACTTTTTTACCGGTTCCGTGAGGCAAAACGACCGAACCTCTTACCATTTGATCCGCGTGTCTGGGATCTACGTTAAGCTGCATAGCCACTTCTACGGTTTCGTCAAACTTGGCGGATTTTAAATCTTTTATCTTCTCTACCGCCTCTTGCACGTCGTAAACTTTGTTTTTTTCTATTTTCTTTAGTAGTTCTTGATATCTTTTAGAATGTTTCTTTGCCATTTATATCTCCGCGTATTTTTTTGCTTCCACTTTAACCCGTGGTCGGGCGTAAAAAACTTAAAAAGGTTATTTTAATTACATCTCGACTTCAACGCCCATGCTTCTGGCGCTTCCGGCGATGATTTTAGCCGCTTGCTCTCTATCTTTGGTATTAAGGTCGGCTATTTTTTTCTCGACTATGTCCATAAGCTGCTCTTTGGTAAGCTTACCGACTTTATCTTTCAAAGGATTAGAAGAACCTTTTTGAATTCCCAAAGCTTTTTTAATAAGGTCCGAAGCCGGTGGCTGTTTGGTTACGAAAGTAAAGCTTCTGTCCGAATAAACCGTAATGATAACGGGTATGTTAAATCCCATCATATCTTTCGTTTTTTCGTTGAAAGCTTTACAAAACTCCATTATGTTAACACCCTTTTGTCCGAGTGCCGGACCTACCGGAGGAGAGGGATTTGCTTTTCCAGCCGGAATTTGCAATTTAATCTCGCCAATTACTTTCTTAGCCATTTTAGTCCTTTCTTGGTATTAAACGATTTTTTCGACTTGAGAGTAAGGAATCTCTACCGGAGTGCTTCTGCCGAAAATGGAGACGTTTAGTTTGAGCATGCCGTGCTCCATGTCGTACTCTTCGACGACCCCGGTAAAATTCGCAAAAGGCCCTTCCGTAATTCTTACGCTCTCTCCCTCTTCGAAAGAGATTTTCGGTTTCGGAGAACCTTTCTTTTTAGCTTTTTCGATAATCAGTTTTATATCTTTTTCGCTTAAAGGAGTCGGTTTTTTGGATTCGCCTATAAATCTTCCGACTTTCGGCAAAGACTGTATCCTATGCCACAAATCGGTATCCAAATCTATATGGGCAAATACATACCCCGGATATAAACTTCTCTCGGTTATTTTCTTTTTCTTATCTTTTATCTCTATAACGTCTTCGGTAGGAACTATAACCTCTTTCAGTTTCTCTTCGATACCCAAATCTTTAACGAGATTTTGTATAGCTCTTTTAACGGAAAGTTCGCTACCGGCATATGTTTGAATAGCATACCATTTATGCGCCATATAATTTCCTAAATTTTCTTACAAAAATGTTTTAAGTAAAAACGACATAATAAGATCTATCAATGCCAAAAATAGCGCTACAACCGTAACGACCACGAAAACGGCTATAAAAGCGTTTTTTATCTGATCTTTGGTAGGAAAAATAACTTTCGCCAACTCTATTTTAGATGCTTTTAAATAGCTTATTAGTTTTTCCATTCTCTTACCTTAATTTAGTGGCAGGGTAGGAGGGACTCGAACCCCCAACCTACGGTTTTGGAGACCGTTGCTCTACCATTAGAGCTACTACCCTACGAGCACTTCAGAAAAAAATTTCTGAAGTTTTTTTAAATTTTCGTTTCTCTATGGAGAGTGTGCTTTCTCTCTCTTTTGCAATATTTTCTTATTTCGAATTTCTCGGTATGAGTTTTTTTGTTTTTAGTGGTTGTATAGTTGATATCTCCGCACTCGGTGCATTTTAAACCTATTTTATCTCTCATTTTGCTTCCCTCGATTTAAATTTTACGCGGGAAGAAAATCCCGCGTAAAAAAATTATTTTATAATCTTAGTAACGACTCCGGCACCTACGGTTCTACCACCCTCTCTGATAGCGAATCTCGTTCCCTCTTCAAGAGCGATAGGAGCGATCAAAGAAACTTTAATTTTAACGTTGTCCCCGGGCATTACCATCTCGGTTCCTTCAGGAAGAGTGATGGATCCCGTAACGTCGGTAGTTCTTACGTAAAATTGAGGTCTGTAGTTGTTGAAGAAAGGAGTATGTCTTCCTCCCTCCTCTTTAGTCAATACGTAAACTTCCGCCTCGAAGTCGGTATGAGGAGTGATGGAGCCGGGCTTACAAAGAACCATACCTCTCTCAACTTCCTCTTTTTTAGTACCTCTAAGAAGAACGCCCACGTTATCTCCGGCCTCACCTTGATCCATCTCTTTTCTAAACATCTCAACGCCGGTTACAACGGTTTTTTGGGTAGGTTTAAGACCTACGATCTCAACTTCGTCACCTACTTTTACGATACCTCTCTCTATTCTACCGGTAACGACGGTTCCTCTTCCGGAGATTGAGAAAACGTCCTCGATAGGCATCAAGAAATCTTTGTCGGTATCTCTCTCCGGAGTAGGGATATACTCGTCAACCGCATCCATAAGCTCGAGAATTTTTTGACTCCACTCTCCGAGCTGTCCGCCTTTAGCCTCTTCAAGAGCTTTCAACGCGGAACCGATGATAACCGGAGTATCGTCACCTGGGAAGTCGTACTCGCTAAGAAGCTCTCTAACCTCCATCTCGACAAGCTCTAAAAGCTCCTCGTCGTCAACCATGTCGGCTTTGTTTAGGAAAACGACGATATAAGGAACGCCAACTTGTCTTGCAAGAAGGATATGCTCTCTCGTTTGCGGCATAGGACCGTCGGCGGCGGAAACAACCAAGATGGCTCCGTCCATTTGAGCGGCACCCGTAATCATGTTTTTAACGTAGTCCGCGTGTCCGGGGCAGTCAACGTGAGCGTAGTGTCTCTTATCCGTCTCGTACTCGATGTGAGAAGTAGCGATGGTGATACCTCTCTCTTTCTCCTCCGGCGCATTGTCGATATTGTCGTAGTCTTTAAGCTCGGCAAGACCTTTTTGCGCAAGAACGGCGGAGATAGCAGCCGTCAAAGTCGTTTTACCATGGTCAACGTGACCGATAGTTCCTATGTTAACGTGTGGCTTGGTTCTTTCGAATTTCTCTTTTGCCATTTATATTTCCTCCAAAAAAATTTAAATCTGTCTCTTTTCTTTGCACTTTAAAGCTTTGGCCAAAACTTCAATCGTGGAGCTCATAGAGGGACTTGAACCCTCGACCTCTTCCTTACCAAGGAAGTGCTCTACCTCTGAGCTATATGAGCACAATAGGGAATCTTAGTAAGGCTTGAGCAAAGGG
>CAZPVZ010000188.1:0-4159 GCA_964590185.1 uncultured Campylobacterales bacterium
ATCAAAGCTAAAACCGCCGATAAAAATATCGTCAAAAGTCCCAAATTTATACCGACCGTCGCTCCTATCGTAGCGGCTATCATTATGTCGGCTTCTCCCATAGCCTCCTTTTTCAAAGCGTAAGAGATGTAAAATCTAAGAAGAGAAAACGCTCCGGCAAACAAGAGAGCGTTTTGAAAATTGGTTACGAAATCGCTTGAAGAGAATATCGATAGAGTTAGAGCCGTCAGATTCAAACTGTCCGGAACCTCTTTGTATCGGAAATCTATAATCGATAAAGCAAGCAGCAGGGAAAAAACCAAAGCCGTGATCAAGGCTTCGTAAAGCGTTTCCGTTTTTAGAGCGGAGATGAAAAAGATTGCCGCCGTTGCGGCTTCTACTAAAGGATATTGAATCGAT
This sequence comes from uncultured Campylobacterales bacterium, assembly GCA_964590185.1. Classification (GTDB taxonomy): domain Bacteria; phylum Campylobacterota; class Campylobacteria; order Campylobacterales; family JAADDG01; genus JAADDG01. The sequence goes on from CAZPVZ010000188.1 coordinate 400, forward strand.
ATAGGCTCTTTACAGTAGTAGCATTTTCCTTTTAAAAAGAGCCACGAAAAAACGGGAATGTTATGCCACCATTTTAGAGGTTTTTCGCATTTTACGCAGTGAGAGCCCGGGAAGGCTATATTTTTGTTTTTAGGAATGCGAATGATCAAAACGTTTAAAAACGAGCCGAAAACGAGACCCGCAATGATGAAAGCGGAGTATATGAGAGGAGTTTCATTCATCTTTCACACCGCCGAATCTTCTTTCTATTTTCATATATTTCTCTATCATCTCTTCAAGCTCTTTAGGCGTAAATTCGGGCCATAAGGTGGGAGTGAAAAAGAGTTCGCTATAAGCGCTTTGCCATAAAAGAAAATTGGAAAGTCTCTGCTCTCCTCCCGTTCTTACGAGCATATCCACGTCCGGCATTCCGGCGGTATCCAAAAATCGGTTCATATTCTCTTGCGTTAACTCCACTCCCGCCTCTTTCGCTCTGTGAAAAGCTCTTACGATTTCGTCTCTCGAGCCGTAATTGATCGCCAAAACTTGAGTTAAGCCTTTGAAATGTTTCGTCTTTTCTTTCGTATAAGCTATTCTATCTTGCAGTTTTTGAGGCAGTTTTTTGATATCTCCTATCGTCTCGAATCTTACTTCGTTTTCCAAAAAAAGTTTCAATTCGTTTTTTAGATAGATGTCCATAAGCTTCATTAAAAAATCTATCTCGTATTGCGGGCGTTTCCAATTTTCGGTGCTGAAAGCGTATAGAGTGAGGTATTTTATGCCGTAGTCGGAAGCGAAAATCGTAATTTCCCTTACTCTCTTAGCCCCCTCTTCGTGGCCTTTCACTCTTTTTGAAAATCCCCGCTTTTTAGCCCATCGGCCGTTTCCGTCCATAATAATCGCTATGTGTTCGAGTTTATTCATCTATTTTTTAACCTTTGACGTCGAGTAATTTCTCTCCGCTTTCAAAGAGGGGAGAGATATTTCTTGAGAGTTTAAGTTCGCATTCCATGTCGAGCTCTTTCAACTCTCTTTTTAAAAACTTCAAACTTTTTTCGTAATATGTATAAATCGTTAGTTTCGTAAAATCTTTAACGCTTTTTATTTCTCCCTTTATCGGTCCCAAATTGTTGAAAGATGCGTAAAACGATACGGTAAACTCTTTTTTAACTATATCATTTTTTTGCTTTTTCTTGAATTGAAAAAAATATTTTTTCTTTTCGTATTGAATGGGAATAAAAAAAATATCTTCCCTTAAAGCTAAAAGCATGTTGGATAGCTGTAAAAAGTCCTGTCTGTTTTCCGCTTTCGCAAGTTTGTGCAAAACCTCCTCTTTAAAACTTTTTTTGGGATTCTCTTTTGAAAAGATCTCTTTTATGCGATTTAGGTCGAAAAAAACCTCTTTCGAAACTTTTTTCCGTTCGAAATCGGGCTTTTTTAAAAGGTTTGAGAGCTGAAGGATATTTTCTTTGGAATATTTGAAATCTCCCCAATACTCTCCGTTCTCCTCCAAAGGAACCAAGCTTTTGGTCTGAGCGGTCTTATTGCCTATTAAAAGAAGATATCTGTTTTGCTCCAATTTTTTCAAAACTTTTAAAGATACCGGCAAAGTGGCGTTAAACTCTATCGTTTGAAGTCTGTTTAACGCTCCTTCTATTTTCGCTATGTCCTTAATGGCCGTTATCATCTAACTTTTCAGCCTCTTTCAGAATCGAAAAAGAGAGCTCAAGTTTATTCGATAGGGGAAGTTTTTTGATCTCTTTTTCGGTTATAAAATCTATTTGATTGAAATCGCTTCCGAAATCGTTCTCTTTTTTCAAAACGTTTAAACAAACGGCATCCAAATCTTTTTCTTTCAACATCTTCTCGGCATTTTTCAAAGCCTCTTTTTCATCTTTTTCCGCTTTGAATCCTATCGAAATTATTTCGCTCTTATCCAAATTTTTTAGAATGTCCTCATTTTTCTTTAGAAGCAAATTCCATTCCTCTCCTATTTGCTCCTTTTTTATTTTTCCTTCCTGAGGAAAAGCCGGAACGTAGTCGCTAACGGCCGCCGCCATAAAAAGGTACGGTTTTTTTCGTATGAGAGTCGGGGTGGAATCGTCCATCAGAGTGGGTTTTGTTAAAACTCCTTTTTTGGCGGATCTTATGCAGTCTTGAAGATACTCTTGCATCTCTTTCGAGCTTTCCACGTCTATCGTGTAGATCTCTTTAGGAAGATCGTTAAAAATTTTAGTCGTTACCAAGCAGACGGAAGCGCCTTTTAGGTAGAGGGCTAAAGCCAAATTTTTAGCCATCTTTCCGCTTGAGAAGTTGGAGAGGAATCTGACGGAGTCTATCTTTTCTATCGTTCCTCCTCCGCTTACCACCACTTTTCTGTTGATCCAAAACTCCTCTTTCAAAAGCTCTCTTGCGGCTTTATAGTAGATATCCTCCACGCTTGCCAAAGCCCCTTTTCCCTCTTCGTTGCACGCTAAAAGTTTGCTTGAAGGTTCGACTATTTCGTAGTTTATCAGTTTCAGTATTTTTAGATTGCTTTGGGTTCTGGGATTTTCGTACATTCTCGTATTCGCCGCGGGAGCGATTATCTTCGTTCTATCGTAAGCCAAAGCGGTTTGCAGGAGAAGATTGTCCGCAATTCCGGAAGCGAGTTTGTTTACGGTGTTTGCGGTGGCGGGAGCGATTATGAAAATATCCGCCCATTTTCCCAAAGAGATGTGGTTTAAATCCCCGCTCCAATCTTCCGTTTGAGAATGCAGCACCTTATTTTGGCTTAAAGCTTCGAAAGTTAGAGGCGATATAAACTTTTTCGCCTCTTCGCTCATAACAACTCTCACCTTTGCGCCGCTTTTTACAAATAGTCTTATCAGTTCCAAACTTTTGTAAATAGCTATGCTTCCCGTAACGCCTATTAGAATATTTTTATTTTTTAAATTTATCATGGACGTAATTATACTCTATCTTTTTTAGAGAAAAATTTATAAAAAAAGCCCTCAACCGTTTTCATGCTCGTTCTGCTTATGGCCAAAGAGCCTTTCGGGACGTCTTTGTTTACCGTAGTTCCGGCCGCTATCAAAACGTCATCCTCTATTTTTACGGGAGCTACGATTTGCGTATCGCTTCCTACGAAAACGTTTTTTCCTATGATGGTTTTATATTTTCTTATGCCGTCGTAATTGCAAGTTATCGTTCCGGCTCCGATATTGGTTCCTTCGTCTATTTCGCTATCTCCGAGATAGCTTAAATGTCCCGCTTTTATTCCTTTGAGAGTCGATTTTTTAACTTCGACGTAGTTTCCTATGTGAGAATCTATGATTTTTGAACCGGGTCTTATTCTCGCTATCGGACCTATTGAGGAGTTTACTATTTCGCTCTCCTCTATGACGGAGTTGGTTTTTATGTGGCTGTTTACTATTTTGCTTCCTTTGTAGATGCTGACGCCGTTTTCTATAAAACATTCTCCCTCAAATTCCACTCCCTCTTCTATGTATATGGTATCGGGAAGTCTCATAATCACGCCTTGGAGCATAAGTCTTTTTTTGATTCTGTTTTGCATCAAAACTTCCGCGTTTGCAAGGTCGAATTTGGAGTTTACTCCTTTGAAGTGCTCTTCCTTGACGAAAACGGGAGCGACTTTGTATCCCTCTTTTTTGGCAAGTTCTATTATGTCCGTCAAATAATACTCTTTTTGTTTGTTGTCGTTCGATAGACGGGGAAGAAATTTTTCCAAAAGCTCTCTTTTTATAAGATAGACTCCGGCGTTTACCGTCTTTATCTTTTT
>CAZPVZ010000189.1:0-4900 GCA_964590185.1 uncultured Campylobacterales bacterium
AAGCCATAAAATAGCCGTAGCGATAAAAGAGAGAGAAATTTTCATAGCGCCTTTCGTTAAAGCGAAGATGAGCAAAGAGTTTAAGGAAAAGTGCAGGATACTGAAGATACCTCCCAAAATCCGCCCCTATCTTTACAAAGAAAATATCCGGATCGACAAAGAAAACCTCCGTTTTTAAAAATTCTAATCTTCAATTATAGAAATAAATGATAATATAACAAAAAGAGTACGGTTCTGCCGTCAAGCCAATCGAAGAAAATTGCATATATGAGTGAAAACGATTTAAACGGCCTTGACATTTGCGAAAGATGTCATACGGTTTACGAGAAAAGACCTCTAAAAAAGGGAGAAAAAGCGGTATGTAGGGTATGCGGATCCGTTCTATACCGTCAACATAAAAACCTTTTGAGCAAAATCATAGCGTTAAGCAGTGCGAATATAATATTTTTCACTATTTTTCTCCTATTTCCGATAGTTTCAGTGGATATAAACGGTTCCGTAAACGCCATGTCGGTACTCGATATAATCATAGAACTGTTTAGAAACGGTTTTTGGCTCGTAGCCGCTCTCGTTACCTTAAGCGTCATACTTTTTCCGTTAACCGTTCATACGCTATATCTTTTAACGGCGCTATCGTTAAAAACCGAAACGGCTAAAAAAGTTTCCAAATATCTGTTAAAAACTCTATCTCATCTTCTCCCCTGGAGCATGAGCGACATATTTTTAATAAGTTTTTTCGTAGCTATGGTAAAATTGATAGGTTATGCGCGAATTCATTTTACGGCGGCTCTTTTGTCATTTGCGGCATTCGTCGCTATAGATACTTATCTTACAAAATACCTAAAAATAAAATATTTGTGGGAAATATATGAAAAAATTGCCGAAAGATAAACTCCTAATTCCATGCCACTCGTGCCAAGCCGTAAACGAAGCGGACAAAGAGGAAGCGGTTTATTGCAGAAGATGCGGTTGCAAAATTTACGACAAAAAAAGCAAACATTTTCAACTGTCTTTAGCTTTTTTGATAACGGCGATAATATTTTACATTCCGGCGAACATATTTCCCATCCTAAAAACTTACAGCATGGGAAAAGAGGAGGAAAACACGATAATGGGAGGAGTCGTATATCTATGGGAACACGAATCCTATCCCATAGCGGTAATAGTATTTTTAGCTTCGATAGTCATACCTATAATTAAGTTTATTATGATATTTTTCTTGCTTTTTTGGAAAAAGTTCAATACCAAACCGAGCCTCGCATTTAAAAGCAAAATGTATCATTTAGCCGAATTCATAGGACCGTGGTCGATGATAGACGTTTTCGTGGTGGCCATACTTTCGGCATTGATACACTTTAACATAGCGTCCATAAAACCGGGATTCGCCGCCACTTCGTTCGCTTTAAGCGTCATATTTACGATGCTTAGCGCCTTAACTTACGATAAAAGACTTTTGGAGGAGTGATTTTTGGATATCAAAAAACCTAAAATAAACAAAAAAAGAGACATCTTTTTTGGCATATGGATAGTTCCGATAACGGCTTTAATAGTCGCGGGATGGTTTTTGTATCAATACTATTCTAAAATAGGACCGGAAATTACGATAGAGTTCAAAAGCGTGGGAAATCTGCAGGAAGGGCAAAGCGAGATAAGATTTAGAGACGTTCCGGTGGGAAAAGTAAAAAAGATAAAATTAAAAGACGATAACGAACACGTTTTGGTAATAGCCGTAATGGACAAAAGCGTAAAACCTTTTCTAAACGAAAACGCAAAGTTTTGGATAGTAAAACCGAGAATAGACCTAAACGGCATATCGGGACTCGAAACTCTGGTTTCGGGAAGCTACATTCAGATGTATAGCAAATACGGATACGAGGAAAAAAGGGAATTTATAGGACTTGACGAACCTTACGTCGATACTTCCGATATAAAAGGAAGCGTTTTTCATCTTTTCGCGGAAGACTCGAGAAACTTGAAAGTCGGTTCCCCGGTTTTTTATAAAAAAATGGAAGTCGGAGAACTCCAAAAGATGAAACTTTCAAAAGACGGAGACGGAGTGGAATTTACCGTTTTCATCAAAGCTCCTTACGACAAATTCGTCAAACCCAATACCAACTTTTGGGCTTTAGACATCGTCTCGGTAAATTTTAGCGGATCGAGTCTGAACGTGGACATAGCGCCGGCAAGCGACGTTATTCGAGGCGGAATAGCTTTCGATACGACTCTCATATACGATCAAAACAGCACGCTGAGCAAAGATCACATATTCACCCTTTTTAAAAGCAAATCGGACACCTTGAAAAAACATCTCGGCTACAATCTAAACCACAGCAAATATCTTTTCGAAATGAAGTTCAAAAAATCGATATCGAACTTAAATATAGGCTCCACGATAGAATTTCAAGGTTTTACGGTAGGAAAAGTCGTGGATATAAAAAACAGATACGACGATAAAAAGATGAAAATAGACTCCAAAGTTTTAACGAAAATCGATCTTAGCGCATTCAGCGACAAAAACGACCCGAAAGAGGGGCTAAAAAACCTAAAAGAGGCCGTAAAAAAAGGACTTAGAGCGAAACTCGCATCCTCTAATCCGATACTGAAAAACCAATATATAGAATTGACTTTCACGAAAGAAAAAAACGGCTCCGTTTATAAGAAAGAGAGATTTTTCATCTTCCCCACGACTGACGAGGAAGAACGCGACATAATCAAAAACGTAAACGATATTTTGGTAAAAATCAAAAATTTAAAACTCGAACCGATTTTGGAAAACGTAAACGACATCCTATCTCAAAACAAAAAACCGATATCCCAATCCATATCGAGAGTAAACGAAACTCTAAAATCATTAAACGCTTTTGTGGAAAATCTAAACGCTTTCGCCTCCTCAAAAGAGTTCAAATCTCTTCCTAAAGAGATAAAAGACGCCGTAAAATCAACCCAAACGGCCATAAATTCTCTGAATAAACTTCTAAAAACGAGCAACGATCAGTTAATGAAAGAGATATCGCTCTCTTTGAAAAACATAAACGAAGCGGCGAAATCCTTAGAGAGAGTTTTGATAAAAGTCGAGAAAAAACCGAATTCTTTAATTATGGGAGACTAAATGAAAAAGATTATCGTTCATACGCTTTTAATAGGAATACTTTTAAACGGATGCGGAAGCCAAAGCTATTTCGCATTTAACGAGGAGATCCCGAAAAACTCGAAATTTACGAAAATAGACAAATACGTAGCCCTTTTAGAAATAGAGGTGCCCGACTATCTGAAACAAGACCGTATTGCGGTAATGAAAAACGGCAAAATAATCTTTTTGGATCAAAAATGGACGGAACCGATAGAGGGCTCTTTGGAAAAGGAGCTAACCTCCTATCTGATAAATCGCCTTCCCTCTTACGGAGTTTTAAAATATCCGTGGCAACGGGACATAAAAGCTCAAGCGGAAATCTCCCTTCATATAAACGATTTTATCTACAAAAACGGAAAGGTATTCTTGCAAGGATACTACATCATAAAAAAAGAGGATTCAAGCTATAAAAAGATATTCTCCCTACAAACCGAAAGCTCCCGCGATCCCTTTGAAATCGTAAAAAACATGAAAAAATTGTATAAAAAACTCGAAGAGGAGATAAAAAGAGACCTCTTATAATCTCCTCTCTATTTGAAAGTGTCGCAATCGTTCAAATCTCCGCTTTTAAAGCCGACCGAAAACCAATACATCCTTTGCTTGGAAGTTCCGTGAGTAAAGCTATCGGGCACCACATAGCCTTGGGCTCTCTTTTGCAAGGTATCGTCTCCTATCTGAGAAGCGGCGTTTAAAGCCTCCTGCAAATCTCCCTTTTCAAGATGTTTTTTCGTATAATGAGCCCATACTCCGGCAAAACAGTCGGCTTGAAGCTCCACTGGAATTTGAAGGCGGTTAGCTTTCGCCTTGTCTCCGAAACTTAAAGCCTTCTCCTGAAGTCTATGAACTTTCTCCAAAATTCCTAAAATGTTTTGAACGTGATGCCCCACTTCATGAGCGAGAACGTAAGCTTGGGCAAAATCTCCACTCGCCTTAAATCTCGTCGCAAGCTCGTCGAAAAATCCCAAGTCAAGATAAATCTTTCTGTCGTTAGGACAATAAAAAGGCCCCATTTGCGCGCTTGCGTAGCCGCATCCGCTAACGGTATGGCCTCTGTATAAAACTAAAACCGGCTCGCTATATCGATAACCGTATTTCGGCAGAAGGGATTTCCAAACGTCTTCGGTAGTGGCCAAAACCTTCTTTATAAAAACGACTTCCTTATCGTTATCGCTTTTGGCCCTTCCGCCGGAAGAGTTATCGGAAGAAAAAGGCAAAAAGCCGAAATTTCCGAAGTAAAACAGAGCTCCTATGATGATAAGCGCCCAGCCGAATTTGGTTCTTAGCAAAGGCCTAATGAGCGGCCACAGCATCAAAAGTCTTCCTATCGAAGCTCCGCCTCTCGTAAAACCTCCCGCAAAACCTCCCTTTTCGTCTCTCCTATCCTCTACATAAGAGCTTTCTCTCTCATCGTCCAATCGCATAAACAACTCCGAGTAAAAAAATTTTTTCTATTTGGGATTATACTATAATAGGGAGGAAAAGCGAAAGAGAAAAAGAGCCGGGTTTACCGCCCGACCCTCTTAAAAAGATTAGGAAACTCTCTCTCCGTTTACGAGAACGATTATATTTTCGCCTTCGGCGTCAAAGACTACGCTATCGCCCTCTTTCACCTTATCGGAAAGAATCAATTCGGCTAAATTGTCCTCCACCAAATCGTAAAGCGCTCTTTTTAAAGGTCTCGCTCCGTAAACCGGATCGAATCCCGCTTTTGCCACAAGCTGTTTGGCTTTTTCGGTAAGAGAAACTTTTATATCTCTCTCTTTCAATTTA
>CAZPVZ010000190.1:0-4162 GCA_964590185.1 uncultured Campylobacterales bacterium
GTTTTGGAGGTTGCAAAGCGTTACGGATTTAGAGCCGTTATGACAAGAAGCGACCATAACAGCGGAACGGATAGGATTAACGAAGCCGCCGATATTTTGGGCTTGAAAGAGGACGAGATAGTCGTAAACGTCCAAGCCGACGAGCCTTTTATAGAAGAGAGCGTCGTAAAAAAGGTAATCGATAGGGTTAGGAAAGCCAAAAGAGATAAAGAGGAGGTTTTGATGGTTAGCTGTTACAAAAAGATTCCTCCCTCTTTTGCCGACGATCCCAATCACGTAAAAGTGGTTGTGGATCACAAAAATTACGCGCTCTATTTTTCAAGAAGCAAAATTCCCTACGATAGAGAGGAACATCTTGAATATTTCGGGCATTTGGGCATTTACGGCTTTGTAAGGAGCAATCTTAGAAAGTTTTGTTCCCTTCCTCCGGCTCCTTTGGAGGAGATAGAGAAGCTTGAGCAGCTTAGGGCTTTGTATTTTGGACTGAAAATTGCTATGGTTGAAGTTGAAAGCGAGAGTTTCGGTATAGACACTCCGCACGATTTGGAAAGAGCTCTTAAATATTTTAAGGATAGGAATGTTTGACGGAAAGACTATTTTAATAACCGGAGGAACCGGGAGTTTCGGCAAAAAGTTCGTCGAGACGGTTTTAAAAAGATATTCTCCGAAAAAGATTATCGTTTTTTCGAGAGACGAGCTGAAGCAGTACGAGATGGCTCAAGAGTTCTCTCAAGATTTTATAAAATATATGATAGGAGACGTTAGGGATTTGGAGCGTCTCAAAATGGCCATGAGGGGAGTCGATTTCGTAGTTCACGCGGCGGCTTTGAAGCAGGTTCCGATAGCGGAATACAATCCGATGGAGTGTATAAAAACCAATATCCACGGAGCCGAGAACGTCATAAACGCGGCCATGGAGAGGGGAGTTAAGAAAGTTATCGCTTTATCTACGGATAAGGCGGCGAATCCGATAAGTCTTTACGGAGCTACGAAACTTGCCTCCGATAAGCTTTTCATTTCGGCCAACAATCTAACTTCCGATACGAGATTTTCGGTCGTTCGCTACGGAAACGTAATAGGTAGCAGAGGATCGGTCGTTCCTTTTTTCATAAAGAAGATAAAAGAGGGGGCGAAAAGGCTTCCGATTACGGACGAGAGAATGACTAGATTTTTAATCACTTTGCAAGAGGGCGTGGAGTTTGTTTTAAAAAGTTTTCAAAGAATGAAGGGAGGAGAGATTTTCGTTCCGAAAATTCCTTCCATGAAAATAGTCGATCTTGCCAAAGCTTTGGCTCCCGATATTCCGATAGAGATTGTGGGGATAAGAGCCGGAGAGAAACTGCACGAAGTTATGTGTCCGGCCGACGAGAGCCATCTGACGATAGAGTTTAAAGACCATTTCGTCATAGAGCCTACGATAAGGCTTGCGGACGATAGAGACTTTTTCTGCAACTCTTTAAACGAGTGCGGAAAGAGAGTTAAAAGGGGTTTTGAGTATAACTCCGGTTTAAACGACTGGTGGCTTACGAAAGAGGAGTTTTTAAGGAAAATAGATTATAAAGTGGCGGAGACGGTTTGAGATCATATGTCAAATTCCGCCACGACGGGAGCGTGATCGCTGGGAGTCGGTTTTCGTCTGTATCTGGTCCACATATCGACTTTTATATCGATTAATTTTTCGGCAAGAGGTGGAGATGCCAAGATATAGTCTATCCTCATTCCTTCGTCTCTAAAAACCGCCGCGGTTTTATAATCCCACCACGTAAAGCCGTGAACGTCCGGGTGGGCTTTTCTAAAAAGGTCTATAAGCCCTATCGATAAAAACTCTTCGAAAACTTCCCTTTCGTCATCCATAAAGTCTATGACTCCTCTTAGCAGATCGGGGTCGTAAACGTCGATATCCTCTCTCGCTACGTTCATATCTCCGAGTATGCAAACTCTCTCTTTTTCCAAATTATGGTTTTTTTCGACGTACTCTTTTAGAAATTTGAAAAATTCAAGTTTATAAAGATGTTTTTCGTCTCCCTCTTCCCCTCCGTGGGGAGCGTAGATGTTGTAGAAAGTGGTTTCTTTGATTTTAGCTTTTATGACTCTTTTTTGAGCGTCGAATTTTTCGCTGTTTAGACCTTTCTGGATTTGCGAGAGCGGAAATTTGGAGCATATCGCCACTCCGTTATAGGCTTTCTGCCCGTTTACCGCGCATTCGTATCCGAGTCTTTTAAAATCTTCGAACGGAAAATTTTTCTCTTCGCACTTTAGCTCTTGAAAACATAAAATATCTATTTGATTCTTTTCCGTAAGCCATCTTATGATCAGATCTTTTCTCGCCTTTATCGAGTTGACGTTGAAAGTGGCTACTTTTAGGGACAATCTTTATCCTTTCAAACCGCGCTTTTGCATAGAGAGGGCATACTTTTGTGCTTTACCGGTTTTTTTATTCTGACTCCCTTTACGCTTAAGAGTTTTATCTCTTTGGATAGATAGTGATCTTTCATCTTTTCCTCTTTAAAAAGGTCGGTGCTTAGATATTTTTTGTTATCGTCCGCAAATACCGTAACCACCGCCGCTTTAGGAGATAGCATCTCTTGAGCTTTCAAAGCCGCCAAGAAGTTGGCTCCGGAAGAGATGCCGACTCCTATTCCGAGCTCTCTTGATAGTTTTTGAGCCATAATTATGGCGTCTCCGTCGTCAACCGCTATCACTTCGTCAAGAGAGCACATTTGCAAAATGGAGGGGATGAATTCGTCCGATATTCCCTCTATCCTGTGAAAGCCCACTTTATAGCCCGTAGATAGAGTGGGAGAGCTTGCCGGTTCTACGGGATGGAGTTTTATGCCGGGATTTTTCTCTTTCAGATACTCTCCCGTTCCCATTATCGTTCCTCCGGTTCCGACTCCGGCTACGAAAGCATCCGGAATAACGTTTAACTCTTCAAGCTGTTGCCATATTTCTGGACCTATTAGGGAGTAGTGAGCCTCTATGTTGTCGGGATTTGAAAATTGTCTCGGAAGGAAGACGTTTTCCATATTTTTAGCCATCTCTTCCGTTTTGTTTATGCTTCCTATGAAACCGCCTTCGCTTTTATCCACAAGATGTATTTCGGCTCCGAAACTTTTTATCAGTTTCACTCTCTCTTCGCTCATCCAATTCGGCATGAAAATGATGACTTTGTGTCCCAAGGCTTTTCCGATTGCGGCAAAAGATATGCCCGTGTTTCCGCTTGTGGCTTCCGCTATGATGTCGCCTTTTTTAAGTTCTCCGGTAGCGTATGCCTTTTTTATGATGTGGATTGCCATTCTGTCTTTTATGCTTCCCGTGAGAGAGAAGTATTCGGCTTTTGCGTAGATTTTTCTTTTTTGATTTTTATAGAGAAACTCTATTACCAAAAGAGGGGTGTTTCCTATCAGATCTTCCAATCCTTTTATCAGATTCTCTTGCAATATCTTCTCCTATAAAGAACTTTGAGCGTATTATTACATTTTTTCTTTAAGTATAAAATTAATATCGCCGTTTCGGACAAAAGTTTTTCTTTTTTTGTCTCTATCCGAAATAGGATTTGCTAAATATGAAAGTAAAAAGCAATAGAAAAAGAAAGAACGAGAAAATTTTGATATAGAACTTTTTATTGAAAAGAATGGATAAAATCAATCCCGTTAAAGTGCTTAAAAGATAGGCTAAAAAAAGGAAAAGAAGAGATTTTACCGCCTCTTCCGGAAAAGTCAAGATGTCCGGATGGATGATAAATGTTTGTAAGATTACCGCAAGAGCCCAGCTGTATAAAAAAGTGCTGATTAAGGAGAGGATAAGAAGATATCTTTTTACGCCCATTTTACAGACTCTTTATCATAAGATATAGTCTTCTAAACAGTAAAGAAAAAAGTCCCGCGGCTAAGAGTTTGAAATCTATCTCGCTTCCTTTGTGTATTTTTTCGAAAATTTCGGTTTTTGTCATCTCTTCTCCCGCTTGCTGGTAGGCTACGATATCGGGAGTGTAGTAAAAGACGAACATAAAAGCTCCAAAGAGTACGATTACGGAAGAGGCCAAAATTATTTTATCTCGTTTAAATCTTTTATAATCATATCCTTCTCTTAAAAATACCGTTATCGCCGTGAAAATTAATAAATAATTTAATTTTAAAAAGATCGCCGTCATCAACAGCCC
>CAZPVZ010000191.1:0-2824 GCA_964590185.1 uncultured Campylobacterales bacterium
CCAACCGTTTTCTTTAAGATATCTGGCTATGCTTCCTATCATATCTTCGCTGTTCCACGGATCCAATACTCCGTCGTTATTGAAATCTACCGAAAAGTGTTTTATGGCGCTTGGCATAAACTGTCCCAAACCGATGGCTCCCGCGTAGGAGCCTTTTATTTTTAGAGGATCGAAAGAGGTTTTTTGCGTAAAGACCAAAAACTCTTTCAGCTCCTTTTTAAAAAACTTGCTTCTTCTGTTCGGGATGAAAGAGAGAGTGCTTAGAGTGTCTATCACTCTGTATTTGCCGGTGTTTGCCCCGTAGTGGCTCTCTATTCCTATGATCGCGGCTATGTAATAGGGATCCACGCCGTATTTTTCGTAGGCTTTTTTCAAAATCTTTTTATGTCGTTTTACAAACAGCGCGCCTTTTCTTATTTTTGCCGGAGTGATGAAAATCTTTTTGTATTTTGGCCAATAATAGATTTTTTTTGCCGACTTTGCGCTTTTTTTGCTTTTCTTTTTCGGTTTGGGAAGATATATCTCGAGCGCTCTTTTTTGAATGTTTACTTGAGAGAATATGTCGTTTAGATAATCTTCGTCGAACCGGTACTTCTCTACGAGTTCTTTTATGAAATCCTTGTCTATTTTTAATTTATAGATATTAGCCGATAAATATACTGAAAAAATAGCGAGGATTAAAAGTATTCTTCCAAAAAGCATCAAAAACCTCTCCAAAAGCTTTTATGTAATTTTATCCAAATAAATTAAGAGAAAGTTTATATAATGATGAAAAATATAAGAAAAAGGAGGATATAATTAAATAATTTAATATTTTATCTTTGACAAATATAAGCCGTTGGGAGGAGCAAGCTCTAAGGAAAGTAATTTTTTCTTTGTTAACTGAAGTTTTAAATCTTCAATGGAAAATTTACCTTCCGAGATTTTAAGTAAAAAATTAATCATTATTCTTATTTGACTTCTAAGAAAACCGTTTGCTTCGAAGTAGAAAATCGTAAAATCTTTATAATCGTAAATATCGGCTTTATAGATCTCTCTTATAAAATTTTTGGTATCGCTCCCGCTTTTTTTAAAATACGTAAAATCGTGCTTGCCTTCGAAAAGTTTTACCGCTTTCTTTAGAACCTCTTTGTTTAAAGGTTTTACGAAGGTAACGTAAGGAGTTAAAAATACGCTCGGCTCCTTTTGGCTTACTATATATCTGTAAACTCTTCTTTTTGCCGAATATCTTGCGTGAAACTCTTTCGGAACCTCTTCTATCTTTTTTATGTAGATATGGGGGAGGAGTCTTTGGTTTAGAAAAGTTTTCAGTTTTTCCAAATCGCGCCAATAGTGGGGAAGGTCCAGAGATATAACCTGTCCTAAGGCGTGAACTCCGGTGTCGGTTCTTCCGCTTGCTTCCATTTTGGAGCGGATATTTAGAGATTTGAAAGCTTTTTCGAGATGAAAGGCTACCGTTTTGTCGGTATGTTTTTGTATCTGGTATCCTAAAAATCTGCTGCCGTCGTAACTAAGCGTGATTTTGGCTCTCATTTCGAGACCTTTTAAAATCTTTTTAATACTTTTTTTGAAAATAGATATTTCGAGAATGCGTAAAAACCTAAAGAGATAACGAATAAACCTATAAAAGGATAGGTTTTGGCAAATATTACGCTTAGGGCGTAATAGGCTATCACTTTTGCGAACAAAAAGGGATAGACTCTCGCTTTGTCGTGTCTTATGTGAACCGTCGCTATCGAAATCGCAAAAAGGTATGAAACTAAAGGGAAAAGAGCCGTTAAAAGCAGAAAGCTGAAATCTTTGGCTCTTTTTTTATCGGTTAGGGATTTTATCCAGTATTCCAAAACTCCGGCGTTTCTCAATTTTTCCGCAGTAACGAAATTGTTTATTTCCATCTTTCCGTAATCTATTTGGCGTATCTCTTTGTCGGTAATGTAAAAGGTTTTTCCGTTTTTCAAAGAGAGGTTCAAAACGCCCTTTTGCCTGCTCAATTTTGCGTCGTTTGCGAGGATGAGAGTCTCTTTTTTCCCTTTTTGATTGTAAAGAACGATATCTTTATATCCTTGTTCGTCCGCTTTGTTTATAAAGACCATCCAGTCCGAAAATCTTTGTCCGAATTCCGTAGGTTTTATGTTGATTTTCGCTTCGAGTTTTTTTATCTCCAAAAAATTTTTGTATAGCTGTTTGGAGACGGGCAAAATGAAAACTACGTTTATTATAAGAAACAAAGAGGTAAAAAGAGCGAGCGTAAAATATGGGGAGGCTATCTTTTTCGGAGAGTAGCCGAGGGAAAAAAGAACGATGTTTTCGTTCTCTTTGGACATGCTGAAAGTCGCTATGGCTATGGATACGAAAAAACTTACGGGAAGAGTGTAGATGATGATTTTCGGCAGGAGATAGGTAAAAATCTCTCCCAGCTCCCAAAAGTTTAAGCTCAAATAGGAGGTAAATCTCGCTATCGTTATGAAAAATATAATGGAAGCTATAAAAAACAGAGTGAAAAAAAGAGGTATAAATGCGGAGAAAAATTTATTAATTAAAAATTTATAAACGCGTTTACCCATATATTCTTTCCAAAAGAGATAAGAAAAAGTCCCTAAACACGAAAACTATAAATAAAGCCGCAGCCAGAAACGGAATGTAAGGCATCTCCATATCTCTTTTCGCTACCGCCGCAAAAGCTATCAAAGCTAAAACCGCCGATAAAAATATCGTCAAAAGTCCCAAATTTATACCGACCGTCGCTCCTATCGTAGCGGCTATCATTATGTCGGCTTCTCCCATAGCCTCCTTTTTCAAAGCGTAAGAGATGTAAAATCTAAGA
>CAZPVZ010000192.1:0-3238 GCA_964590185.1 uncultured Campylobacterales bacterium
CCTACGGTTTTGACGGATAAGACTCTCGTTAAAGAGGCTATGAAGACATATAAACAGTTTAAACAGATTTATGAAGACCTTTTTCAAGAATAAAATAGATGATTTTATAAACTATTTGATAGACATAAGAGGATATAGCGAACTTACTGCAAAAACTTACTCTTTAAATCTTCATGAAGCTTTCGATTACTTGGCGATAGAAGAGATAGAAGAGAACTTTTTCGAGTGGAATTTGATACCTTACAGAACTTATCTCAAAGATAAAAATAAAAAGACCGTTTCGAAAAAGATCAGTATTATAAGAAGTTTCGTTAAATATTTGGAAGAGTCCGGATATCGTATATTTTTGATTGCGGACGAGAGTATAAAAATTCCCAAAACTTTGCCTAAACCGGTTTCTTTTGAAAAAATAAAAGAGGCTCTTTTGCGTGCCGATTCTGAAGAGAGAGTGATTATTCTTCTTCTATACGGACTCGGCCTTAGAATAAGCGAGCTCGCTTCTTTGAAAAAGGACAGTTTTTTAGGCGATTGGCTTAGAATAGAGGGGAAAGGTTCTAAGACGAGGGAAATTCCCGTTTTGCCCGCCGTAAAGAGGGAAGTTGTTAAATATATAAACACGGTTTCGCCTAAAGAGTATCTTTTTGAGAAAGATGGAGAGAGATTAAGTGAAAATAGTTTAAGATATAAGGTCATGAAGTGTTTTGAGAGGGTGGGAGTGAAGGTAACTCCTCATCAGCTTAGGCACTCTTTTGCTTCCGATATTTTGAATAAGGGGGGCAGGATAACGGATGTAAGCAAATTGCTCGGGCATAGCTCTTTAAGCACTACCGAGATTTATACGAAACTCAATAACCGTTATAAACTTGAAAGTTATATGCGAGCGCATCCGATGGTAAAGGATATGGATGAATCTTTCTAAAAAAATAAAGTATTTTATTACTCATCAATTTATAGCCGTTATTTTGAATGAAGAGGAATGCCATATAAGGCTTGAATTGACTAAAAAAGGAAAAGTTTTAAAAGAGGATGAAGCCACTTTCATTCTCGGGGAAAAATCCTCTTTGACGAGCGATATAGAAGAGTATTTTAAAAATGCGGTTACGAAATATAAACATACTTACATAAGTATTTTATTGAACTCTTCCGCCCAAGGAGCTTTTAGCGGATGCGACAATGAAAGATTCAGTTCGTTTAGCGTAGATGTCAATAATGTAAAAAAGATATGCGTAGACAACGAATGGATGCTGTACGCTTCAAAAATAGAGATAAATTGGATAAAGGAGCTTTTTGAAAATTTCGATGTTGATTTTATATACTCTCCTTTCGTAGTTTTGAATAAATACATAAAAGATAGCAAAAGATCGGAAAAAACTATATTATATATTTTATATGAAGGACACAGCTTAACCGTTATTATAGAAAGAGACGGCAGGTTTTTATACGGTTCCCTTTTTAAATTGAATTCCGGCAAAGTTACGGAACTTGATAAAATAGATTTGCAAGATGACGGAGAAAATTCAATTATGCTCGAAGAGTTGGAAGCGGACGATATTTTTGAGGATATAGAAAAGCTTGACGAGATAGGAGGTTTTGAAGATATAGATAACATTACTCCCGCGGATGAAGTGGACGTAAACGGGATGGTGGAGGGACTGGATGAAAATAGTTTGATTAGAGACGAAGAAAGTGAGAGTATAGTGCAATTTTTAAAAAATTCTTTGAAGGAATTTTACGGTAACTCTTTATATGATAGTTCGTTTGTCGAGGAAGCTAAAATATTCGAGCACGCAAACATTAATTATGACGTGGTGGATTATTTGGAAAAAGAGCTTTTGTTGGATGTTTCCGTAAAAAAAGTTAATATTTTAAAAACAATAAACGAACTTGCGAAAGAAGAGATATTGGGTTGATGTATAGTTTCGTAGAGCCTAATGTAAAACCGGTAGTAAGTTATTTGGCGAAAATCTGGTTGTTTTTCGTAATGATAACTTTATTTATATTATTTGGTTTCAATATGATTTTAAATTATAAAATAAGTTCTTTCGAAAAAACTATAAAAGGTTATACGCAAAAAGAGAAAAAATTTATAGAAGAGATAACCGTATATAAGAAAAAAATAGAGATGATTGAAAGCGAAAAAAAGCTTTTCGAAGAGATTTCAACTTCTAACGAATTATTAAAAAACAGTTTGAAAAGTTTTTTTGCGCTCATACCGGATCAGATAACTTTAAGCAAAGTTATCTTGGATGAAAACTCTTTGGTTATTTTCGGGGTAACTCCCTCGAAAGATATATACGATTTCTTTTTGGCGCCTCCTTTAAAATCGGTCTTTTCAAAGAGCGTGGTCGATTTTTATTTGCAAAAAAACGGTTGGTACAGATTCGTTTCCAAAAACGAAAACAACTCGGATTCGAACCGGAAAGATAAAAAATGAATATGGATAAAGTGGGAGAAGAGTTTAATATCGTAAACGTTTTGATATATCTCGTGCTCTATATGGTTATCGTAGGATTTTTTATAGGATTTTATACCATTCCCCTTATAAAAACTTTTAAAACTTCCCAATCCGAGTATAGAAATGATTTGAGACACTATAAATCCCTATTAAGCAGACACGAATATTTAAAAAATAGTTTTGAAAAGAAAAAAAATAGTAATATAAAAATTATAAAAAAATTTCGCAATAAATTTAATGAAAAAGATTTTTATTCTTTCGGGCTGAAATATTTCGAGAGTATGGATTTGAAAAAAAACGGAATCGAAATGTTTGATAATAAAAAGGAAAAATTTTCGGTAAATAAGTATAAAATGCATTTTTCTTTCAAAGATATGGAAAAATTTTATTCTTTTATTGACGATTTAAAAACATACTCTTCAGTGGTTAAAATAGATTTTCCGGTAATTTTAGAAAAGAGAGATACCGATAAATATATAAAAGGTATATGGAATTTAAAAATTTACGAAACAAACGGCTCCATTTAAAAGTTTTCTGTTTAAGCTTCCCTTAAGTTTATTTAGTATATAATTTCGGCCTCGTTTGAAGGGAAGCCTTTGGTTTAGGGGGCTTTCTCGGGGTCTATAAAAACTTAGTGATAGGTATTAGGATCTTTGAGGACTAAATAAGCGGTCGAGGCGTTCTCCGCGGGAGTGTAAGTATGAATTATGGAGAGTTTGATCCTGGCTCAGAGTGAACGCTGGCGGCGTGCCTAACACATGCAAGTCGAACGAGAACGGTCCG
>CAZPVZ010000193.1:0-19151 GCA_964590185.1 uncultured Campylobacterales bacterium
GAGCTGACAAAGCTAATTTCCAAAACCGAGAGAGACGAGGAACTGAAAATCAAACTTTTGGAAAAAATCGTCGAAGAGACGGAAAAGAGAGAAAAAGAGAAAAAATTTTTAAAAGAGGAGTTTTTAAAACGGCTGAAAGAGAGGGGATTTGAAACTATAGAGGAATTTGAAAAGCACCTTTTAAAAGAGGAGGAGATAAAAGAGGCGGAAAAGTTAAAAGAGAGCGTCCAAAAGAGAGAGATTGAGACGGAAAGCGCCGTAAAATATCTTGAAAACGAGCTTAAGCTTTTAAATATAAAAGGAGATGAGAACCTTGAAGAGATAGAATCTCTTTTGAAAGAAAAGGAAAGGGAGTTTGAAAACCTAAGAAGCGAAATCGTAAAAATAGAGACCGTTTTGGAAGAAAACGAAAAAAATCTGAAAAAAATGAAAGAGCTGAAAAACGCTTACGAGGAAATTTTAAAAGAGTATAAACTCCACTCCCGTTTAAACGATCTGATAGGCTCGAGCAGAGGAGACAAATTTAGAAAATTCGCTCAATCTCTAACTTTCGAGTTTCTCGTAAAACTCGCAAATTCGCACCTAAAGCGTCTAACCGACAGATACGTTCTCAAAAGAACCCCAAACACCCTCTCCTTTTCGGTCGCGGACGCATATCAGGCAAACGCTTTAAGAAGCGTAAATACGCTATCCGGAGGCGAAAGCTTTATGGTAAGCCTCGCTTTGGCTCTCGCTCTTTGCGATCTTTTAAGCCGCAAAGTGAAAATAAAAACGCTTTTTTTGGACGAAGGATTCGGTACTTTGGATTCGGAGACTTTAGAGAGCGTTTTGTCGGCCCTAAATTCGGTAAAAAGCGGCGGCAAAACAATAGGCGTCATATCTCACGTCGAGGCTTTGAAAGAGCGGATCGCAAGAGAGATAAGAGTTGTAAAACTATCCGGAGGAGTAAGCAAAATTGAAATCGTCTAAAATCGCCATAGTGTGCGCCTTCTTAGCCGAAGGAGAGACCTTCATAGAGAAATTTTCCCTCAAGCTCTCCGAAAAAAAACCGTTTTTGATTTTTAAGGGAGACGAAATCTCTCTAATAATAAGCGGGATGGGAAAACTAAACTCCGCGGCAGCTACGGCATATCTCTTAAGCAAAGGAAATTTCGACAAAGCCATAAACGCCGGAATATGCGCTTCAAAAAACGCAAAAGATCTATACGAAGTCTTCTCCGTCAAATCGGTTATAGATTACGCGAGCGGAAAAAAATACCCTCTTAAAAAAGAGGGAGCGACTCTTACCACCCTCGATAAAGCGACCTTCGAAAAACCGGCCATAAAAACGAGATTGGCCGATATGGAGGCGAGCGGGTTTTTAACGGCCGCAAAAAAATTTCTTCCTTCCGAAAATATAGAGATCTTTAAAGTCGTATCGGATAATTTCGAGGAGTTTCCCGTAAAAAAAGAGTTTGTAAAAAGGCTTGCGGATAAGCTTTCTAATTTCGTTTTTTAGCTTTCTTCTTTAAAATCTTAAATTTTTGAGGCTGAACGGTAATTTCCGTTACGACCGTTCCCTCCCTTAAATTCAAAACCTCTTTTATAATGGCGGCTATATCTTTAGGCTCTATATAGCTTAAGGGATCCTCGTCGGGAGAGAAGTTTAATTCGTCGAAAAAAGGCGTCTTAGTAAAATCGGGATTGATGTTCGTAACCTTCAATCCGCTCTTTCTCGCCTCCTCGAACAAAGAGATTCCAAAATGTCTAAGACCGGCTTTGGTGGCCCCGTAAACCGCTCCGAAAAAACTCGCTTTCAGCGCGGAAATGGAATTTATGTTAAAAACGTATCCCTCGTTTTTTTTAAGCTCTCTTAAAAACAGATTCGTTAAAAGAACGGGAGCTTTCAGATTAAGATCTATCATCTCCTCTATTTTTTTAAAGCTAAGCTCTTCATGGGGAGCGAAATGTCCGATACCGGCATTGTTTATAAGAACTTTCAAATCCTTTTTGGGAATTTTTTTCTTTAATTCGAAAACGGCGTTTGCGTCTTTTAAATCGCACTCGATCCTTACGAAATTTTCGTCTGTCAAATCGCACTTTCCGAAATCTCGCGCGATGCCGAAAACCCTAAAACCTTCCTCCAAAAGCATCCTCGAACACTCTTTGCCGATTCCGCTCGAAGCGCCCGTTACCAAAGCGCACTTTAATCCTTTCTCCATCTTACAAAAACCTCAAGCACTCTCTTGCTATCTCTATCTCCTCGTCGGTTTTTACGACCAAAACCTTCACTTTCGAATCGCAAGAGGAGATGAGAGTCTTGCCCGAATCGTTAGCCTCCTTATCGATTTTAAGTCCGAAAAATTCCATATCCCTTAAAACCTCCTCCCTAACAAACGAACTGTTTTCCCCTATTCCGGCCGTAAAAACCAAAGCGTCAACCCTCGACAAAACGGCAAAATACGCTCCTATATACTTTTTTATCCTGTAACAAAAGATTTCCAAAGCCAATTTCGCTCTCTCGTCCCCCGCGTCAAAAGCCCTTTTTATCTCCCTCAAATCGTTCATTCCGCAAAGCCCCTTAAGACCGCTCTCTTTGTTTAAAACTCTCTCGATATCGTCCGCATCCATTCCCTTCTCTTGCATCAAATATATAAGAACTCCGGGATCCAAATCTCCGCATCTCGTTCCCATAACGAGCCCCTCAAGAGGAGTCATCCCCATCGAAGTATCGACGCTTTCGCCTCCTCCGATCGCGGCGACGCTCGCTCCGTTTCCAAGATGCAAAGTTATGAGATTTAGATCCTTTAGAGGCTTTTTAAGATATTTAGCGGCCTCTTTCGCCACGTAACGGTGAGATATTCCGTGAAATCCGTATCTTTTTATCTTATATTTTTCGTAAAATTCGTATTTTAAGGCGTAAACGGAAGCTTTCAAAGGAATCGTCTTATGAAAGGCCGTATCGAAAACCGCCACCTGCAAAACGGAGGGAGCTTTCCTAAAAAAGGCCTCAATGCCCGCTAAATTGGCCGGATTGTGGAGAGGAGCGAGATGAAAAAGAGATCTTATCTTCTTCGTTACTCTCTCGTCTATCAAAACCGAATCGGTAAACTCTTCCCCTCCGTGAACCACTCTATGGCCTATTGCGCTTAAAGAGTCGAAGTTTTCTAAAATTTTCCGCTCGCTTAAAATCTCCTCCGCCCAAATTACGGCTTCAAAATGATCTTTTATCCTCCTTTTTATCCTCTCTTTTTCTCCTCCCGAAACGAAAATCCCCTCCGAATTCTCTTCGGAAATTCTCTCTATCGCCCCTTTTGCCAAAACCTCCTCGTTTTTCATATCAAAAAGAGAGAATTTCAAAGAGGAGCTTCCGGAGTTTATAACGAGTATCTTCATCGCTAATCCTCTTGCGCCTGAATCGTCGTAATCGCTACGGTACTTACGATATCATCCACCAAACAGCCTCTGCTTAAATCGTTAACCGGTTTTTTCAGCCCCTGCAAAATGGGACCTATCGCTATCGCGTTGGTGGCTCTTTGAACCGCTTTGTAGGTGTTGTTTCCGGTATTTAGATCCGGGAAAATAAATACGTTGGCCCTTCCGGCCACTTTGCTGTTTGGCATTTTTCTTTTTCCGACTTCCATATCTATGGCCGCATCGTACTGCATCGGACCGTCTATGAGCAGATCCGGCCTCCTTTTTTTAGCTATTTCGGTGGCCTTTTTAACCTTCTCCACGTCCTTCCCGACTCCGGAATCTCCGGAAGAGTAAGAAAGCATGGCCACTATCGGCTCTATCGAAAACTTCTTTGCGGTTTCCGCCGAGGAGATGGCTATTTGCGCAAGCTCTTCGGGAGTGGGATCCGGATTTACGGCGCAATCGGCGTAAACTAAAACTTTCGTCTCCAAACACATAAAAAAGACGCTTGAGACGAGCAAAACGTCCTCTTTAGTCTTTATTATTTCAAAAGCCGGTTTTATGGTCTCTCTCGTAGTATGGGTCGCTCCGCTTACCATCGCGTCCACTATCCCCTCTTTTACGAGCATGGTCGAAAGATATACGGGATTTTCCATAGCATCGAGCGCCTCTTCGTAGGTGATTCCCTTACAGAGTCTAAGAGAGTAGTATTTTTTCGCCATCCGCTCTTTAAGCTCTCTATCATTCGGATCTATGACTTGGGCCTCTTTTAGATTGACTCCTATCATTTCGGCTCTATATTCAAGCTCCTCTCTCGAAGAAAGAAAAACCACTTTCGCGAGATTTCTGTTTAAAATTATCTCCGCCGCCGTTAAGATTCTATCGTCCTCCACTTCGGGAAGTATCACCTTTTTGGGATCGCGACTTGCTTTTTCGAATATCATATACTCAAACATCGCCGGAGTAACGACGTCCAAAGAGGCTTTTTTAAGCCCCCGCTCGATAGCTCTTTTATCCGCATACTTCATAAACAGCGCTATCGACAAGGCCACTTTTCTCGGATTTTTAAAACTAAGAACCGGCTGAGCCCGGGAAGCTTTCATGGCCGACAGATAGGTATCGTCTTTTCCGATCATAATGGGTATCTTAAAATAATCCATCCCCTCAAGAAGTTTTCTTACGCTCTCTTCCGGCCTCAAGCCTCCGCTTAAGAGAATCCCGGCTATGGAAGGGTAATTTTTAGACATGTTCGTTCCTACGGCGGCAAGCAATATATCCGCTCTATCGCCGGGAGTTATTATAAGATCTCCCTCCTCTATTCTCTCCAAAAAGTGATCCACTCTCATAGCGGCCACTTTAAAACCGTTTATCGTTCTTAAATAGATCCGCTCGTCGGCGCTTTCGTTTAAAAAAGAGAGTTTCAAATGTTCGGCAACGTCCAAAATCGTAGGTTTGGAAAGCTCTTCGTTTTCCGGAATGAAAAAGATATCCGTTTCGCAAGAGGAGGTTAATCTTTTAGCATCCTCTATCGAAAACCGATTTACCCTGTTGGCAAAAAGAGAAAAGAGAGAAACTCCTTCGGATTTCAATAGATTAAACCAAAGCTTTATCTCCTCGTCGAGAGAATGAAGATCCTTATCTTTGGCGTTTACTATTCCGACAAAAGGCACCGCGAGATTTTTCGCTATCTGGATGTTTATGTCGTAGTCGAAAAGAGCCTCCACTCTATCCTGTCCGACTCCGGCGCACAAAACGAAATCGTACTCTTTGCCCAGTTTTCTAAATTTTTCGATAATTTTTTCGTAAAAAAAGTTGTTTTTCCCTTCGGCAAGAAGCTTGGCCGCATCCTCCACGCTCATCGCGAAAGCGTCTTCGTAAGAGTGTTTCAATCTAAAATGTTTTATCATCAACTCTATGTCTCTATCGATCTCCCCCTCTTTAACGAGCGGTTTAAAAAAAGCCACTTTGTAAAAACGGCTTTTTAAAAGCTCCATAAGTCCGAGCAAAATCGTAAGAGTTCCGCTCTTTGGCTCTTTGGCGCCGACGAAAAGGGCTCTATTTTCCATCCTTTATCCTCTCTTTCAAGTCGTTAAGAATATATCGTTTCGGGAAAAATTTCATTAAGCGCTTTCAAACGAGTTTCGCCGAGGGCAAGAGAGGAAGTTTAAAAACTCTTCTCCTTCCTTTTTAAAAACCTTAAACTTCTCTATGAAGAGCTCTCTTTTTTTCATAATCTCTTTTTTCATGCTTTTTCTCAAATAGGAAACGGCTTTGCGGCTTTTTTCGTCGTTTTTCTCTTCAATCGAAAAAAGAATTTTAAGACGCTCTCTCTCAACGACAAGATCCTGATGCTCTCCCAAAACCGTTTGAATCTCTTTCAGCCTTTTTCTCCACCTCTCAAACTCTTTCGCGTCTAAAATCAAAGAGAGCATTTCGCTTAGATATCTTAATTTCTTAAACTCTATTCTAATTTTATGAAACTCTTTCGAAGAGGAGGATAGAGAAATGCCGTCAGCCTTTTTAAGAATCTTTTCGTAACGCTTTTTTAAAAGCTTCTTTACCGAAATAACGGAGGGGGAGAGAGATTTCTCCTTAAAAACGGAGGCAAAAAAGAGTCGCTCGATTTTTCTCAAACTCTTCCGAGTCTTAGAACTTTTTAAAAAGTTTTTCAGTTTCTCGCTCTCTTTTCGTCGAACCGCAAAAAGAGACTCTTTGAAAGATTCAAGCGAATTTTTAAACTCCTCAGGCAAAATTTTTTCATATTCCGCGATTTTCTCGACATAAACGTCCGCGTCTCTTTTGGCGTTCGTTTTTTTCATAACGAAAGAGAGCTCTTTTTCCAACTTTTTGGCGAAATCCTTTTTAAAAAAGGAGGAAAAGAGGGAGAGAAAGGTTCTTGTTTTTCTCAAAGCCACTCTAAATTGATGAAGCCTCTCCGCATCCTCGTCTCCGCTTAAAATCGCCTCCGTATTTGCCGAAACGCTCCCGTAAAGACGGTAAAAGGAGATTCTCAAAAGATCCCTTAGACAATAAAAAGGGTGATATTCGAAAGATAAGGAAGCTTTATAAAAATTCTCGTCCTTTTTAAAAAAAACAAAAGGCTCTTTCTCTTCGCATTTTAGAGAGGGAATGAAGGAGGAGAGGGAAAGAGCTTTGTTGGAAAACTTTCTTAAAGAGGTTATTTCGTCGGAAACGATTCCCGAAACGGGAGGAACCGGTTTGAATCTTAGGGCCTCCGTCTCGTTTTCAAACTCCGCCTCCAAAATCGAAAGCCCCTTTAAAAATCCCTTAAATTCGTCTATTTCATATACCGTGTCTCCCAACTTAACCTTATATCTTCTCTTTTTTATCACTCTACCGAGCCTCTTTTTCAAAAACGATCTAAACTCCTTTTTAGAAACTCTCTTTTCTATCTCCTCCCTTTTTAATCCCTCTCCCCTTTTTACGGTTTTTATATACTTTCCGTTCTCTTTGCGGTATCTTATCGCTTCGTTTTCCAAAGAGGGAAGATAAAACTGTTTTATTTTTAAAAGTTCATACTTTATGGAGTTCTTTTTCAGAAAAGATTTCACGCGACAAGGATAAAGTAAAAATCTTCTCTCTATTTCCTCTTTTTTCATAAAAATATTGTAACATATTTGAGTAATTTTGATGAAAAAAGAATCTATGGGAAAAAATCGGGAATTTACCGAATATGAAACTTTATTAAAGTATAATCGCGGGAAAAAAATTAGGAGAGAAAGGATGAAAAGAGTATTCAATTTTAACGCGGGTCCTTCCACGATGCCGACCGAAGTGCTTCAAAAAGCGCAAGAGGAGCTTTTGGATTTTAAAGGAAGCGGAATATCGATAATGGAAGCCTCTCACCGCTCGAAACTCTACGACGAGGTTCACAACGAAACGATAGAGCTTATAAGAGAGCTTTATAAAGTTCCGAAAAATTTTCACATTCTCTTTTTGCAGGGAGGAGCCTCTTTGCAGTTTGCGATGATTCCGATGAATCTTTACAAAGGGGGAGTGGCGGAGTTTGCGGATACGGGAAGCTGGTCGTCAAAAGCCATAAAAGAGGCGAAAATCCAAAATATAAATTACAAAGTGGTGGCAAGTTCGAAAGAGACGGGTTACGACCGCATACCTTCGGATATAAATTTCAGCGACGAAGCCGATTACGCATACATAACCTCGAACAATACGATTTACGGCACTCAATACCGAAAATATCCCGAAACGAAAGCTCCCCTCGTCGTTGACGCATCCAGCGACATATTTTCGTATCCGGTGGATTGGGAAAAGATAGGAGTCATGTTCGCCGGAGCGCAGAAAAACGCGGGACCTTCCGGAGTTACGATAGTGATAGTTAGGGAAGATTTAACCGAAAGAGCTAAAGAAGAAGTTCCGACGATACTCAGATACAAAACGCACGCCGAAAAAAATTCCCTATACAATACTCCGAACACTTTCGGAATCTATATGTTAAATCTTATGATGAAATGGCTAAAGAGCAAAGGAGGAATTGAGGAGATTAGAAAATTAAACGAGAAAAAGGCTAAAATTCTCTACGACGTCATAGACGAAAGCGAAGGTTTCTATAGGGGACACGCAAAGAAGGATTCAAGATCCTTGATGAACGTAACCTTCAATATAAAGGATAAAGATAAGGAGCTTGAAGAAAAACTCGTAAAACTCGCTTTGGAAAACGAAATGATAGGCCTAAAAGGACACCGCTCCGTCGGAGGACTTAGAGCTTCCATCTACAACGCGATGCCGATGGAGGGAGTTTTAAAACTCGCCGAGTTGATGAAGGAGTTCGCAAAAAAACACGGATAATCCGAAAGCGGCGGCGCGGATCTCTCCGCGTCCCCTAAATAAAAATCTTCTCTCTCAACTCCACTATATGAGCTTTTTTGCGAAGTTTGTCGTAAATGGCTTTTTTAAAAATCTCCTGCTTCTCCCTCTCGCCGTGAATTAGAAATATTTTATCAAGTTTCTTAAATCCTCTCATCCACTCTATCATTTCGCTCTGATCCGCATGAGCGGAAAAACCGTTTAAAGTATGAATTCGGGCTTTGACGGATATCTCCTCGTGATATATCCTAACTTTTTTAGTCCCCTCGACTATCTTTCTTCCCAGCGTTCCTTTCGCCTGATACCCCACGAACAAAACGGAATTTTTACGATTCCATAACCTATGCTTGAAATGGTGAAGTATTCTTCCTCCCGTACACATCCCGCTTCCGGCTATTATGATGCAGCCGTAAACCTCGTCGTTTATCTTTTTGGATTCGAAAGATTTCATAACGTATTTTACATAGGGAAAATCGAATACCGAACCGTCCTCTTTAAGATATTCGTTGCAGTGTTCGCTAAGCTCTTCGTGATAGATGTTGTAAAGATTCGTAGCGGTAATAGCCATGGGCGAATCTATGTAGATCTTGCAGTAGGGAAGCTCCCCGTTTTTGTACATATCTTTCAAAACGCACAAAATCTCCTGAGTTCTCTCTATCGCGAAAGAAGGAATTATAACGTTTCCTCTGTTTATTAAAGTATTGAAAACGATATCCTTAAACTCCTTTAAAGTCTCCTCCATGCTTTTGTGATTTCTGTCTCCGTAAGTAGATTCTATAAAGAGAGCGTCCGCCTTATAAACCTGTTTGGCAAAAGGCATCACCATATCGTTCTTATTTCCCAAATCGCCGCTAAAAACGACCCTCTTCGTTCTTCCTTCCTCCCTAAAGGATATTTCGACGGTTGCGGAATCGAGTATGTGCCCCGCGTCTCTAAAGGTGGCCCAAACCCCCTTGCCGAGTTTCACTCTCTCGTCGTAATAAACGTATTCTATCGGCAATTCGTAAACCCTCTCCACGTCCTCAACGTCGTAAAGAGGCTTTCTGACTCTATGCTCCGTTCCCCTCCTTTGGGCTTTTTTATATCTGGTCTTATAGTCTTCCTCCATAAGATGAGCGGTATCCAACAAAACCACTTCGGCAAGATCCATCGTGGACTTCAAAGAGACTATTCTTCCTCTAAACCCCTCCTTTACGAGTTTGGGAATTCTTCCCACATGATCCAAATGAGCGTGCGTTATCAAAAGAACGTCTATATCTTTCGGTCTGAAACCAAACGGCTTATAATTTAGATTTTCCACTCCCTCTCCCTGATAAAGGCCGCAATCGACCATTACGGTCATATTATCGAGTTTCAAAACGTGACAAGAGCCGGTAACGGTTTGAGCCGCTCCGAAAGATTGAAATAAAGCCATTTTTCTTCCTTTTTTACAAATATTGGGCAAAATACGAACTTCTAACCAAAATTCCGGCCGCTACGGCCTTAAATCCCATAGATACGGCCTCTTTTCTTATATAATCGAAAAATTCCGGAGAGTAGTATTTCGAAACCGGACGATGTTTTTTCGAAGGAGAGAGATACTGCCCTATCGTTATCTCCTCCACTCCGGCATTCAAAAGATCTCTCATCGTCTCTTTTATCTCATATTCCCTCTCTCCCAATCCGACCATCAAGGAAGATTTCACTCTCCCTTTGAAATTTTCGGCGTAAAATTCCAAAACTCTCAAACTCCTATCGTAATCTCCCTGAGGCCGAACGATCGGAGAGAGTCTTCTGACCGTTTCGGCGTTGTGAGCCAATTTCTCCGCACCCGAAGAGACTATCGTTTGCAAAGCCTTTGCGTCTTCGTTGAAATCCGGAGTCAAAAGCTCTATTTTGACGCGAGGATTCTCTCTTTTTATAAATTCCACGCATTCTTTAAACCGTAAAGCCCCGAAATCCTCCAAATCGTCTCTATCCACGGAAGTTATCACGACGTAATTCAAACCGAGTTCTTTCACGGCCCGAGCTATTTTCAAAGGCTCATCTTCATCCGGAGGCGGAGGATTTTTTTTCGTTTTTACTTTGCAAAATCCGCAAGATCTCGTACAAAATTTCCCCAAAATCATAAAAGTGGCGCTTTTTCTCGAGTAGCACTCCCCTCTATTCGGACAAGCGCTCTCTTCGCATACGGTAGTTACCCCGTATCGGCTCAAAATTTCGTAAGTCTTCTCGGCCCAAAAAGGATCCGCCACCTTAACTCTCGGTTTATACGGATTCATCGAAAATCTCGCATACTTTTTCAACGACCATCTCTTCAAACTCCTCTTTCTCGATAAAAATGCCCTCTTTTCTCAGGGAGGTCGCCAAAACCCCTTTCAAATCGCAAGGATTAACGAGAGAGTGAAACTTCAAATCCACGTCGATATTGACGCTAACGCCGTGAAGGGAAACTCCATCTTCGTATCTAAATCCCAAAGAGGAGAGTTTTCGATTTTCTATATAAAAACCGGGCCTTTTTTTATCGAAAAATATCCTCTCGTCAAGTTTTTCGAAAACCTCCGAAAAGACTCTTTTTACTTTGGCGTAAAAAAGAGAGGGAGTCCCTATCGAAAAGCAGAAATAAAATACGCTCTGCCCTTCGCTGTGGCAAGTAACGGAACCTCCTCTATCGGTATGAACGACTCGGATTTTCCACTCTTTTTTTCTCCCTTCCGCTCCGACCGTAAAAACTTTCGGATGGGAACAGACGATAAGATGGTTTTTTCCCTCTCTTTTTGCGAGAGAGTGAATCTCTCGCATCATTTTCATAGCCCTTTCATACTCCACCGTACCCCATTTATGAAGAATCAAAGTCTGTAAAATCCTTTCTCTACCGATTCGCTGAAAGTGGGATGCGCCAAAATCGTCTTTCTTGCAAGTTTTGCATCCATCTCTCCGGCTAAAGCCATGGAAACTATCCCTATCAGCTCTTCCGCGTCTTTAGAGAGTATCTCTCCTCCGAGTACGAATCCCTCCCTATCCGCGTATAAAATAACAAATCCCTCCTCGCTTTCGTGTATTGCCGGATAAGTGAAGGATTTTAAAGGAACTACGCTCTCTTTATATTCCGATCCCGTTCTTTCGAGCTCGGCTTTGGTAAATCCGACTGTAGCGTAGCTCATGGGAAGAGTGTGAACGAATTTTACCGTTTTGGAAAGATCCAAAACGGAGGGATTTTTCCCCAAGATACGGTTAACCACGTTCAAAACCTCGGCTCTTGCGGCATGAGCGAGCTGAAGTTTCCCGTTGCAATCCCCGATCGCAAAGTGGTTTTTCAAACTCGTCTCGAAAATCTCATCAACCTCTATTCCTTTCGCGCCCAATTTTATCTCCTCGGTAGAAACCGCCGACGTTACCGCCCTTCTTCCGGTGGCGACAAGAAGCTTTTGCGTCATAACGCCCCCCTCTTCGAATTCCACGAAAACCTTTCCCTTCTCTTTTTCGAATTTCGCCCTTTTGACGGAAGAAGAGGGTTTTAAAATCACGCCCGAGTTTTTCATCATCTCCTCCAAAGAGGCGTTTATTAGAGGATGAGCTTTGGAAAAAAGCTTCTCCCGTCTGTAAACGAGAGTGGTTTTAACTCCCACCGAAGAGAAAAAGCTCGCCATCTCCAATCCTATGGCTCCGTTTCCGTATATGAATATCTCTTCGGGAAGAGACTCCATATTTAAAACTTCGTCGCTGGTTATTATATGTTCCCCGTCATACTCTATACCTTCCGGGACGAAAGGAGCGGAACCGGTTCCGATAATTACGTATTTAGCTTCTATCTCCATATCTCCGGCAACCACCCTATTTCTATAAACGACCTTTCCTTCGGCCTCGATAAGATTTACGCCCTTGCATTGAGCGGTTATGGCCTTTAGGGCCTTCTCTACGATAAGGTTTTTCTTATCGAGAAGCTTTTTCATATCCAAAACGGCGCTTTTAGAGAAAACTTCCCGTCCGCTCTCTCTCAAAACGCTCGCAAAATGCAAAAAAGTTTTGGAAGGAATGCACCCTTTGTGAAGGCAGGTTCCTCCCAACATATTCATATCTTTCTCAATCAAAACGGTTTTTAGGGAAGCCTTTGAAGCTATGACGGCTCCCGCATAGTTCAATCCCCCTCCTATGAAACAGATATCCGCTTTCACTCTTTTCTCCTTTTACTTAAAAACCATCGGATCCGAGGATAATTCTTTCAATCTTTTCATAAAAAGCGCTCCTTCGTAGCCGTTTACGAGCCTGTGATCTATCGTCAAAGTTACGGCCGCTTTAAAATCTCTCGCGGCTCCCACGGCCGCAACGGCGCTGTCGTTTTTGTTTATCATCGCGTCAAACATGAAAATCCCGAGCATCCCGAGATTGGAGATTCCGAAAGTGGATCCCTCCATATCTTGAGGTTTCAATCCCCCTTTCGAAATCTTTTCTTTGAACTCTTTAAGCTCTTTATCTATCTCCCGAACGCTTTTTAAATTCGCTTTCTTAAAAACCGGCATGAAAAGAGCGTCCCCTAAAGCCACGGCTACTGATACGGAGGCGTTTGGATATATCTTTAAAAAATCTCCCTCCAAGACGCTTCTGAACCCTTCGTGTTCCATCATCGCAATCGCGACGATCTTTATAAACCAGACGGTAAAGGAGTATTCTTTATGCTTTTCGATCAAAGAGGTGTCGATAAAATCGAAAATGCGATAAACCGGTCTTTTTGACGAGGCCGTTACGTTTTTAATTATCGCTTTTTTTAAAGGATCGACCCTCTTTTTAAGAGGGATATCGTTACTTTTTATAAAATCATACACCTCTTTCTCGTCGTGCTTTCTCTTTCGGTCGAAAAGCTCGTAAGAGATGCCGTACTCTTTAAGAAGTTTCCACGCTTTCGGAGTGAAATATCTGCTCCTTTCATACTCTTTAATATCGTTAAAGTGAGCGGGAGAGGGAAGTTTGCCCTCCTCCTGCAGCTTTTCTATATCCATTCCCGCTTTTAAGGCCTCCCTTTTGGCTTTGGGAGAGGCTTTGCCTTTTACTTTCGATATTTCGGAAACCGCTTTTTGAGAATCATCCTCCCCCGCCTTTGCGAATATCTCGTCGATAATTTTCAAAGAGGAGCCTTCGCTATCTTTTTTAACGTTATCCGATTTTTCGGACTCTTTTTTCTCTTCGCTCTCTATAACCGCTATCGGTTTTCCAACCGGAACGCTCTCTCCCTCCTTAACCAAAATCTTTTTAACGACTCCGTCTTTAAAAGCCTGAACCTCCATAACGGCCTTGTCCGACTCGACTTCCGCTATAACGTCTCTTTTTTCAACCCTATCTCCCTCTCTAACCTTCCATGAAATAAGCTTTCCTTCCTCCATCGAATCGGAAAGTCTCGGCATAACGACGCTATAATCCATTTTCGACTCCCCATTCCATAACTCTTTTGGCTATTTTCCGCGGCGTGGGAATTACTTCAAGTTCCAATCTCCTGTTATAAGGGATGGGAACGTCTTTGGATGCTATTCTAAGAGGAGGAGCGTCAAGCTCGTAAAAAAGCTCCTCGCTTGCGAAAGAGACTATCGAGGCTCCGTATCCTCCCGTCTTATGATCCTCTTCAACGACCACCAATCTTCCGGTCTTTTTTATCGAAGAAGAGAGCGTTTTAAAATCAATCGGATTTAGAGAACAAAGGTCTATAACCTCCACGCTCGTTTTCAGACCGTCCTCTATCTCCCCCACCGCTTCCATAACGTCATCGACCATTTTAAGATAACTAACTATCGTTATTCCATCCCCCTCTTTAACCACTCTCGCTTTAAAAGGATCCAAATCCTCGTCGAAATTAACCTCTCCCTCTTTGTTGTATAAAAGTTCGTGTTCGAGAAAAATAACGGGATCGTCCATCAAAATCGCCTTTTTCAAAGCGTGATAAGCATAGTTGACATCACTTGCGGCAAACACTATAAGTCCCGGAACAGCCGAAAGCATCTGCTCGTAACTTTCGCTATGCTGAGCCGCAAGCTGACGGCTAACTCCTCCCGGCATTCTAACGACCATAGCAAGAGTGATTTTTCCCGCGCTCATGTATCTTAATTTAGCCATATGGTTTATAATTTGATCGAAAGCCAAAAGAGAGAAGTTAGCCGTCATGATCTCCGCTATCGGTCTAAGCCCTCCCATAGCCATTCCTACGGCGTTTCCGACTATGCTTAGCTCCGCTATCGGGGTGTCTATGACTCTTTTTTCCCCGTATTTCGCCACAAGCCCTTCGGTAACTCTGTAACTTCCTCCGTATCTTCCGACATCCTCTCCCAAAATCACGACGTTTTCGTCCTTAGCCATCATCTCGTCGATGGCCATGTTCAACGCTTCACGATACAACATTGCCGCACTCCTTGCAAAAAAGATCCCTATAAAGCTCGCTTAGATCGGGCTCTTCGGAATTTGCGGCAAACTCAACCGCCTCTTCGACCGCTTTTACGGCCCTATTTCTCAAACTCTCCAAAAGAGTCTCTTGAGAGGAAAATCTGTCTAAAAGAGTCTTTTCGAGTCTCTTTACGGGATCTTTTTCTTTGCATATTCTCATCTCCTGAGGACTTCGATAATCGCCGGCGTCGCTCATCGAGTGTCCCTCGTATCTGCAAGTCATGGCCTCTATAAAAATCGGACCGTGCCCGTTTAATACATGCTCTTTAGCTTTAGATACCGCTTCGTAAACCTCCAAAGCGTCCATCCCGTCTATCACGAAAGAGGGCATATAGGGTTTGGCTTTTCGAGACTGTTCCAAAAAGGGAGATACTCTCGTTATCTCCGTACCTATCGCGTAACGATTGTTTTCGCAAAGAAATATTATCGGAAGTTTCCAAGCCGACGCTATGTTCAAAGACTCGAAAAAAGCTCCTCCGTTGGTCGCTCCGTCCCCGAAAACGACCATTACGCCGTCCTCTTTTCCCTGATATCTTCTCGCATAAGCGCATCCGACGGCGTTTGGTATCTGTCCTCCCACTATCGCGTCTCCTCCGTAAAAAAAGCGGGAAGGATCGAAAAGGTGCATGGAACCGCCCTTGCCTCTGCTTACGCCGGTAACTTTTCCGAAAAGTTCGGCCATAACGACTTTAGGATCCATTCCTCTTGCTATGGCCATTACGTGTTCTCTGTAAGTGGTAAAAACGTCTCCTTTGTCGAAAGCTTTCATGGAAGCTACGCTTAAAGCCTCCTGTCCTATATCCAAATGCAAAAATCCCGAAATGTTTCCTTTCATATAGTGCTCTTTAGCGGCATACTCAAACTCCCTGCCAAGCACCATATAATAGTAAATCTCTTCCGCCAAAAGCTTATTCATGGCTAAACTCGTCTATGGCTTCTTCAACGGGTATCATATACATCAAAGCCGGTCCCCCGTGCATCAAAACCGCCTGCATCGCCGCATCGAGTATCTCCTCTCTGCTCGCTCCGGCGTTTAAAGCCCCCTTTACGTGCAGCGAGATGCACCACTCGCATTGAGCCGCCACGGCAAGCCCCACGTTTACGAGCTCTTTTTGTTTAAGATCCAAAGCGCTCGGCTTTTCTACGGCTTCCATAAAGTTATGAAACGCACCTATTTTGTCGGGAGCCTCTTTTTGAAGACGGCCTATAAGCCGTTTGATCTCCTCCAATTTCCGAGTGTACTTTCCCATGGCAACCTCCTTTTAAAGTCAAAGTTACTTCATTTTACTCCAAAAGGATTTAAATTTTTCTAATAATTTTTTAGAAGATAATTTTTATTATTTTTGGAGGAAAAAGCGAGGAGAAAAAGAGGAGTTTTATCTCTTTGCGGCTCTTTCGTAAGCTCTTTTGACGGCTTTTATAAATCCGTCCCTAACGCCCTTTTCTTCCAAAGCTTCATATCCCGCGGCGGTGGTTCCTCCGGGACTCATCACCTCGTCTTTAATAACGGCCGGATGTTTCTTTTCCAAAAGAGCGTAAAAACCTTCGAAAAGTCCCCTTACCAAAGCGTAAGAATCCTCTCTCTTAAGCCCCATATTGACTCCGCCGTCGGCCAAAGCCTCGGCCGCCAAAGCCAAAAAAGCCGGACCGCTTCCGGCGATGGCGGTGGCTATGTCTATCTCCTTTTCGCTGTTTAGCCAAAGGGCTCTCCCAAACTTCTCGCATATAAAAAGAGCCTCTTTTTTAAAACCTTCGTCTCCCGTTAAAGTAGTCATCGATTTTTGATAGGAAGCGGCGAGATTGGGCATTATCCTGATATAATAATCGGCTTTTAAGCAGCTTTTCAACTTCTCTATCTCAACTCCCGCCAATACGGACAAAAGAGCGTTGGCTTTCCCTTTTAACTTTTCGGAGACCTCTTTCAAAGCGAAAGGTTTAACGCATAACATAACGTTTAAACCTTCGATATTAAACCCGTCTTTTAAAGTTTCGATCTCCACTCCCTTAAATCTCTCTTTTAACATTTTAAGTTTCTCTTCGTCTCTCGCCACTATTTTAACTTTTACCTCTTTATATATTCCCTCTACTACGGCTTGGGCCATCTTTCCGCTTCCGATTATCGCAATCTCCAAAATCAGCTCCTTATATACTTTTTTATATCTTCCATTAAGCCGAAATTTTCGTATTTTTTCTCATCCAAAACGACTTGAAGCATTCTTTTTTTGCTTATGTTGAA
This sequence comes from uncultured Campylobacterales bacterium, assembly GCA_964590185.1. GTDB lineage: Bacteria > Campylobacterota > Campylobacteria > Campylobacterales > JAADDG01 > JAADDG01. Next base: position 16,883 of record CAZPVZ010000193.1, read on the forward strand.
AACGAAAGGGGCTATGAAATTTATTTTCGACTCCTCTATCGGTCTCTCCACTATCATGCTGCATAAAATCAAAACGGCGTCTCTCTTTTCAATATCCAACGGTTTTTTATAACTTTCCGGTATCTCTATATCGTATTCTCTCAAAGCATACGGATCTATCAGAGTGAACGAAACCTCCTTGTCTCCGTTTTTACCTCTAAGTTTGGCGAAAATATCGTCTATCCTCTCCAAATCGGCCTCTTTCATCTTTTCAAATCCCAAAATCGGGGAAACTACCTCGAATTTCATCGCGCACCTCTAATTTAAAAGAAGTCTGATTAGATAAAAAGCCGGTTTAAATATAAAATCCGAAAGCGGAGTGGCCAACACCACGATCAAAAATATCATACCGTAAGGAAAAATCTTTTTTATAAAATCGGCAACGGCATAAAGTCTCATTTTAAGACTCAAATACATCAAAGCGTTAGCCCCGTCCAAAGGAGGAATCGGAACGAGATTGAAAAATCCCAAAACGACGTTATAAATCACGCTAAAATATAAAAACATCTCCAAAAAAGCCCCTATCAAAGAGTGAGCGGGAGGCAAAAAATAGATAATTACCGCACTAATTACGGCAACGAAAAAATTATAAACTATTCCCGCCAAACTAACGGCTATAGCTCCGTTATAACCTCCGTTGTTTATAACCACCCTCATATTGACCGGAACCGGTTTAGCCCATCCGAAAAGAAAAGGAGCGTTCGAAAAATACAAAAGGGCGGGAACGATAATCGTTCCCACAATATCTACGTGCACTATCGGATTTATAGAAAGCCTTCCTTGCATCTTAGCCGTAGGATCTCCGTATTTGTAAGCGGTTAGTCCGTGCATTATCTCGTGCCCTATTATAGCTACCGCAAGAGCTAGAACCATTGCGGAAATTTGAAGAATATCAGTTAAGCTCATGAGCAACTTCCGCTAAAGGAACGCTTTTGTCTATAAATTTGGGATCTTTTTGTAAAGTATCCACAAGCCTTCCTATTCTGTTCCATCTTATTTTATAATTTTTATCCCAAGAAAAATAAACGAACCAAGGTTTTCCGACTATCAATCTATACGGAACCGGTCCCCAAAATCTGCTATCGTTTGAATGATCTCTATTGTCTCCCATCATAAAAAACTCCCCGTCGGGAACTCTATAGGGAGGAAACTCGAATATCTCAAGAGGCACCAAAGCTCCGAATCTAACCATCGGATCGTTTTGAATACCGGGATATAATCTCCTATAAGGGTTTTTAACCCAAAGTTTTCCTTCTATCTCCACTATGTCTCTTTTATCGTAATGCTTTTTTATATATTCGTCTCCTTCGTGGGGACGAAGATAGAGATCTTTTTTATGAACGGCTATATAATCCCCTCCGACCGCAACGCACCTTTTTACGTAGTGAATCGAAGGATTGTTCGGATATCTAAAAACCACTATATCCCCTCTTTTGGGTTTTTCTCCCTCTACCAAATGTCCGTTTCCGAAAATATCGGGAATAACCGGAACTTCAATCCAAGGAATATGAGGTATCGGAATACCGTAGGCGAATTTTTTCACGAAAAGATGATCTCCTATCAAAAGAGTTCTTTTCATAGAACCGCTCGGAATAACGAAAGCCTGCGCCACGAAAAAAATCACCAATAAAACGATTATTATCGTACCGGTCCAAGTATTTGAAAATTCGTAAAGTTTTTTAAGTTTTTCTTTCATCTATTTTAACCTTTGTTTTGCGGCTTTTAAGGTGTTCTCCAAAAGCATAGCTATCGTCATAGGTCCCACTCCTCCGGGAACGGGAGTTATGAAAGAGGCTTTTTGGGAAACGTTTTCAAAATCCACATCTCCTACCAATCTCCCGTCTTCAAGTCTGTTTATACCGATATCTATAACGATAACTCCCTCTTTTACCATATCCGCGGTTATTAGATTCGGCTTTCCGACTCCCACTATCACCATATCGGCTCTTTTTGTATGGGAAGCCAAATCTTTCGTAAAAATATGGCAAATATCTACGGTCGCGAACTCGTTTAACAAAAGATTCAACATCGGTTTTCCGACTATGTTGCTCGCTCCTACGACACATACGTCCAAACCTTTGGGATCTATCTCGTACTCTCTCAAAAGCCTCATAACTCCCAAAGGAGTACAGGGAACGAATCCTTCAAGTCCCAAAACCAGCTTTCCGACGTTAAAAGGGTGAAAACCGTCAACGTCCTTTTTCGGATCGATAGCCTCCAAAATTTTATG
>CAZPVZ010000194.1:0-7520 GCA_964590185.1 uncultured Campylobacterales bacterium
GTCTTACCAAGGAAAGTATTTCGTCTCTGAGTCTCAAAACGTTTTTGCCCTCTATCATATAGATATCTTCCAAAGAGATTCTAACCGTCTCCAAAACGGAAGCCAAAGGTATGGCGTAATACTCCTCTTGCACTCCGACTAAAAGAGATTGGATGATGGCGAGAGTCAAAGGAATCTTCAGTTTTATTACGGTTCCTTTTCCTATTTCGCTATCTATGTCTATGATACCGTTTAGTTTCTCTATGTTGGTTTTGACAACGTCCATTCCGACGCCCCGTCCGGAGACGTTGGTAACTTTTTTGGCGGTTGAAAAGCCGGGCTTGAAGATGAGAGTGTAAGCCTCTTTGTTTCCCATGTTATCCGCTTCTCTTTGAGATATCAGCCCTTTTTCCAACGCTTTTTGTTTAAGCAGGTCCGGATCGAGACCTTTTCCGTCGTCTTTTACTTCGATAACTATTTGATTTCCTTCGTTGTAGGCTTTAAGCTCTATCGTTCCCTTTGCGGGTTTGCCGAGCATTTTTCTCTCTTCAGCGCTCTCTATACCGTGATCGCAGGAGTTTCTTATGATGTGAACGAGAGGATCTCCTATCTCCTCTATGATGGATTTGTCAAGCTCCGTATCCTCTCCCGAGATTACGAGTTCTATCTCTTTATTGAGCTCTCTTGATAGATCTCTAACGAGACGAGGAAATTTGTTAAACACTTTGGCTATCGGAAGCATTCTCGTTTTCATGACGGCTATTTGAAGGTCGGTCGTTACTACGGATATGGATGATACGACCTGATTTAACTCCTCCAAAAATTTTTCCCCTTCGTATCTCTCTTCGACGTCGTCGTAGATTTTTAAGAGTCTGTTTTTTCCTAAAACGAGCTCCCCTATGAGATTCATCAGATGATCGAGTCTTTTAACTTCCACTCTGATTGTCTGTTCCAAAGAGGAGCTTGAGACTTTCGGCATCGGTTTTTTATCCTCTTTTTTGCTCTCCCTTTTTACGGGAGTTGCGGTTTGGGTCTCTTTTTTCGGATTGTTTTGCTCTTGTCTCTTTTTTTGCTCCTTTTTTAGAGCTTTTCTTTTTTTATCCTCCTCTTTTCTCTGTTTTAGGAGTCTCTCTATCTCCTCTTCTATCTCCTCTTTGCTCATGTTCGAATAGTCCGGTTCCTCCTCTTCCTCTTTTTCGTTTTCGCTTTTTTGAGGTTGAGTTTCTTCAAGAGGAGTGTTGTTCGAAATGGCGTCGAGTTTTTTGCATATGCTCTCTATATCTATGTCGCTTTCCCGATCCGTTCCTTTATCCCTTATCTCTTGCAATAGGGTTTTCATATCGTCTATCGATTCGAGCACGACGTCCATAACGTCCGGAGTCATTTTAAGCTCGTCTTTTCTGGCTTTGTTTAAAACGTCCTCCATATGGTGGGTTAATTTCGTCAAGACGTCGAAATTCAAAAAGGAGCTCGATCCTTTTATCGTATGGGCCACTCTAAAGATCGAGTTTAAAAGATCCAAGTTGTCCGGCTCGCTCTCAAGCCTTACCAAATCTTCGTCTATCTGTTCTACGAGTTCGAAAGCTTCTATTAAAAAATCTTCTATTATTTCTCTCATGTCTTCCATTTATATTCCTTTTACGATACTTTTTCTTGATGTCTGTCCAAAACTTCGAACACCTCTTTATAAAATTTGGAGGCGTCGAATTTCGTCAGGTACGCGTCTCCTCCCGCGTCTTTTCCTCTGATTTCGCTAAAATGGTCGCTTATGGAGGAGTTGAATACTATCGGAATGTTTTTGAATCTCTCGTCGGATTTGACTCTTGAGGCGAAATGGAAACCGTCCATTTTGGGCATCTCCACGTCGCTTATTATGAGTTTGAGCTCGTTTGGCAGATCCTCTTTGTATTTGTCGTAAAGCTCTTCGAGTTTACTCAATCCTTCCATTCCGTCTTTGGCCTCTATCACTCTCATTCCCATCTTTTTTAAAGCGTCTTTTACGAGTTTTCTCGCTATCGTGCTATCGTCAAGTATCAAAGCGGTTCCGTCCACATGTCTTATCACTTCGTCTCCGAGGTCTATTTTGGGTTGATATATCCCTAAATCTTCAACGACGCTTTCGAGATCGAGTATTAGAAGTATTTCGTCGTTTTCTATCTTCGTAACGCCCGTGATTTTGCTCTTGTCCAGCACGCTGTTGTTGGAAGTGAAAGATGCGGATTCTATGTCGCTCCAACTTATTCTTCTTATTCTTTTCGCTTCGTGTACTATAAATCCTATCAATATGTTGCTAAACTCCGTAATGATGACGCGGCAGTTTTTTTTGGCCGATTTAGGCTCTTTTATGTTCATCCATTTTGCGAGATTTATAACCGGTATCGAAACTCCCCTTAAATCGAATATGCCGTCTATATATTTGGGAGCTCCGGGAAGTTCCGTTAATTTGGGCATTTTAATTATCTCTCTGACTTTGGAAACGTTTACTCCGTAGATTCCTTCGTAGATTTTGCCCTTTTCCGATTTGAAAAGGCGAAAATCGACAAGTTCCATTTCGTTCGAGCCGACTTTTAGCACGTCTTTGTCATTGAACATCTTTCACCCTTTTTTAAAATATTTGAGATTTATCTAAATATCGTAAAAAACGGTTTTTTTTTTATAACTGAAGGGATAAATCGGCGTTTTTAGAAAAAATTTTTGTCAGCGGGAAAGTATTCTATAAAAAATAGTTATAGTTAAAAAGTAACGATTTATGATTTTTTTTGATTTTATTCGGAAAAAATTTATAAGTTTTAATTATAATTAAAGCTTAAACGGATAAAATATCGTAAACGGTAAAACTTTACGGAACGAAAGCTTTTCGCAACAGTTTTTCCCGCAAAATAAAGTTTTGCCAATCTTTTGGAAAGGAGATTAGATGAGGTTAGGCTTTTTGGTTGATCTCGATCTGTGTATGGGGTGCAAAGCCTGCGAAGTGGCTTGTAAAGTGGAGAACAACGTTCCTCTCCACAGTTGGAGGCTTAGGGTTAAGTACGTGGACGTCGGAACCTATCCGGAGACGAAAAGAACTTTCACTCCCCTTCGTTGTAACCACTGCGAGGACGCTCCTTGCGAGAGAATATGTCCGGTAAGCGCTCTTCATTATCTTGAAAACGGAATCGTAAACATAGATAAAGAAAGATGCATAGGATGTGCCGGATGCATGATGGCTTGTCCGTACGGAGCGATCTATATGGATCCCGAAACCAATACCGCGGACAAATGCACCTTTTGCGCTCACAGAGTGGCAAGCAGCATGATGCCCGCCTGCGTGGTCGCTTGTCCGGTGGAGGCGAATATTTTCGGCGATCTTGACGATCCGAACAGCAATATAAGCCAATATATCATGAAACATCAAAAAGATGGCGGCATAAAGGTTAGAAAACCGGAGAAAAACACTCATCCCAAACATTTCTATAAAGGCGGCGGAGAAGTTCAACTAAATCCTCTTGCGTCCAAAAGAGAGGAAGGTTTCAATCTTTTTAACGAAATAACTCATTTAGACCATATAGGAGGTCATTGATGGTAGAACATACTATTCCCGCGACAAACGCGATAGTTACGCTGGACGTTCCCGTTACGGAGGTTATTTGGGGTTGGATGATCACTTTGAATATGTGGGCTAAGAGCATAGCCACCGGAGTGATTTTCATAGGAGCTTATCTGCTCGCAAGATACGGTAAAGAGACGGGAGAGAAGGTTAGATTTTACATGCCCGTGGTTTCTTTCGTATTTTTAAATATTTTCTTGCTGTTTACGCTTTTGGATCTGCATCAGCCTTTTAGGATGTTGAACATATTTTTGCATCCCAATTTTACTTCGGCCATAACGGTCGGGGCTTGGCTTGCTACCATTTTAACGGGTATCATATTTTTAATGACGCTAATCGTAGTAAAGCCCAAAATAGTGAAAAGAAAGAGCAAAGCCGAGTGCAGATTCGCTCCCTATTACGATACTTTTTTGAAAATAGCGGTGGTTTTGGCAATACCGGTTACTCTATATACGGCTACCATTATGGGAGAGGCTACCGCAAGGGAGCTTTGGCAGACTCCTACGGAGTTAGTGCAGATGTTGACCGCCGCTTTGCTTTGCGGAAGCGCCGTTTTCTTGCTGATAGGCGGAGATTTTCCCTATGCGGCTAAGAGAGATTTGGCGATTATTTTGGGAGTTAGCGCCTTTATAGCTTTCGTGGTTTATATGGGAGAGTACTATTTCGGACATATGAAAGCGGAAGAAGTTGCGGCCGTTTTGGCAAACGTTAAAGAGGGAGGAGAGTATCACGTTCTCTTTTGGATAGGACAATGGGTCGCTTTTATAGTGCCTATGGCGCTTGTGTATTTGAGCTTGAGAAGCAAAACGAGCTCTTTGCTCTATTTGGCTTCGCTTTTGGCTATCGTGGGATTGTACGTAACGAAACACGTATGGCTTATTATCCCTCAACTATTACCTCTAAGTTAAAGGAGTAGAGATATGTTTATGGAAAGCAGAAGAAATTTTTTAAAAGGCACTGCGGTTACCGTAGCTTCTGCGGTCGTAGCGAAAGGAGTTTTTAGCACGAATGCGGTTGCCGAAGATAAGAAAAAAGAGCTGTTTACCAATACTCCGGAGACTTTAAGATTTTATCCATCTTTGGAAGAGTGGGACGATTTTAAAGAGCTTGACGGCGACGATTGGAAAAGAGGCGGGATAGAGAGGCGCGGAATCGAGAGTAAAGATAATCCCGACGGAATAAAAGTAAACGAATACATTATTGTTCCGACCGCCTGCAATAACTGCGAAGCGGGATGCGGATTAACGGCTTGGGTCGATAAAAAAACTTTAACCGTTAAAAAATATATGGGAAATCCTTTTCATACCGGAAGCAGGGGCAGAAACTGCGCCAAAGGTTACGCCACTTGGTCTCAAATGTACGATCCCGACAGAATACCTTTTCCCATAAAAAGAGCTCCCGGAAGTAAAAGAGGAGAAGGGAAATGGGTTAGAGTCACTTGGGATGAGGCTATGAAGGAGATCGGTCCCAAAATTGCCGAGCTTTTGGAAAAAGGGGACGAAGTATCGAGAAAGATGTTTATCTATCAAGTCGGTCGTCCGAACGAATCCGGTTTCGGAGGAAAAGTTCCTCATACTCTCGGTATGGACGGATACAACTCTCACACCAACATATGCAGCGCCGGAGCGAGAGAGGCCGGAATACAGTGGGCGAATGACGATAGGAACTCTCCGGATTGGGAGAACGCTAAACTTATATTTTTGCAATCTTCGCACGCCGCGGATGCGGGACACTATTTTCAGCAAAGCGCTGGTTATATAGCGGACGCAAGAAAGAAAGGTGCGAAGATGGTCGTTTTGGATCCGAGACTCTCGAATTCTGCCGGTATGGCGGATCTTTGGCTTCCGATTTGGCCGGGAACCGAAGCGGCTTTATATCTGTATCTGGCAAACAGACTTTTAAACGAAAAGAGCAAAAGCGGAGAGAGTCTGGTAGATCACGATTTCGTTAAAAAATGGGTTAATTGGAAAGTATTGATGAGGGATAAGGAGTATCTGAACTTTATAAAAGAGAAAGGATACGTCAAAAATCTTCCCAAAGACGAGAGTTATGAGAGTTTCATATCTCTTTTAAAAGAGATGTACGCTCCTTATACGAAAGAGTTCGTCGTAAAAGAGTGCAAAATAGAGGGACAGGAGCATAAGCTCGATCAACTTTTCGAGATGGTGGTTGACGCGAAAGATAGGATAGCCACATATCTTTGGAGAGCCGGAACCATCGGTCACAGAGGCGGATGGATGAACGCTAGGGCCGGATTTTTGGTGCTCGCTTTGACCGGATCGTTAAGAGGAGACGTCGGAGGAGTGAGTTGGCACCATTGGCATCACATAGGAATAAACGGAAAATGGTTTAAAGCCACTCAAGCCGGACACGCTCCCGAAAGAGTCGATACTTGGAACGATTACTCCTGGCCTCCGGAGTATCCTTTGAGCACTTACGAGATGAGCTTTCTTTTCCCGCATCTTTTGATGGATGACGAATGGAGGAAAAAATGGCAAAGCAAAGGGATAAAAGTAGCCGACAAGATTGCGGTCTGGGTTCCTCGAATCTACAATCCGGTATGGATAAATCCCGACGGTTTCAGATGGATAGAGGCTTTAAAAAGAGAGGATAAATTCGAGCTTACTTTCAATCTCTCTCCCACTTGGAGCGAAACGAATTGGTATTGCGATTTCGTTCTGCCGGTAGGACTCTCCGGAGAGAGACACGATGAACAGAGCGAACCGACGAAACCGGAGAGATGGTGCGCTTTCAGACAGCCGGCTCTTAGAGTGGCTTTGGAGAAGATGGGATGGAAGCCGAAAAATCCTTCGAGGGGAACGCTTGAAGCCCATATGAAAGCGGGACTCGGAGAGGTATGGGAAGAGGTCGAGTTTTGGGCGACGCTCTTTGCCGAATACGTCGATCCGACGGGAAAATACGGAGTTAAGAAATATTGGACGAGCAAAAAAACCGGAAAAACGATAACGATTCCGGAATTTTACGAAGCGGTATTTTCGAATCTCCCGAAATTGAGAAAGGCGGCTAAGGCGGCTTATCCCGATAGCGAATATCCTTGTTACGAATTTATGAGAGACAGAGGGGCGTGGACGGAAGAGACGAACATCTATAAGCCTCAAGAGGAGGAGATAGAGTTTGACGGAGAAAATTATGTCGTTCACGGACATAAGATTCCCAAAGGTGAAGTTACGAAAGACGAAAACGACGTGCTTTATCATAGAGGAAAGGCTTTCGGTGTCGAGATAGGGGGAAAAGTTTATCACGGTTTTCATACTCCGGATAAGAGACTCGATTTTTATGTCGATTGGTTGGCTAAAGATTATAAATGGCCGGAATACGCGATTCCTATATATCCGGTGAGCAAAAAGCAAAGAGAAGAGATGATTCACGTCGTTTCTCAGGTTCATCACGACTATATAGAAAAAGATAACGAGTTTGCTTTAAATACGATTTACAGACTTCCTTACAACATTCATACAAGAAGCGTCAATTCCAAACATCTTATGGAGATAAGCCAAAACCACAATCCGATTTGGATTCATACCAGCGACGCTAAGAGACTCGGCATCAAAAAGGGAGATAAGATAAGAGTTAGGATAGTCGATACCGTAAGCGGGCTTGAGAGCGGGTATTTCGTGGCCATGGCGATACCTACCGAAGCTACGAGACCGGGAGTTTTGGCAAACTCTCACCATGCCGGAAGATGGAAAATCAAAAATGCCGTGGAGATTCCGGGATTCGAGCATAAACTCGGAGTTATGGGACTTGGAGCTCCTTTATACGAAGTAGTGATGGACGGTAAGATAGGAAAGCTCAGAGTTAAAGAAGGAATAGCGGAGGGTATGAAAAAGAGACCTAAAAGCTGGCAGTTTAAGGAGATGAACAAAGATCTTGACAACATTTGGTGGAACGGTCTTACCGGAGCTTGGCAAAACGCGGTAGCTCCCGTTCATCC
>CAZPVZ010000195.1:0-5344 GCA_964590185.1 uncultured Campylobacterales bacterium
ACCTCCTCACCGTCTTTGTAAAGCCTCTTTCTTTTTAAATCCAAAACGAAACTTTCGTCTATTTTTATGATTTTTTCGTCGCCTCTTCTTTTTAAAAGAGCGTGTATCCTATAAAGAAGCTCCTCTATCTCGAAAGGTTTCCTCAAATAGTCGTCGGCTCCCACTAAAAAACCTCTCGATAGATCTTTCATCTCTTTTAAGGAGGTAATAAAGATGGCCGGAGTCTCGTCTCCGCTATCTCTTAAACTCTTTAAAAAATCAAATCCGTTTATAAAAGGCACTTTAACGTCAAGAAGATAGAGATCGTAAACGTTCTCGTAAGTTTTCGAAAGAGCCTCTCTTCCGTCATAAACGGAATCTACAACAAAACTCTCCTCTTCCAAAAAATCCTGCAAAGTCTCGCTAAAAAGCTTATCGTCTTCCAAAAGAAGAATTTTATAAGACACTCTCCACGCTCCATTTAAGTTTCTCTCCGGCGAACATGGGAACGACTTCGCCGTAACTTTTAGGAACCTCGAACTCTCTCTTTTCCAAAACGACCTCTTTTTTCGGAGGATTTACGCCGTAAATCCTCTTTGCGTTATCGCTTACGAACTTTTGCAAATTCTCCAACACGCCGGCGCTATCGAAAATCTCCGCCAAAGCCTGCAAAGCCACCGGAGCGGTAAAAACTCCCGCCGCGCATCCCGGAGCCTCCTTTTTATCAACCGGATGGGGAGCGCTGTCGCTTCCGAACATAACTTTCGGATGAGCCGAAAAAGCCGCTTTCCTAAGAGCCATCCTATCTTCCGGTCTTTTGGCTATCGGTTTGCAAAAGAGATGAGGTCTCAAAAGCCCTCCGGCAACGTCGTCCAAAGTGATAAAAAGATGATGCAAAGTAATCGTCGCATATAGATTTTCATACCTATCCAAAAGCTCTACGCTCTCTTTGGTGGTAATGTGTTCCATAACGATTTTAAGATCCGGAAACTCTTTAGCAAGGTCTTCGTAAACGCTCAAAAACTCCCTCTCCCTGTCCATAACGAACCCTTCGCTCTCTCCGTGAACGCAAAGAGGAATTCCAAGCTCGCTCATCGCAAGAAGAGTCTCTCTCAAACTTTTCGAATCGATTTTTGAAACGCCCCCTTCGCTATTGGTAGTTATGCCGGCAGGATAGAGTTTGATAGCCAAAACGTGCTCTTTTGCCTCTTTTAAAAAATCGTAATCATACTCTTTCAGGAAAAAAAGAGTCATATAAGGCTTAAACTTCTCATCCCCCGCCGCATCTTTTATCCTCTCTTTATACTCCAAAACATCCTCTATCGTAGTAACGGGAGGAATGAGATTTGGCATCACCAAAGCGCCGCTAAAATATTTTGCGCTCAAAGGAGCCACCGTTTTTAACATATCGCCGTCTCTTAAATGCAGATGCATATCCAAAGGATCTCTCAAAACCGTTTTCAAACTTCGTCCTTTTTTGATTTTAGCCAATTATAACATAAGCGCTTTTTTGCAAAACCTAAAAATCAGCCTCTAAAAATCTCTTTTTTAGCCATAAAACTCAAAAGCGCGCCTCTTGCCGCCATAAAAAGAAGCATCGATATCCAAAGCGAGTGATTTCCCAAAAAACTCTTCGTCAAATAATAGGTCGGAAGATATATAAAAAATACCGCTATCAGCATAGAGTTTCTAAGAGCCCTCGAAGCGGTGGCTCCTATATATATTCCGTCCCAGATATAACAAAAGCTATTTATCAAAGGAGAGACTATCGTATATCCCATATACTCCGAAGCGGTTAAAATCACCTTTTGATTGTCGGTGAAAAAGGAGATTATCTCTTTCGGGAAAAGATACAAAACGGCGAAGAAAAAAAGCGCCGAACCGAAACCGAAATAGAATATCTCCTTTACGATTCTCCTCAAAAGCTCTTTGCTTTTTGCCAGATACTTTCCGACCAAACTCTCCGCCGCAAAAGCGAATCCGTCTATACCGTAAGCAAAAACAGTCCAAAGTTGCATCAAAATCGTATTCGCCGCCAAGATATCGTCTCCGAATTTAGCCGACTGAGCCGTAAAGAAGGAAAAAGCGAATATCAAAGAGACGGTTCTTACGAAAATATCGGAGTTTAGTTTGGCAAACTCCAAAATCTCCTCTATATGAAAAATCTCTCTCAAAGAGATTCTAACAAGTTTGCCCCCATACTTTCCGAAAATAAAATAGAGTCCCAAAAAAACGCCGGCATATTGGGATATAACCGTTCCCAAAGCCACGCCTTTTACATCCATATCCAAAAAGTAGATGAAAAAAGCGTCCAAAACGACGTTTAAAAAGTTCGTAAACAAAACTATATACATCGTATATTTGGCGTTTTGCATTCCCATAAGCCAGCCGTTTATCACATAGAGAGAAAGAACGGCGAAAGCGTCGAAAATCCTTATTTCAAAATAACCTTCGGCGAGATCTTCAACCTCTTTAGAAGCCTCTATAAGATAAAAAGAGAGCTCTTTTACGAAATGTTGCAGGGAAAAGATTAAAAAAGCTATCAAAAAAGCGCTAAAAAGAGAGCGGTAAAGAGTGGAGGATATCTTGTAAAAATCTCTTTTTCCGTAACCTTGAGCGGTAAGTCCGGTCGTTCCCATTCTAAGAAAACCGAAACCCCAATAAAGGAAACTAAAAATCATTCCGCCGACCGCAACCGCCCCTATAAAAGAGCTTTTGCCAAGATGCCCTATAAGCATAAGGTCAACCGAGCTTAAAAGAGGAACGCTTAAATTGCTTAAAATATTCGGAACGGCTAACCTTAGTATCTCTTTTTTCAATAAAACCTCTGTCTTTTAAAATTCCTCCAGAATTTTATCCAGTTTTCTTTTAAACTTCTCGGCTTTTTTTTCGTTTTCTTCAAATATCTCCCTCGAAGAGGGAAAATTCTCCCCAAGCTCCCTATAAACGGACAATTTATGATCTATTTGAGCTTTGAAAATCTCAAACAGCCTCTCCATGTCCTCTTTGGAAAGAATGCTTTTTAAAAGATCTCTAAGCATTCTTCTTCTCTCTCTAACCTGAACCGACTCTCCGAAAAGGTCGCTTGCCGCTTTGATATCGAGTCTCGAATAGTAAAATCCGCAGAGGGCGGGAGAGAGCATCTCTTTTCTAATAATCTCCATAAAACCCTCTCCCTCCATCTCCTCCTCGTCCTCATCTCTGCGGTTGATTAAACACTTTTCATCGAAATTTTCGAAATCTTTTTTCAAATCTTCAAAATTTATCACTTTTTCCTCTCCTTCAATATCTTTTCCACGATTAAAACGGCTCTTTTGTCGTCTATCAAAAGAGGTTCATCCTCCGTAACCAAAACGAACCTGTCTCCCTTTTTAAAAGCGGCTATCAAAAAACCTTCCGCACCGAGCCCTTCCGCCGCTCTCTTTTGAAACTCTTCGGCAAAAACGGTAACTTCCACTTTGGAACTTTTCAGATTTTTTATAAAAAAATCGAAATCGTCATCCCTTATCGATATCCCTATCAAATGAGCCGCAAGATTATTGTCTCCCAAATAGTCGTTAACGACTAAAGGGATTTTCGAATTAGCCGCATCCTCTCCGGCATAAGCCACTATCGTTATCTCTTTTTTCAAAAGGTCTCTTTCACTTCGCATAAAAATCCTTTAAATTCCCCATAAATTTTTAGCCTCCTCCTCTTCGATCCGGCACCTTTTGCACATCCTCTCTCCGCCGAAATAGGTAAAAAAGTTTCCGCACTCTTCGCATCTTATAACCGTAAACTTTATAAGAGGCTTTTGCGTGGGCTCGAAAAACTCCCTTACGGAAAAACTCCTTTTATTTTTTACGGAATCCCTCTCGCACACGTCATGACAGAGTCCGCATCTTAAACAGAGCATATCGTCAAAATATATAACCTCTCCCCTTCCGCCGGCACTCAAAGCGCCGGAAGGACACACCCGATAGCAAATGGAGCAGTTGTCGCAACTCTCGTCTATCTCTTTGGAAGAGAGAAAAGTTATCTTATCGCCGTCTATCTCTTCGTAAAAAGCCGGTCTTTTCGTCCTTTTCAAAACGCTGTAAAAAATCTTTCTCTTATCGGGGATGATTTTGTCCCTCTTTGCGACACTATCTTCGGGAGAGATGGAAACTTGAGGACGTTTAAAGGCGTTTAGCTCCTTTTTCTTCTCTTTCGCCGCTTTTTCCAAATTTTTGGGAGAGAAAAGTTTGAAAATCTCTCTTCTATCCTCCCTCTTCTCTTTCTCTTTAGAAAGTTTCAAATATTTGACTTTAACGCTTTTATCGCTTATCTTCGATAAGACGAAATTCGCTTCGTCTATATTCGATCCTATCTTCGGAAAACACTTCTCTTTTATGGAACACTCCTCGCAATGCCCCAAATCCAAAACGAAATCTTTCAAAAGAGCCAAAGAGATAAGATACTCCGGATTCAAAGCGCTTAAACACACGAAATTGCTTTTGCAGCTTATAACGCTCTCTTCCTCTTTCAAAAAAGAAAAAAAGAAATCCCTCACGCTAAAATCACGCAATCTCAAAGCCTCGACGGGACAGGCTCCCACGCATCCCCCGCATCCGATACATTCGTTTTGAAATATCGAAACTCTTCCCGGCGAAACCTTTATCGCCTCAACGGGACAAATCTCCTCGCACTTATCGCATCCGCTCAGCTTCGAAGAATATCGAACGCAAAAGGCGGGATTTAACTCAAGCTTCATCATCTTTTCGAAAGATATTCGAAATCTTCAAGCAAAAACTCCAAAAGAGCCTTGGAAGCGTCCTTGTAAAAAGGGTATCTCGCCTCTTCGTAAACGTTCATAAGATACATAAAAGCCCACTTTAAAATATGCTCTCTCAAAAAATCCTTTTGAAGATTGCGGATGAAATTCGCCGCCTCTTCGTTTTCGTCTTTTAAAGCTTCGAGCTCTTTGGAACAAAGAAGATGCATAAACTCAAGTTCCACTCCTATGTGATCGGGAGAAACGACTCTCGCTCTGTCAAGATCCGCCCTAAAACCGAAATCGTTATAAAAAGAGACGACGGGATTCGCTCCTCCGCTCTCTATCATAGCATCTTCCCTGACATAAAAACTCTCGTAAGGAATCAGATGCAAAAGCGTAACGTCCGCAAAATCGACGTTTAGATACCTCTCTATAAGCTCCTTTTTATTCTCTTTTCTCTTATCCCACTTTGCGTATTTCGGAAATAAAACTTCAAAATCTTCGCTTTCTTCCATCGCTTTCAAACTCTCTTCGTCCATCTCGGAAAGAAAGATTCTCGAAAAGAGTCCGTAATAAGCCTTCCTCGTTTCGGTTACATTCAACTTATAGCCTTTTGTTATAATTTGTAAA
>CAZPVZ010000196.1:0-6371 GCA_964590185.1 uncultured Campylobacterales bacterium
TTACGGCAGTGAAATCGTAAGATTTTTCTTTTAGAGCTTCGTTTATGCTCTCTTTAAAGAAATAGAGTTCTTGATCTTTTAACCTCTCTTTGAAAAACTCTTTTTCTTCATCTTTCGTTTCGAAAAACGCTATCTTCATAAAAACTCCTCTAAAAATCGTTTATTAAACGATTTATACAAAAATTTTTTATTTATTGCAAATTTTTACGAGAACTTTTTATTGTATAATTTTATGTAAAGGGTGATAGGATTTGCCGATGAACGATCATGCGCTCGGATATTTTCTTCTCGTTTTATCTTTTTTGTTTTCGCTCTCTTATGCGGTTTCCGGTTTTTTGGAAAAGGTTAGGATTCCCGGTATTTTAGCCGCTCTTTTTGTGGCGATGGGGATTAGATATACTTTTGTCGGGGATTTTTTAAACTCCGGCGTTAACGGAGAGATTTTTTCTTTTTTAGCCGTTTTGGGAGTTTTGTTTCTGCTGTTTTTTATAGGTTTGGAGGTGGATGTCTCCCGGATGAAAAAGCAGAGTAAAAATATAGTTTTGGCCACCTTTTTAAATACTCTTTTTCCTTTTTTGTTCGGAATGTCCGTGATGCTTTATTTGGGATACGGAAAACTTCTCTCTTTCGTCGTGGGAATCACTTGCATGCCTACGGCCGAAGCCGTAATAGTCCCTATTTTGGACGAATTTAAACTTATAAAGAGCAGAGTCGGAGAGTATATAATAGGCGCGGGAGTTTTGGATGACGTAATAGAAGTTTTTTTGGTGGCTTTCGTTTCCGTATGGATAGGGATGAGGGGAGAGGTTTCCGGAGATTACGGAGGGAAAATTTTTATCGAATTTTTTTATGCCGTTTTGTTTGTTTGCGTCGTTTTCTTGCTAAAGAGATATATATTGCCGTTTTTGTCCGAAATCGGGGAAAGGAAAGTTTCCGATTCGATGGTTTTGATGGTTGCGACTCTTTTTGCGGTAGGAGGTTTCGCCGCTTATTTCGATTTGGGAGTCGTAGTCGGGGCCATAATGGCGGGGATAGCCGTAAGAGGCGTTTTGAAGGGGGATTTGGGAGAGAGGGCCGAAGATGCGGTTAGGGTTATAAGTTACGGTTTTTTCGGAGTGCTCTTTTTTTTATGGATAGGAATGAGTGTTGATTTGAAAGGATTATTCAACGAACCTCTCCTTGCCGTTTTGATTTTTTTAGCCGCTTTTTTCGGAAAGATGTTCGGAATTTTGATAATGGTTCCTTTGAAAAAAATCTCTTTGAAAGAGGCTTTGACTATAGGAGTCGGATTGAACGCGAGGCTTACTACGGGAATTATCGTAGCGAAGCTTCTTTTTGAAGCCTCTTTGATAGACGTTAGGCTTTTTACCGCTTTGGTCGCGTCGGCTTCCGTTTCCACGATAGCGGTTCCGTTTATTTTCTCTTTTATCGCGGGCAGATGGAGAGAAGAGTTTGTAAAAGGGGAGCAGTATGGATTATGAGATAGTTAAATCTTTGATCCTCGTTTTGATTTTGGGTTTTTTGATAGGGATGCAAAGAAGTTTAACCTATATGCATACGCAAGAGAAGGCTTTTGCCGGGAGCAGGACTTTTGCGATGATCTCTTTAAGCGGTTATCTTGCCGGATGGCTCGGGAAGTATATTCCCTATTTTTCCCTTTTGGTAACCGCAATGTTTATATTTTTATTTTCCGTCGCTTACGCTTTGAAAGCGAGTGGCTTGAAAAAGTGGGGTATGACCACTCACATAAGCGCCGTAATTACTTTTTTTCTCGGGCTTATGGTATGGTTTAAGCTTGAAAATTACGCCGTTTTCATAGGAGTTTTGATTATAGTTTTGCTCGAAATGAAGCCGAGACTCAGACGCATGGAGGCGCGTATCGACTCTGCGGACATTAACGCCGTGATTTTACTTTTGGTTATGAGTTTTATCATTCTTCCCGTTTTGCCCGATGAGATGGTCGGTCCCTATAAGCTTTTCAATCCCTATAAAACTTGGCTGATGGCGGTTATAATAGCGGCTATCTCTTTTGTGGGATATGTAGCCATTAAGATTTTAGGACAAAAACACGGCGTGTTTTTAACCGGAGCGGCCGGCGGACTCATATCTTCGACCGCGGTATCGATATCTCTTTCCAAAATGTTCGATAAAAGATACGAGCTTTTAAATAATTATGCCGGAGGCATAGCGATAGCCTGCACTTTTATGTATATAAGAGTTCTTTTCGAAGCTTTCGTCATAAATCAAAATCTTGCGTTTCGTCTTATGCCCGCGTATTTGGGAGCGGCTTTGACGGGACTTTTGTTTAGTTACTATCTTTACAAACACTCCGTTTCCGCGGATATTAGTTTCGAAAATCCATCCATTTCGAAAAATCCTCTTCAGCTTAGCGAGGCTTTGAAGTTCGGGTTCATTTTCGGAGTAATTTACGGAGCCGTAGCTTTCGTTCAAACGAGATACGGAAACATAGGAGTTTACATAGTCTCTTTTCTCTCCGGAATAACCGATGTTGACGCCATTACTCTATCTTTAAGTCAGCTTGCCAAAGACGGGAAGTTATCGTTAATAGCCTCTATGAACGGGATAGTCATAGCTTCCGTTACGAACTCTTTGGTTAAACTCGCCGTGGTTTATGTGCTCGGAGGATACGGACTCGGAGTTAAACTAAGCTACTTTTTTCTTTTGACGCTTTCCGTCATGGGATTTGCGCTTTTTGTGAGCGAAAAAGTTTTCGGGTAAATGGGGCCTAAGAGCGAGACGAAAGCTCTTCGACCTCATTTTGTCTTAATTATATTATTTCTATTCCTTTTACCTTTCTGTAATATCTCAATACGGCCATTTTTACCATATCGTTAAAGATAAACCAAGAGGTTGCGTAAATCCATATGAAGATTCCCCACTCCCATCCTATCGGAGTCATTAGATCGAATCCGTAAACCGCTATGACCGTTCCTATGATTCCGGTTGACATCGTCGCGTTAAAAAGAGTCAGGCTCGGAAAAGGTTTTTTAAAGAACCAGTCGTCTATGCGGGTGTTATAGATGGTGCCGTGTCCGGCTACGACCAATTTGGCGAAAAATACGGATTGAACGAAACCGAGATAACTCTCGGGATTTTTCATATCGACCCATTGGGGTACGTGCGGAAGAAAAGCGGCGCTTTCCGGATGAGCTTTCAAATAAACCATCATTATGTAAAATATTAAAAACGAACTTAAAACTCCGGCAACTCCGAGCCAGCTTGATAAAATAAGCATCTCGTGCATATCCCATCTTACGGGTTTTTTTCTTATTTTGGTGTTGTCGTAAGCTATTGCGAGGATGGGTATGTCGTTTAAGAGAGCCAAAACGATTATCATCAAAGCCGTAATCGGATAAAAGTTGAATATTACGATCGATAGCGTCATAAAAAATATGATTCTTATCGTTTCGGCTATTCTGAAAATCGTATAGCTTTTCATCCTCTCGAAGGTTATTCTCGCCTCCTTTATCGCATCCACTATGACTTTCAGTCCCGGAGCGGTCAAAACGATGTCCGCCGCAGCCTGCGCGGCGTCCGTAGCTTGGCTTACGGCTATTCCCACGTCCGCTTTTCTAAGAGCCGGCGCGTCGTTTACTCCGTCTCCCGTCATACCCACTATATGATCTCTTTTTTGCAGCTCGTCAACTATGAAATATTTATCCTCGGGGAACACTTCCGCAAATCCGTTCGCTTCTTCTATGATTTTTATGATTTCGCTCTCGTGCCTTTTTACGCTGCCTTTTATGAGTCTCTCTCCTATCTCTTTTTTTACGAGATTTACTATCTGATCCGTTTTCCTTTTGATCTCTTCGTCGCTTAGATTCATGCTTTTTAGGAGAGCTTTGGAGATGATTTCGGCCAAAATTATATACTCTTCATGAGTTTCGTTTTTAAGTTCTCTTATGGAGTAGATGTTTTCTCCTATTCCGAGTATTTTGGCGATGTATCTTGCCACGGCTACGTTGTCTCCCGTAACCATTTTTACTTCAACTCCGTTTTTGCGGGACTCTTCTATCGCCTCTTTGCTATCTTCCCTGGGAGGATCGAAGAGAGGAATAAGCCCTACTAAGTGAAATTTGTCTTCATTGGGAGCTTTGTAGGCCACTCCCAAAGTTCTGAAACCGTCTTTCGCAAACTCCTCCACTTTTTCGTAAGCTTTCTCTTTTCCCTCCTTATTCAGATCGGAAAGCTCCAAAATTACCTGCGGAGCGCCTTTCGTTACGACCAAAACTTTGTTGTTTATCCTAACCGTAGCTTCCGTTCTTTTTCTGATAGGATCAAACGGGATGAATTTTTCGAGTTTGAAAGAGGGAATTTTTAAAGAGTGCTTTTCGGCCCATTCGAAAAGAGGTTTTTCTATCGGATCGTTATTCTCTTTTCTGCTTGCCAATATGGCGAACTTAAATAGATTTTCAACCGTTTCGTTTTCGCTTATATAAGGCTCTCCGACGCTCATTCTGTTTTGGGTTAGAGTTCCGGTTTTATCGGAGCATAAGATGTCCATTCCAGCCATCTCCTCTATTGCCGCGAGTCTGGAGACGATGGCCTGCTTTTTTGCGAGCTTCAAAGCTCCTACCGCCATTACCACGGTCAAAACGGTCGGAAGAGCTACCGGAATGGCCGAAACGGTTAAAACGAGAGAAAATTCCAAAAGATCGAATATCGGTTCTCCTCTTTTAATTCCGTAGAAGATGATGATGGATACTAAAACGACCGTTAAAACGATTAGAAAATTGCCTACGTTTATGACCATTCTTTGAAAATGGCTTCTTTGTTTCTCTTTAGCTTTCGCTACGAGTTTGACCGTTTTTCCGAAGTAGGTGTTAAGACCCGTTTTGGTAACTTCGGCTATCGCTTCTCCCTGTTTTATGATGGAGTTGGAGTACGCTTCGTCTCCTATCTTTTTGCTTACCGGGAGGCTTTCGCCCGTTAAAGCGGACTGATCTATAAGAAGATATTCGCTCTCAAGTATTTTTACGTCTGCGGGGATGATGTCTCCTATCTTTATTTTTATGATATCTCCGGGGACGAGATATTTAGCCTCTATCTCCGTCCATTTTCCTTCTCTTAAGACGAGAGCTTTTTTAGCGAGTTTTTTCTTGAGCGCTTCTATGGCGTTTAGAGCTTTGTGCTCTTGATAAAAATCCAATCCGGCGTTTACGAAAAGCATTATTAAAATAATCGTAAAATCTTCCCATTTGTGAACGAGCGCGCTTAATACGGCGGCTATCTCTATCATCCACGGTATCGGTCCCCAAAATCTTCTGAAAATCCTGTGCAATAGGGATTCTTTGTATTCCGGAATCGTATTTTCTCCGTATTTGTCAAGGCGTTTTTTTGCTTCTTGAAAGCTTAAACCTTTGTATTTGGGAGGGGTCGTTCTTTTTTTCCTTTTCATGGTCTTTTCTCCTTTCGCAACAGTTATATTTATCATAACAAAAAAAGATTAATAGGGAGTATATAAAAAATAATTTTTTCAATCCTAAAATAATTTTATTTATAACCGATTTTATAAAATACAAACAGAAATGACGGAGAGGAAAAGATGAAAAAACCGATTCCTAATAACAACGAGAGAGTGATCGATAAAAACGATTTTATCGTCTCCAAAACCGATTTGAAAGGACGGATCATATACGGAAACAAAATATTTATTAAACTGTCCGGATACGAAGAGCACGAACTTTTGGGAGCGCCGCACTCTATAGTAAGACATCCGGATATGCCCAAAGTAGTTTTTAAATTGCTTTGGGAGAGGATAAGAAGCAAAAAAGAGATTTTCGCTTACGTGAAAAATCTTTCCAAAGACGGTTCGTATTATTGGGTTTTTGCAAACGTAACGGCGACTTTGGACGAGAAAGGAAATATAAGAGACTTTCACTCCGTTAGAAGAAAACCCAGTCAAAAGGCTATGGAGATTATTCCTTCTCTTTATAGAGAGCTTTTGGAGGAGGAAAAAAGGGGAGGGGTGGATTCCTCTCAGAAAAAATTAAACGAAATACTAAAAAAGAAGGGATTGAATTATGACCAGTTTATTCTCGGCCTTCAACAATAAGCAGACGCTGATATTTTTGTCGGCCACTTTCATTTCGGCCGTATATCTTTTGGTGACGGGAAATTACGCGGCCGCCGGGGCGGTTGGGATTTTGGGGATTATAGGTTTGTTCATTCCGGGAAATTCGGAGGGAGCTTGCGATAAGATTTTCGAAGATCCTCTAATAAGGCAGATAAGGGACGTGTTGACGAATGCGGGATCGGGAAATCTTTCTCATAGAGTAACGAACATTCCCGACGATCACGTTCTTTTTAACGTTGCTTGGGGAATAAACGATATGCTTGATCAAGTGGAA
>CAZPVZ010000197.1:0-49065 GCA_964590185.1 uncultured Campylobacterales bacterium
GGAGTTAAAAATATCTTAGCCGCGGAGCTTTTTGCAAGCTCTCTCGTGGCCGATCTTCACCTTATCCCCGCATTTTTATACGTTCAGCTTAGCGGCAATATGAAAGCCGCGATAGCTTTGGCGATAGGAGCGGTCGTTGCCAACGTGTTTTCGATGGCTCTTGTTTTGATAGAAGCGGCAAAAAGCAAAGAAGAATTTTAAATCAGAGGGGAACGATGGAGTATAAGCCTAAAGAGATAGAAAAGAAATGGCAGAAATTTTGGATTCAAAACGGACTTTACGAACCTAAGGAGGATAAAACCCTTCCTAAGAAATACGTCCTTAGCATGTTCCCTTATCCCAGCGGAAGAATGCATATGGGACATGTGAGAAACTATACCATAAGCGACGCTTTTGCGAGATATTTTAGAAAAGAGGGATTTAACGTTCTTCATCCGATGGGATGGGACGCATTCGGAATGCCCGCCGAAAACGCCGCTATAAAGCATAAGGTTCACCCTAAAAAGTGGACTTACGAAAATATAGACTATATGAGAAAAGAGTTCGATTCGCTGGGACTCTCTTTTTCCAAGGAGAGGGAATTCGCCACTTGCGACGAGATTTACAGCAAACACGAGCAGAAAATTATTTTGGAGATGTGGCGAAAAGGTCTTATATATAGAAAAAAATCTCTCGTTAATTGGTGCGAAACCTGCCATACGGTTTTGGCGAACGAGCAGGTTATAGAGGGGTGCTGCTGGAGATGCGACAATCCCATCGTGCAAAAAGAGATGTTTCAATACTTTGCGAAAATTACCGATTACGCCAAAGAACTTTTGGATGATCTTAAAAAGCTTGAAAAAGGGTGGCCCTCCCAAGTTATAACGATGCAAAGAAATTGGATCGGAGAGAGCGAAGGGCTGGAGTTTGAGTTTCCTTTGGACGGAGAGAGCGCTAAGAAGCTCGGCGGAGAGATAAAAGGTTTTAAGGTTTTTACGACCAGAGCCGATACGATTTACGGAGTTACTTATGCGGCTTTGGCTCCCGAACACGAAATAGTTCTCAAGCTTTTAAAAAGCGATCTTTTGGATAACGAGACCAAAGAGAAGATAAAGAGGATGCAAGCCGTTCCTCCGAGAGAAAGAGGAAGCCGAGAGAAAGAGGGAATTTTTACGGGACTTTACGCCGTTCATCCTTTAACCGGCGAAAAGATTCCGGTATGGATAGCCAATTTCGTCATCGTAGAGTACGGAAGCGGAGCGGTTATGAGCGTTCCGGCTCATGACGAAAGGGATTTCGAATTTGCCAAAAAGTACGATCTGCCCGTAAAATACGTAATAAAACCTAAAGAGGGAGAGATAGATAGAAGTTTTGCTTTTACCGAACCCGGAGTTATGATAAATTCCGACGGTTTCGACGGTATGGATAGTAGGGAGGCTAAAAACAAGATTATAAAACTTTTCGAAGAGAAGGGTTTGGGCAAGAAAGTTATCAACTACAAGCTTAGAGATTGGGGAATCAGCAGACAAAGATATTGGGGAACTCCGATACCTTTGATTCATTGCAAAAAGTGTTCGATCGTGGAGGTTCCTCTCGATCAGCTGCCCGTAACTTTGCCCGAAGACGTCGAGATAACGGGAGAGGGCAATCCTCTTGAGAAGCATCCCACTTGGAAATATGTAAAATGCCCCAAATGCGGGGGAGACGCCGTTAGAGAAACGGACACTTTGGATACTTTCGTAGAGAGCAGTTGGTATTTTTTAAGATACGCCACTCCCAAAAAATATTGGGAGCAAAAGGTCGTGGATAAGGAGAGCGTGGATTATTGGATGAGCGTGGATCACTACATAGGAGGGATAGAGCACGCCATTTTGCACCTTTTGTATTCGAGATTTTTTACGAAAGTGATGAGAGATTTGGGATATGTGGACGTGGACGAGCCTTTCGAGAGACTTTTGACTCAAGGGATGGTTTTAAAAGACGGCGCGAAGATGAGCAAATCGAAAGGCAATATCGTAGATCCGGACTTTTTGATAGAGAAATACGGAGCCGATACGGCGAGGCTTTTTATCCTTTTCGCCGCTCCTCCCACCAAAGAGATAGAGTGGAACGATAATGCGGTCGAAGGTGCTTATAAATTTATAAAGAGATTTGCCGACAGAAGCCGTTTTGCGAAAAAAACCGACTCTCTTTTGGATATAGATCACTCCTCTTTAAGCAAGGAGGAGAAGTTTGCGAGAAAGAAAGTTTACGAAGCTTTGAAAAAATATAACGAAGTTTACGCCTCTACTTACGCTTTCAATACGATGATAGCCGCTTCGATGGAGGCTCTGAACGCTTTAAGCGCTCAAAATAACGAAGATGTCTGGACGGAGGGATATTATATACTCACAAACGTTTTGGAGCCGGTCATTCCTCATATCTGCTGGGAGATAAGCAAGGAGCTTTTCGATCTTAAGAATTTCGGAAAGATTCCTTTGAAAGAGGAGGTTTTCAAAGAGGATACGATGACGATCGTAGTGAGCGTAAACGGCAAGAAAAGGGGAGATATGGAGGTTCCCAAAGATATGAGCAAAGATGAGATTTTATCTTTGGGCAAAGAAGAAGTTAAAAAATGGCTGGAGGGTAAAAATTTAATTAAAGAAATTTATGTACCCGGAAAACTCGTTAATTTCGTCGTCAAATAGATGATGAAAGTTTTCGGTTACTTATGTTAAAATAAGTGACCGAAACTTTAAAGGCCGTTTTCATGCTTATAAGAGCTTTGATACTTGTGATAATTCTCTCTTTTTACGGGTGCGGATACAAGCCCGTCTCTTCATACTCCAAAGAGGCGCTCGGAGAGTCCGTTTTCGTCGATGTCGAGTCCTCTTTGGAAGATCCCGAAAATACGGTTTTGATAAAAGACGCCATAAACGACGTTTTGGTAAGCCGCTTTCACGCAAGACTTACGAGCAAGAAGGACGCTAAAGTAAAACTCCGTCTTAAACTTAAAAAAGTTCTTTTCGAGCCTATACGCTACGATAGAAACGGTTTCGTAACCGCTTACAACACTCGCGTGGAGTTAAGCACCGAATATGAAAGTTTGAAGGGAAAAAAGACGATAGTTACAACCGGAGAGTATGCTTTCCCGATAGAATCAAACAGCGTCATCTCCGATACCAAAAGATTCGAAGCCATTAAAAACGCTTCAAAAAAGGCGATTGACGAGTTTATTTCTAAAATCGCCGTAGAGGGACTTTTATATGACGGTAAATGAGATTGCTAAAGAGGCTATCGAGATTATCAATAAAAATTACGAGCTTTTAACGCCGGAGAACTATTTTAAGGCTTTCTGTTTCGTTGCGAAAAAGAGAGGTTTTATAGTAGAGGACTGTCAAAAGCTTGAGAAATATCTGAAAAAACTCGATCCGGTGATTCAAAACGAGGCTAAAAAATTCTCAATAAGAAACATTGACGATTTTTTCGCTTTTTTGATAGCCTATATAAACAGAGTCAATAAACTCGAATCTTCGGCGCATATAAAACAGCTTAGCCTTTTGATAAAAAGAATTCTTCAAGCCGTTACTCTTTTGCACGATAAAGAGGCGGCGGAATTGGCTCAGATATCTATGGACAGAATAAGCTATACGGTGGATACGGAGTCTATAGAGCTTATAAAGGATAAATGGTTCGATTTCGTTACCTCTTACGACGACTCCTATTTAAACAAGCTCGATCCTTATTGCAAAGTTGATAAGGAAGATTTGAAAACCATGGTAAACGAGCTTGTAGAGTGTTTTGAAAACGGATGCGAAGAGAGGATAAAAGAGTCTCTCTCGAAACTCGCTCCCATACTGATAGCTTCTTTGACTCCTTCCATAGCTTCGGAAGTTGACGACGAGCTTGCCGTAATCTCTTACGAGCTGCAAAATTCTCCCGAATCTTTGACGGCGGAAGGCTTTTTGGAAGATTTGAAAAAGATGATCAAAAGAAGAAAACAGCTCGATAAGGATAAGGTGAGGGAGAAGGTTGCGGTTTTGAACTCTCTTTTGCAGGATATCTCTTTTAAAATTATAGAGCTTGTAGAAAAGAGCAATTTAAGCAACGAAAAGATCAAAAAGATAAAGAACGATATAAAAAATACCGACTTTCAAGAAAGCTCTTTGGAGGCGATTCAAAAGAAGCTTTTAAAAATAGCCCAATCTTTAGAGATAGAGACCGAGAGTCTTTCCAACAAGATGGAAAATCATAAACAGATTATAAAACAGCTTTATACGAGAGTGAAAAAGCTTGAGAAAGCCTTGATGCTCGCAAAAAGAGAGATAAAGATAGACTTTTTAACCTCCACTCTTTCAAAAAGAGGGCTTGACGAAGAGATGCATAAGGCCGAGGAGAGCTACAAGAGATATAAAACCAACTATTCGGTGTGTTTTTTCGATATAGACTACTTTAAAATTATAAACGACACTTACGGTCATGACGCGGGAGACGTGATTTTAAAAACGATAGGGGAACTTTTCAGAAAAAACGCAAGAGAAGTCGATATAGTCGGAAGATACGGGGGAGAGGAGTTTGTGGTTATACTTCCCAACGTGGATTTGAAGGGAGCCATTAAATTTGCTAATAAAATGAGACTGTTGGTTAAATCCAACCGTTTTATTTATAAAAACGAGCGTATTTACGTCTCTATAAGCGGCGGAGTAAGCCAAAGAAAGGATCATAGAAGTTTGGAAGAGACTTTAAATGCCGCCGACGAACTTTTGTATAAAGCCAAGGCGGCCGGAAGAAATAAAATAATGCCGGAATTCGGATGAAAGTAGAAGAGTTTTTAAATAAAAAGCCTCTCTTTTATAAAGAGATAGATTACGAAAGAATGCCGAGAGTTTGGCGTAAGATAAAAGACAATTTCAGATTGCCCGAGATAATTCATATCGTCGGAACGAACGGAAAAGGCAGTACCGGAAGATTTTTGGCCTTTTATCTTTATAAAAGCGGTTTTAAGGTCGGACACTATACTTCTCCGCATGTTTTAAGATTTAACGAGCGTATTTGGATAAACGGTAAAGAGATAGACGATCTTTCCTTGCAGAAGGCTCATGAAAAGCTCTTATCCGTTTTGGGAGAAAAAGACGCAAACGAACTTTCCTACTTCGAATATGCCACTCTTTTGGCCGTTTTGCTTATGCAAGAGTGCGATTATATCGTTTTGGAAGCCGGTTTGGGGGGAGAGTATGACGCAACGGCCGTTTTTGAAAGCGTTCTTACTCTTTTGACTTCGGTCGATTACGATCATAAGGAGTTTTTGGGAAATACGATAGAGGAGATAACCTCTTCGAAAGTAGGGGCGGTTAAAAAAAACCTTATCGTGGGAATGCAAAAATATGCCGAAGTTTACGGAAAGGCTTTCGAAATCTCTTTGGAAAAGAATTTTAACGTTTATCCGTATAATCGTTTTTTAACTTACGATGAGTTAATATTATCAGGTCTTTTTATTAAAAAAGAAAAATTACCCTCTTTTTTTCTGTCTAATTTGACTTTAGCCCTATCCGCGGTTAAATTTTTAGGACTTAAGGTCGATTTAGATAAACTAAAGGGGGTAAAGATTTTCGGCAGATGTCAAAAGTTTAAAAAAAACGTTACGATAGACGTCGGACACAATCCTTCGGCCGCGGAAGCTTTGAGAGAGCACTTTTTAGGGAAAAAAGTGGTTTTGGTTTATAACAGTTTCGCCGATAAGGATTATTTTTCGGTTTTGAAAATTTTAAAACCCGTCGTTAAGAGGGTTGAAATAATCGATATCCGAAACGAAAGAGCGGCCGAAAAAGAGGATATGGAAAAAACTTTAAAAAGCCTCTCGTTGGAATTTGGATATTTTGATGGGATAAAAGAGGAGGAAGAGTATCTGGTTTTCGGCTCTTTTTCCGTGGCGGAGGCTTTTTTGAAGGCTATGAATGAGAAATAAACTCACAATCACCGTTTCCGATATAAACGGGACGAAGCATTATGAAGTTCATCAGGCGGTAAAGAAATTTATCGTCTATTTTTTGGTTTTTATAGGTTTGGTCGTCGGAAGCAGCTTTTATCTTATAAATTTTTTGATGCATGAAGTGGAGACTTTGGAAAAGAAAAAAGAGATGATAGCCGCCGAAGAGGCCAAACTGAAAGAAGAAAAGAGAGTTTTGGAGGAGCAGATAGCCAAAAAGACCGAGGAGTTTGAAAATATTCGGGACAAAGTGGAGGATATAGAGGAGCTTATAGGTCTTAAACCGGCCAAAAAGGTTGCCGGAGAGGATCTTGAGAAGAGACTCGAGCTTTTGAAAATCTCCTCCAACGAAAGAAAGGTTATTTTAAATTCCATCCCGCAAGGTTATCCGGTTAGGGGAGCTCATATAACTTCCGGTTTCGGATGGAGAATACATCCGATTTTTCATAAGAGGAAATTTCATCACGGGCTCGATTTTGCGGGTAAGATAGGACTTCCGATCAGAGCTCCGGCGGACGGTATAGTAACTTCCGCCGGTTTTAATAGAGGAGGTTACGGATACGTTATAAAAATAGCCCACAATTACGGGTTTGAAACCATTTACGCCCACCTTACTAAAAATTTAAAGGTGAAAGTTGGGGATTTCGTTAAAAAAGGTGATATAATTGGATATCTCGGAAACAGCGGAAGATCGACGGGACCTCATCTTCATTACGAAGTTAGGTTTTTGGGGAGGATCTTAAATCCTATCAATTTCGTAAGATGGAATATAATAAATTTCGATGAAATCTTTAAAAAGGAGGATAGAGTACCATGGCATTCTTTGGTAGAAGCAATAAAACACCAGCAAGACCTGTTCCTGCGATTGCAGCAAAATCTGCAAGCACTACAAAAAAACAAACCCAGTCGTCGGAAACGACGGTCATCGCGTCAGGAGCGAAAATAGAAGGCAATTTCGAACTTAATACCAAACTTCACATAGACGGAGAGGTTACCGGAACGATCGTCTCCAACAATGTCGTTACGATAGGTTCCAAAGGTATGGTTAGGGCCGATTTGAAAGCGGACAAGATGATTATAAGCGGTTCTTTCGAAGGAAACGCCGATTGCGATACCGTAGAGATACTTGCGGGAGGAAGATATATAGGGAAAGTTTTGGCAAGACAGCTTGTTATAGAGCAAAGCGGATATTTTGAGGGAGAGAGCAAAACCAAAAAAGAGGGAACTCAAACCTCCGTCATATCCGATAAAAAAGTCAAAGCCAAAGTTCAGTAATTTAAGGACTTACCGGTTGAAAGGTTTTTATATTGCAAGCTCGCATATATGAGTTTTTAAAAAATTCATATTGTGAGCTTTTAATATCCGAAAACGAAAAAGAGGCGCTTTTAGCTAAAGACGTTGCCTCTTTTTTGGGATATGAAAGCTTTGCGTTGCCCGATTTGAGAGCTTCTTTCGGAAGCGATCTGAGAGTTTACAAGGAGGAGCTTTTTTCTTTACTCTCTGTTTTAAACGACTACAATTTCTCCTCTTCGAAAAAAAAGATACTGATCTCTCCCGTAAGAACGTTAACGACTCCGCTTCCTAAGAAAGAGCTTTTTAAGAGGATGAAAATCTCTTTCGCTCAAGAGATCGATTTGGGCGAGTTTAAGGAGATGCTCTATCGTTGGGGATATAGTTTCGTCGATATAGTCGAGGAAAAGGGAGAGGTCTCTTTTAGGGGAGATATAGTCGATATATACCCGATAAACGCCGAAAATCCTTACAGAATCTCTTTTTTCGATACGGAAGTTGAAAGCATAAGAGTTTTCGAGTGCGAAACTCAAAAGAGCTTTAAGGAAGAGCTTGAGGAGATAGAGATAATTCCCGCTTATTTCGGATTTGAGGAGGAGGATTATCGCGAGGTTTTAAAAAGATGCGAAAATTTCGATAGCGACAGTTTTTTTAAGGATATAGCCTCTTTGGGCCTTTGGGCGCTTGGAGATAAAAGCGAAAATTATTTGGATAAGTTCGAGGCGAGATTCGTAAAAGAGATGGACGGCGTTTTGGAAGAGATGTTCTCTTTTGAAAACGCTCCCGATGATTTGAAGGAGAAGTTTTTATCCGTTTCGGTTTTGCCTCGCGAAAAGATTTATAAAGATATAGAACCGATCGATTTAAACTCCTTTCTGCGATACCACAAAGATAAAAATATTACCGTCATAGCCAAAAACGAGGCGGTTTTGAAACGAATATCCCTGGATGAAGAGATAAAGTTCAAGCCTCTTTTTAAAGAGTGGATAGTTAACGTTTTGGGGGATAGGGAGGTTATAGTCTCTTTAAACCAAAGAGTTAAAAAGAGGAGAAAAAGGGCCTCCAAACTTCTTCTTGACGAGCTTA
Organism: uncultured Campylobacterales bacterium; assembly: GCA_964590185.1. Taxonomy (GTDB): domain Bacteria; phylum Campylobacterota; class Campylobacteria; order Campylobacterales; family JAADDG01; genus JAADDG01. Next base: position 8,321 of record CAZPVZ010000197.1, read on the forward strand.
AACCGGGAGATTACGTCGTTCACGAAACTCACGGAATAGGAATTTTCAAAGGACTTACGCAAACTACGGTTTTGGGGGCTAAAAAGGATTTCGTTACGATAGCCTATCAGGGAGAGGATAGGCTTTTGATACCCGTTGAAAATTTGGACGTTATAGATAGATATATCGGAGATAAAGGCTCTTTGGTAACGGTTGACAAGCTCGGAAAAAACTCTTTTATGAAACAAAAGGCCAAAGTCGGAGCGAAACTTTTCGAAATAGCCAAAGAGATAGTGGAGATAGCCGCTAAAAGGGAGCTTTCGGAAGGTTTTAAGATCGGAAGCGATTTTGAAGAGATAGAGATTTTCCAAAAAAGCGCCGGTTTCGAATATACCGCCGATCAAATGAGGGCTATAGAGGAGATATTTGACGAGCTTGCGAGCGGAAAGGTTATGGACAGGCTTTTAAGCGCTGATGTGGGTTTCGGTAAAACGGAAGTGGCGATGAATGCGATTTTAGCCGTCAAACTAAGCGGATATCAGTCTGCTTTTATAGTTCCCACGACTCTTCTTTCCGCTCAGCATTATAAAACCTTAAAAGAGAGACTCGCTCCTTTCGGGGTTAAGATAGCCAAACTCGACAGATTCACTTCCGCAAAAGAGAAAAGAGAGATACTTAAAGGGCTGAAAGAGGGAGAGATAGACGTTTGTGTCGGAACTCACGCCCTTTTGGGAGTCGAGTTTAAAAATTTGGCTTTTGTCGTGATAGACGAAGAGCATAAATTCGGAGTCAAGCAGAAAGAGAAACTTAAAGCTTTAAGAACCGACGTTCATATACTCTCTATGAGCGCCACTCCGATTCCGAGAAGTTTGAACATGGCTCTATCCTCCATAAAGAGCTATTCTCAGATATTGACTCCTCCGCAAGAGAGGCAGGACGTTAGAACTTTCGTTAAGGAGTATGACGAAAGGCTTGTAAAAGAGGTTATTTTAAGAGAGAAAAGAAGAGGCGGGCAGATATTTTACATACATAACAGAATAGCGAGCATAGAGGATAAAAAGAGGGAGATTTCGGAGATAGTTCCCGGTTTGAAGATACTCGTTTTGCACTCTAAGATAACGGCTTCTCAAACGGAAAAAGAGCTTTTGAAATTCGAAAGCGGAGAGTATGACGTTTTGCTTTCGACTTCTATCGTAGAGTCGGGCATCCATCTTCCCAACGTCAATACGATTATCGTTGAAGGAGCCGAAAATTTCGGGATGGCGGATCTTCATCAATTGAGAGGAAGAGTCGGAAGAAGCAACAGGCGGGGATATTGTTACTTTTTGGTAAACGATAAGGAGGGTTTGAGCGAGGTTGCCAAAAGAAGATTGATAGCTTTGGAGTCGAATTCTTATCTCGGAAGCGGTTCGGTTTTGGCTTATCACGATCTTGAGATAAGGGGAGGGGGAAATATTATAGGAGAGGCTCAAAGCGGTCACATAAAAAACATAGGATACTCTCTTTATCTGAAAATGCTTGAAGAGAGCGTGAACGAACTTTTAAACAAAGCTCCCGTTAAGAAAAAGGAGGTCGATATAAAACTCTCCGTCAGCGCTTTAATAAGCGGGGATTATATAAACGAAGACAGGTTAAGGCTGGAACTTTATAGGCGTCTTAGCAGATGCGAAAGCGTTGAGGAGGTTTACGAAATAGAGGATGAGATGATAGACAGATTCGGAAAGCCGGATATTTTGACCAAACAGTTTTTGGATATAATTTTAATAAAAATCTTGGCGATAGGGAAAGGGATAAAATCTCTATCCAATTATAAAGAGAATATTACCGTGCTTTACGAAAACGGGGAGAAGGTTTATTTGAAAGCCAGAAGCAAAGACGACGACGATATTTTGGATACGATTCTCTCTTTTTTAAGAAGAAAGGATTAGATGAAAAACAGAATCGACGAGATTTTCAAAAAGATAAAAGAGGGCGGTTATATAGAACTTGAGGAGACGAAGCTTTTGATAAAGCTTCTTGCCAAAAAGGATAAAAAGGAGGAAGAGAGAGAATTTATAAAAGAACAGCTTAAAGATCTTGCGAGAATGGGATTTGGAGGAGCGGTGACGGCTCTCCCTTTCGGGAGCGTGCTTTTTCTTTTGATGGCGAAATCTTTAAAAAAGGCCGGAGACGTTGAGCTTTTGCCTTCCGGTTTTTTGGAGGACGCGAAACTTCATAAACTCGTTGAGGAAGAGAAAAAGAAGAAAAAATAGAAAGGAGATTTTTTGAGAGTAGGATTTATAGGGGACGTTTGCGGAAAACCCGGAAGAGATATGATAAGGAGACACTTAAAAAGAGTTAGAGAAAAACATAAGATAGATTTCGTAATAGCCAATACCGAAAATGTTTCGCACGGAAGCGGTCTTTTGCCAAATCACGCGGCCGAGCTTTTCGATGCCGGAATAGACGCGATGACGGGAGGAAATCATACTTGGGCCAAAAAGGAGATTATTTCCCTTTTGGATAAAGAGCCCGTTTTACGACCTCTTAACTATCCCAAGGGCGTACCGGGAAGAGGGAGTTTGATATTTGAGGTGTGCGGGGAAAAAGTAGCCGTTATAAACTTGATGGGATACTTTACGATGCCCCCCGTTAACAATCCTTTCGTAGATATAAAGGAGGAGGTCGAGAGGATAAGGAGCGAAGGCGTAAAAAACGTGATCATAGATTTTCATGCGGAAGCTACGAGTGAGAAGAGAGCTTTGATGGAAATGCTAAAAGGGAAGGTTAGCGCTATTTTAGGTACGCATACCCATATAGGAACGGACGATCTTTTGATAGAAAAGGGAACTTTTTACGTAACGGACGTGGGACTTACCGGGTGTAGAGACAACATCATAGGAGTTAAAAGCGAACCTATCGTAAGAAGATTTCTAACCGGGCTTCCTTCGAGATTCGAAGTTCCCGACGACTGTCGGAAGATTTTTCAAATGGTGATTTTCGAATTGGAAGAGGGAAGAGCCAAAGAGGGATATAAGATAAAAGCTTACGACGAAAAGGAAGAGGAGATAACTCAGAAAGCTTTTATCGAGGACGAGTGATAAGGAAACTTCCGGCTATTATTACGAAAGCTCCGAAGGTTTGAAGAGGAGTCGGGATTTCGTTTAAAAATGCGTAAGCAAAAACGAGGGTGAAAAGAGGTATGAAAGAAGCCATCGCGCTTAGTTTCGTTACCGATATTCTGTGCAAAGCTTCCACCCATAAGATCTTTCCGAATCCTAAAACCAAAAGGCCGTTTAAAGCGAGATAGATTAGGACCTCTTTATATTCTTGCCATTTTACGGGCGGTTCGAAAAAGTAGGCGAAAGCAAGTACGAAAGGGAGGGCGAAAACGGTTCTGAAAAGAAGAATGGTTTCGCTCGAGACTTTTTCTCTCGCTTTTTTTTGATATAGATTGGCTATCGGAGCTATTGCGGCCGCTAAAAGTATGAGAAGATCTCCTTTATTTATCCTAAACTCTCCCGGAAAAAGCACTATCAAAGCGCCGATTCCCATCAAAAGGGCGCCTAAAGAGTGGATCGGATCCATCTTCTCTTTTCCGAAAAGATTAAAATATAGATATGAAAAGAAGATCTGCATTAAAAGGATTACCGACATGTTTGCGGCGGTAGTGTAAGAAAGACCGATATAGAGAAGAGAAAAGAGAATAGTTATAAGGAGTGAAGTTAGTATCAGATCTTTTAAAGCTTCTCTTTTTAAAAATTCGTCGAATCTTTTTTTTAAAAAGATGAGAGCCGAAAAGAATATCGTCGCGAAAATCAACCCTCCGGCATATGAGTGTACGGCTCCTATCTTTTTTACGGCGATAATCGACCATATCGGAAAGATTCCCTCCAAAACGGAGAGTAAAATCGCAAGGAGTTCGCCTTCTCTCTCTTTCGTCAAACTTTTCCTTTTAGAAATTGATTAAGATTCGATCCAAAAGCGAAGTTGGAAGAACTCTTTTTGCAAACCCCAAAAGATAAGTCGCTTTGGTTATGTAATATCTGGGTTTTGGGTTTTTTGCGAGAATTATTTTATAAACGGTTTCGGCTACCGCCGACGCCGGCAGAATGAAAGGAACGCTGCTTTTTTCGCTTTTTAGAGTTTTTTCGTAGATCTTTTTAAATCGCGAATTTTCGATGTCAACGTTTCTTTTGAGATTTTTTTTTGCGTTTTCTCTGAATTTGCTCTCGATCGGTCCCGTATTTAACGAAATTACATGAACGTTCGTTTCTTTAAGCTCCAGGCGTAAGGTATCGCTAAGTCCTTCCACCGCGTATTTGCTTGCGTTGTAGGCTCCTCTAAAAGGCATGGCCACGAGTCCCAAAACGGAGCTGTGCTGTATTATTTTGCCGTATCCCTGTTTTAACATCACCTTTAAAACTTCTCTCGTAGCTTCGTGAAGACCGAAAACGTTCGTTTCAAACTGCTCTTTCAAAACTTTCGTTTCTATATCTTCCAGCGCTCCCGGTTGTCCGTATCCCGCATTATTAAACCATATATCTATTTTTCCGTCTCTTTTTACGACTTCTTTTATCGTATTTTTTATGCTTTCGTAGTCTCTCAAATCAAGACGAAAGGCCTCAAAACCCATCTCCTTAAGTTTTTTTACGTCATTTTCTTTCCTCGCCGACGGATATACTTTAATCCCTTTTTCTCTGAGAAAAAGAGCGGTTTCCAATCCTATTCCGCTACTGCAACCGGTTATTACTATGTTTTTCATTCCGTTTCCTCGTCGATCCATTTAAGATATTTTTCGCTTCCATCTAAAATCGGAACGGATACGATTTCGGGAGTTTCGTAGTTGTGATTTTCCTCTATCTCTTTTTTTATCTTTTCGAAAAGAGAAGTTTTGGTTTTTATATTTAAAATGATCTCTTCGGAATTTTCCAAATTTCCTTTCCATCTGTAACTGCTTTTTATCGTATGGGATTGAATACATGCGGCGAGTTTTTTCTTTAGGAGATTCGAAGTAATTTTTAAGGCCGTTTCCTTATCGTTTGTCGTAGTTTGAACGATGCAATATTTTTCCATTTTTATGACCCTCCTTTTTTGGGAGGATATTTTATACTTTGTTAGCTAAAAGATTTAAGAGGTAAAAGCGGGAAGGAAACTTTTCCCGCTTTTGATTAAGCTTTTATGTCGGAGATGAATTTATATTCCGGAGAGTTGAATATGTAGTCTATGAGTTTTTCTCTCGTTAGGTCTTCTTGGAGTCTTTTCGTCCAATATTCAAGACCCATTTTTTCCGGCTCTCTGTTTAGGATCGTTCTGTAAGCCGCTTTTACGAAATCTTCGTCGGAAAGATTTCTCTCTTTAAACTCTTTGGAGAAAAAGAAGTCTTTTATGACTTGCTCGTAGGTGGTTTCGTTATTTTTTAGTTTTTCGACCCAATACTCTATCTCTCCGTAAGAGCCTTTTCTTCCGAGTATCAGATAGTAAAGACTCTCTATTCTCGAATAGAGCATGTCGTTCTCGTCGAAAGGTTTTAGGTCGTAGGATTTTGCGAGTTTTATAAACTCGTTGGTATATACGAGCTTATCGAAAACCAAGTCTCTGTTTAATATTCCTTCATTCAATATTTTGCTCCAATATGCCAACTCTCCCGGCAAAGGCTCTCTTTGATAAAGAGTAACGTAGATTTTTTTGACGTACTCTTCGTTTGAGAGGTTTTTGTTTTGCAATTCGTGAGTTAGTACGAAGAATCCTTTCGCTACGGCCGCCGCGCTATCTCCGTTTTTTAATCTTTTCGTCCAGTATTTCAATCCCTCTTCTTCCGGTTCTCTGTCTAAAACGGTGTTATAGAGGTACCTTACGTAGGTCATTGCCGGATCTTCGCCGGTTTTTATTTTGATTTTGGCGGGTTTTGAGTCTCCGTAATCGTTAAACGCCACCACTTCGTATTCGTATTCGGTATCGGGAGATAGGTTTTCGTCGGTATATTCCGTCGTATTTTCGTCGAGAGTGGCTATGACTTCTCCGTCTCTTAAGATTTTAAATCCGGTCTCGTCCGGTAGATCGTTCCAGGTTAGGATTACGCTCTCGTATCCTTCGGATTTCGCTTTGAGTCCGGTTACTTCTCCCGGCACTCCGGAATCCGTTTTAACTTTTGCGGATACCGCCGGGGAATCGACTTCTCCGTTTGTGGCTATGACTTGATACTCATATTCTTTCGCGGCCGTCAGATTGTCGTCGGTATATTCGGTTACGTTTTCATCGACGGTCGCTATAAGTTCTCCGTCTCTTAAAATTTTGAATCCGGTTTCGTTATCGCTCGTGTCTTCCCAAATTAGAGTGACGCTGTGAGGAGTGATATTTGCGAAGGTCAGATTTGCCGGAGCGCTTAATTCTACGATTTTTTCTTTAGTGGTTACGCTTATCGGATCGCTTTCGCTCTCTCCCCCTTCGTTTATCGCGACCACTATATAAGTATAAGTCGTGTTGGATGAGAGATTTTCGTCGGTATATTCCGTCGTATTTTCGTCGAGAGTGGCTATGACTTCTCCGTCCCTTAAGATTTTAAATCCGGTTTCGTCGTCGGAATTGTCGCTCCATTTAAGAGTTACGGAATCGGAGGTTATTTCGGTTGCGTTTAAATCGGAGGGAGCTTTCGGAATGGATATTTCTTCGGGGACTTGGACGCTCAAAGAGACTCCTTCGCTTTTTCCGGCTTCGTTTACCGCTTTTACGGTGTATAGATACTCTTCTCCGCCGCTTACGTTGTTATCCGTATATGTGGTGGTGTTTGCCGGAACGGTTGCTATCAGAAGATCGTTTCTATATATCTCGAAACCGCTTTCGTCGTCGCTCGTATCCTCCCATTTTATGGTAACGGAGGATGCGTTTACTTCGGCTGCTTCCAAATTAATCGGTTCGGAAGGGATCGTTACTTCTTTCGGAGTTTGAACTTCTATGGAAACTCCTTCGCTCTCTCCCGCTTCGTTGAAAGCTTTTATTTCGTATGTGTATAGAGTATCTTGCGTTAGGTTCGTATCGGTGTATTCGGTTGCGTTTTCTTCGAGGGTGGCTATAAGTTCTCCGTCTCTTAAGATTTTAAATCCCTCTTCGTCGTCGCTTAAATCCTCCCATGTCAAAGTTACGGAGTTTGGCGTGGAGTTTGATACTTGCAAGTTTCCGGGAGATTCGGGAATCGTTACTTCCGGTTCCTCTTTCCCGTCGCTTAGGATGATGTCGTCGAACCTTCCGCTGCCTCTTACTATTAATCCCTCTACGCTCAAAAGGTCGGTATTTGGCATCAGTTCGTGGAGTTTGTCTTCGAGATTTACTTTGAAAGTGTGCCACCGACCGTCGTCCGCGTCCGTTCCGAGTCCGAAAGAGAGCTCCGAAAATCTTATAACTTTTCTATCTTCCGAACAGTTGCAAAAAGTTATGTATCTGTTTCCGTCGGTCGTTTTCGTCATGACGTATATTACGAAACTCGAATCGCTTTTTTGCTTCCATTCGAGGATGAAATGATCTTTATCGTTCCAAAGGGAACCGTCCTCTTTCGTAAGTAGAAAAGAGTTTTGTTCTCCGTCTCCTTTTAACTCGATGACGTTGCTTTGAAGCTCCTCGTCGTACACTCTTTTTATGGAGGCTCCCGGAGGCGTGTCGTCGAGTACTTTCCATTTTGCGGTATCTCCGCTTTCGGCATCTTCATACACTATGCTGCCGGCATGCATCAGACCCGCTAAGGCCATAGCCACTGCAAAGGTTTTCCACATTTTTTCTCCTTTTGTAAATTTTTTTAATTTGTTCTTATTTTACAATGTAAACTTCCCTTTTAATATTGTATAACAGTTTTGTTAAAGAAAATTTAATAAGATTATATTTGTTGTCAGAATATTGATATAAAAAGGAGAGTCTAATATATTTTATATATTTAGTCAAGCGTTTGCGGCTAAGTGCGGTAAACTTTTTTTGATATAATAAATTATTATAATTTGAAAAGGCGTTTCCATGAGAAAAATCGTATTTGTGTGTATTGTGGTAACATCTCTCTCTTTTATCGGCTGTTCCGGTGAAAATAATGTAAAAAAGAGCGGGATTTTCGGGGAAAAGGTCGTGAAATACAAAATGAAAAAAGGCGGATTCGAACCGTCCGGGGTTACTAAGAAGGGAGACAAGATTTATATCGTTAGCGACAACGGAAAAGCGGCAATCTTTAAAAATGGGAAAATAAAATATTTTAAACTTAAAAATAAAGGAGATTACGAGGGCATTACGACCGACGGAAAGAGTTTTTACATAGTTTCGGAGAAAAAGGCTTCAATAGAGAAATTTTCCGAAAATTTCGAATTTTTGAAAGAGTATAAAATAGATAAAAAATTTGACGGAAAGAGAGTTTTGAAAAAGAGAGGAAACGGATTGGAGGGAATCGCTTTTTTATACGAAGATAAGGAGGGGAAGCGTTTCGTGGTGGCGAATCAATCCTATAAAAATAAAGGTAAAGGCAAAAGCGCTCTTTTGTTCGTTGCGATAAAGGGAGAAAAGGTTCGCACTTATGGATACGCTCCCATGAATATCGTGGATATTTCGGGTCTTTATTACGATAAAAAGAGGGATCTTTTGTATGTGCTTTCGGACACGAACGATAAGGTTTTCGTTTATAAACTGAAAGATATGAAACTTTTGAGAGAGTTTGGGGTTCCGGGTAAAGAGCAAGAAGGAATATTTAAAGATAAAAATTATCTATATATAGCGGATGATAACGGAAAATTTTTTCAAATTAAGGTTTTTTAAAAAATAACTGTTTTATACTTGTAGAAGAGTTAAGTTTAAAAAGGAGGGGAGCGTGAAAAGGTTCGTTAAGTTTCTTCTGTTTTCTTTTTTGATTTTCGGAGTTTCGTCTCTTTTTGCCGAAACGGAACCGAACGAAAACTGTTCTCAGTCGGAAACGGTTAAAGCTCTTGAAGGAGCCGTTTCCCATACCGTTTACGATATAAAAGGAACGATCGTTTCCACCAAATGGGACGAAGCGAATAACAAACCGTATTACGATATGGATTATTACCATTTCTCTCCGGGAACTTCGGGAGAGGTGAAAATAACCGCGACCGGAAGCGGAAATATGTATTTTTGGATAGGAAAGAGCGGATGCGACGTTTGGGACGTTTCTAAAGAGTTTAATTCCGTCGTTACGCGTTCTTTCAAAGTTGCGGCCGGTCAGAGAGTAGATATAAAGGCGATGTGCAGGTGGCCTAGGACTTATGATATAAAAGTCGAGTTTATTCCCGACGACCAAGGGGCCGCGTTGCCGAAAATTTCCGTAAAGGACGCCGAGATTTCGGAGGGAGACGAAGGAGTGGCGAATATGAAATTTCTCGTAACGCTCGATAGGGCTTTCGAGAAAGAAATTTTAGTTGATTTTGCCACTTTTGACATAAGCGCTAAAGCCGGGGAGGATTACGAAGAGAGTAAAGGAAGCTTAAAATTCGATCCGGGAGAGACGGAGAAAGAGATAACGGTGAGCGTTTTTGGAGATACGAAAAAGGAGGCGGACGAGAAATTCGGTCTGAAGCTTTTAAATCCCGTAAACGCTTCTTTGGGAGATTTCGAAGCCGTCGGAGTGATTTTGGATGACGACGATTCCCAAACTCCCGCGAAGTTCGACGAGGAGCCTAATAACGATTGCGAGAATTCCGAAGTTATAGAGGCTCTTGACGGGATTGCCGAAAGCGGCTCTTTTTACGGCGAGGGAACCATTAGGCCCAATAGAGACGGAGAGGGCGCGGAAGCGAGAGACTATTATCATTTTACGGTCGCTACGGATGGAACCTTGGAGATCTCCTTGAAATCCGATCTTCCGATGTGGTTTGCCGTTAGCACGAGGGGATGTTTCGTTCCTTGGGTTGACGAAACCAGATGGAACGTTCAAAGGGGAGTCGCGAAAGAGGTTAAAAAGAGCGTTGAGCTGAAAGCCGGAGACAGGGTTGATATTTTGGCTTTAAGTTATAGCAATAAAAATTATGAAGCGGATATAAGATTCACTCCTTCCCAAATTTCTCAAAAGAGAGCCGATTTGAGAGTCGTAAAAAGGGATTTAAAAGATCCGGTAAATATCGGGGAGAATGTCGTTTATGAGATAGAGATCGAAAATATAGGAGAAGCGGCGGCCGAAAAGGTCGTTTTGAGGGATTTCATATCCGAAGAGGCATCTTTCGTAAGCGTTAGCGGAGAAGGATTTGATTGCGAAAACGATAAAAATGAAGTGATTTGCAAATACGCCTCTTCGTTGAATCCTTCGGAAAAAGCTAAGGTGATTTTAACGGTGAAGGCTTTGAAAGAGGGAGAGATAACGGACGTTACCGAGGTTTCAAGCGATACTTCCGAAAGCGATCTCTCCAATAATAGAGCGGAGGAGAAAACGAGGATAGTTAAGGCCGCTTTTGAGAAGACTCTCATCGTTCCCGTAAAAGAGGCTTACGACGACGCGATAGAGTTCGAAATGATCGAAACGAGCGGATACGTATATACGGGAGGAGGAATATCCATCCCCAAAGATTATTTAGCCGACGATATGGGTATTTTGAAAAACGATCTCGGAAAATTCAGAATAAGAGCCGCTTTTAGATTCGAAGATGTAAATATTTCCAAAGATACGAAGATTAAGGAGGCTTATATCGAGTTTACGGCTTGGAAAAAAGATTTCGATATAGGAGTTACTCCGACATCTTTCGAAATTTTTGCCGAAGATACGGGAGATTCCGCTCCTTTTGCCAAAGGTCCCACATACGATATATCAAACAGATTTAAAGTGGATGCGAAAGTGGAGTGGCGGGACGTGGAGCCGTGGGAGGACGGAGAAGTTTATAAAACTCCCGATATTAAATCTCTTTTGGAAAAAGTTATTCAAAGAGATGATTGGAGTTTGGGAAATCCGGTAACTTTTTTCGTAGAGCCGTCGAAAGAGTGTACGCACAATGACGAGTGTTATAGAAGAGCTTACGATTTCGATACCGATCCTTCGAAAGCTCCGAAACTCATTATCAAATATGAAGAGTGAGACTTTTAAAGTCTCGCTCTATTTTAAAAGATGTCGCAGGCGGGAATTATCCAAAATTTTCGCTACTTTGGCAAATGGCTCCGTCTCTATCAAAATTTTATATTTTTCATAAGTTTTCCAAACTTTCAAGGCTTTTTCTCTTTTGCCTCTTTTATTCAATTCGAGGGCGACGGAAGCGTTTATAAAGCCTTTTAGGATAAGCGTTTCGTCGTCTTTCGTTTTTCTTCTTGGAAACCATATCTCTTCTAAAACTTCGTGGGCTTTATAAAACTGCTCTTTTTCTATCATATCAATAAAAATTTCGCACGCTTTCGTCAAAATTCTTCCTCTTTGCATCCTTTTATGGCCGCTCCCTCTCTTAGAGAGTCGTCTATAACTACTATTTCGGAAAAACCGCAAGTTTTTATAAGGGAGATTAGAAGATATATTCCGGCGATGATAAATTCTCCTCTTCCGGTTCCGACCCACTTTTCTCTCTCTTTTACGTCAAGTTTTAAAAGATCGTGCAAGGCTTTTGAAATATCTTCTACGGAGAGGATTTTTCCGTTTATTTTTTCGTAATCGTAATTTCCGTAGGACATATCGTTTAAAAATGCGGTTATCGTGGTGGCCGTTCCTCCCGTTGCGGTTAAGACGGTAGGTTTTTCGTAATCTTTATAAAGTTTTTCCAAAAAAGGTTTCAGCTCTTTTTCGTAAGCTTTCGGGGCGTTTTTTTTGATGTTTTTTACGGTTTCGTACTTTTGTGCGAAAGTTACTATGCCTATGTTTACGCTTTTTATCAGAAGGTCTTTTCGGTTTTTTATCACTATTTCGGTGGAACCTCCTCCCAAATCCGCCGTTATGAAATTTTTTTCGTTTTTATTTAGTTTTTTTAATCTCTCTTCCACGGCCAAGGCCGTTAATCTCGCCTCTTCTTCTCCGCTTATTATTTTAAACTCTATTCCCGTCTCCTCTTTTATCTTTTCTATGATCTCTTTTTTGTTTTCCGCCATTCTCAATGCGGCGGTCGCGACGGCGATTATTTTCTCTTTTTCGAAATTCAAAACTTTTTCGGCCTCTTTCAAAGCCTTTATGATCCTATCCGCCGTTTCTTTTTTTATGATCGGCCTTTCGTGCATTCCTTCCGCCGTTTTTACAATTTTCTCGAACTCTTTGACTCTTTCGAAAGTTTTGCAGTCGAGTTTTACGCCTCTTAGCGTGTTGGAACCTAAATCGAGAGCTATCATCTTTTCACTTCACTTTTTGATATAATTTCTAAAATTTAAAATAAGGAATTATACAATGAAATTGGGAGTAAATGTAGATCATATAGCTCTTTTGAGAGAATCGAGAAAAATTAACGATCCCGATCCTTTGGAAGCGGTTTTATTGGCAAAAAGAGCCGGAGCCGATCAGATAACGATCCATTTGAGAGAGGATAGAAGACATATTAACGATTATGACGTTAAAAGAATTATAGAAAATTCTCAGCTTCCCGTAAATATAGAAAGTTCGATAGATCCGGAGATTATAGAGTATATAGCTTCTCTTTCTCCTCACAGAGTAACGATAGTGCCGGAGAGAAGAGAGGAGGTTACGACGGAAGGGGGGCTTGATTTCGATTACGCTTACGACAGGCTCGATAGCGTGGTTCATTATCTGAAAGCGAGGGAGATAGAGGTCTCTTTGTTTATAGATCCTACTAAAGAGGCCGTTAAAGCTTCGAAGATTTTAGGTGTTCAGTGGGTTGAGTTTCATACCGGAAAGTATGCCAACATATTTGCGATGCTTTATAGCAATCTCAAATCAACTCCCAATTCCATAAAGGATCTTGAAGTTGAGAGGAGCAGACTGAAAAAGATGTTAAACGCCTCTTTGAAAGAGCTTGAAGAGGCCGTAAACGAAGCTTGCGAGTTCGGTTTGAAGATTGCGGCCGGACACGGACTCAATTATCAAAACGTTTACGATATTTTGAAAATAGAAGGAATAGAAGAGCTTAACATAGGTCAAAGCATAATCGCAAGAAGTATCTTCGACGGTTTCGAGAACGCCGTTAGAGAGATGAAAAGAATTATTTCAAGATGAAAAAGATAGCCGTAAGCGTTGGAGATTTAAACGGAGTCGGGATTGAGATAGCTTTGGAGGCTCACGGCGAGATATCGAAAATTTGCAAACCGGTTTATATGATAAACGAGGTTATGTTAAAAAGAGCCGCTAAGCTTTTAAACAGGAAGATTCCGAAAGATTTTAAGATAGTGGAATGCGGAGGTGTTTTCGAGATAAAGCCCGGAAAAGCGAAGGCCGATAGCGGGGCTTTTTCGTACGCCTCTTTCTTGAAAGGGGTGAAATACGTAAAAAAAGGAAAAGCTCATGCCCTCGTAACTCTTCCGGTTAACAAGGAGGCTTGGAAGAAGGCTTCGATCCCTTATAGGGGGCATACGGAGGCTTTAAAAGCGATATTCGGAAAAAATCCCGTTATGATGATAGGATGCGATAAACTTTACGGAGCTTTTTATACCCATCACATACCACTAAAAGAGGTTCCAAAAGAGATAAAAGTTAAGAAATTAAAAAGATTTTTGATTGATTTTTATAAAAATATCAAAGAGAGCCCGATAGGCGTTTTGGCATTGAATCCTCACGCCGGAGACGGAGGGGTGATGGGAGATGAGGAGCGGAAAATAGAAAAGGCGATAAAAAAGGCCAACGACAAATTGAAAGAGAAGATTTTTATCGGACCTTTGGTGCCTGATACGGCCTTTACCGAAAAAAATAGGAAGTTTATAAAATATTTCGTATGTATGTATCATGATCAAGGACTTTCGGTTATAAAGGCTTTATATTTTAACGAAAGCATAAATGTAAGTTTGAATCTCCCCATAATCAGAACCTCCGTAGATCACGGAACGGCTTTCGATATAGCCTACAAAAAAGCCTCTCCCTCGACTTTAAGCTATATTAACGCCGTTAAGGAGGCCGTAGCGCTTAGCGACAAGAGGGGAGAAGGGTTTATTTGATGCGGAGATAGTCTATTCTATCGAGCGTATCCGGATTTACGGTTTCCATTTCTATATGTTCTCCGTCTATATTGAAAAAGACTACCGCGTTTTGAGTGGTGAAGTTTTCGGCGGCTTCGCTCCAGGGAAGTTTTTCCTGAGCGTAGTAGGGAGCTCCTCCCGCTCCGTTGTTTATTTGCCAAATCGGTCTGAAGAACTCTTTATCGGTTATTTTTTCCTTATCCCAATTATCCGGATACAGATTCAGCTCTTTCGTAATCAGCATTCTGTTGTAGTTGTGCTCGTCTCCGGTCAATACCGCCACGACTTTCGGACTTTTCATCATTATTTCAAGAAGCTCGTCTCTTACCTCTATGATTCCTTTTTCGGCCTCTTTTCCCGCTACGACGGCTCTTTGATCGTTATTTCCCCCGTACCACATATCCTGTTTGCCGTGCCCTCCGTTGGGAAATAAAGGAGTGTGGACGGTTACGAATATGTGATCTATGTTTTCGTCTTCGGTATATTCTTTTACCGTTTTTTCGAACCATTTAAGTTGATTTTCCATTATATATCCGTGGACGTTTCCGCTTGTGAATTTTCTGTCGCTCATCGAAGGGGCGTAAAAATAATCCGAATTTAAAACTATCATCGCCACGTTGGCGTAAGTGTAGGAGTAAACGTTTTCTTTATATGAAGGAAAGTCCGTTTTGTTAGGATCGGGATCCAAGGAGGAATTGTCTTCGCTTTCGGGACCGTTTTCGAAATTGGAAAAGGCTTGCGCAAATACCGCTTCGCTCGATTCCGTTTCGAAAGGAAATTTATCGATTTGAATCTTCCACCACGGATTTCCGTCGTCGAATTTATATACGACCGCCTCGTGATTTCCCATGCCTATATAAAAAGGTATGTAGTGCCAATAGGGTTCTAAAACGCGTTTGAAATTTTCGTATTCGTAGAGAGTTTCTTCTTTGGTCGTTTTATAACCGTTTATAACGTCTCCCGTTATTTGGACGAAAGAGGCTTTTTTGTAAGATGCCAAAGCTCCCACTTTTTTTAAGATATATCCGTTTACTCCTCCTATATATCTCTCTCCTCCTCCGTTAGAGGCTCTGCAATCGCTTATGTAAGCGAAAGTGAAAGGGGTTCTGCTTCCCTCTTTCGGTGCCGTTTTGAAAAAGTAAGATGTCGTGTATCCTCCGTCTAAAAGTATTTCGTATTTATATAAAGTGTTCGGTTTTAAAGAAAAGACTTTTACTTCGTGATGTTTGCCGGCTCCTTTTGTAAAAAATACCTTTTCTCCGTTGTTTAGACTTATTCTCGCGAAGCTCTCCTCTTTCGTATCGAAAGTGATAACGGCGCTTGTTGAGGTTAGTTGATTTATGAAAGGACCGCTTATTATGTAGTTTTCTATATCGAAAGAGCCTGATCGTTTGAAAAAGAGTTTGCCGTCGTATAAAATTTTCCCGCTTTTGTCCGTTACTCTGTATCCTATCGTTCCCTCTTTTTTCTTCTCCCAGTCTATCATATCGTATCGGCCGCTCATTTTCGTTATGTCTATTCTCGCTTCTCCGTTTTTAATGGCGGAAATTTTTTTGAAATAGACCGGATATTCGTATTTCCCGTCTCCCTTTTTTATAAATCCGTAATATAGTTTTCCTTCGATATTTTTGAAATCGAAAACGATTCCTTTATCGTCTCCTCTCATGTCTCTAAATTGTTCGAGAGTGTATTTCGCTTTCGGTTCTATCCAATCGTAAACGATGTCGTCTTTTTTTATTTGAAGCTCGTTGCCGCTTTTTATTATATTGGTATATACGGAAGGTATTTCGTCCGGCAGAGCGTAAGCGTTTGAAGATAGGAAAAGAGGGAAAGAGATGCCCAAAATATTCAATACGAGATTTTCCATTTCAAAGTCCTTTTGGTTATCGTTTTTTTCTTACGGGAAAATTATTATCTTTTGGCATTATAACATATTTTTATGTAAAAAATACTATAATAAGTAAAAATCTTTTTCTATAATAATTTATAATTATTTTTATTTTATTTATGTTATAATCTAATAATGAAAAGAAAGCTGATTACCGTTTTTTTGCTCCCTTCCTTACTGTCGGCCGGAAGTTTAGATTTTTATTTGGATTACTTCGTTAAAAAAAGAAAAGAGTTTTCAAGAAAGTTTATAGATTTAACCGAAGAGCTTGATAATTATATTTCGGGAAACTATATAGGCTACGCTCCGGTTGAGGATAACTATCTGAAAGTTACCTTCTCCACCAGATTTAAAGACGGCAGATTGAGATTTAATCCGAGCGTAAGGGCGAGGATAGATCTTCCTAAAACGAGAAATAAATTTCAGCTTGTTTTAACGGAACATGACGAAGAGATAACTCACCAAGATATAGGAGAAGAGTACGGAGATAAAAAACAGAGTTACGGTTCTTTGCTCGGACTTAAATATTTTATCAATAATAAGATTTTTACGAAAACAAGTTTAAGTGTAGGTTTGAAGTTTAAAACGCCTTTGGATTTTTATACCCGCTTAAAGCTCCTTCGCGTTTGGGATTTGAGCGAAAAATGGCAATTGATAGGGGAACAGAAGTTTTATCTTTTCTCCCATCGCGGATTTCAATCTTTTACGACGGTCAACTTCGATAGGAAGATAGATTCCGTTTTTATGTTCAGAATTTCCAATAACGCGATTTATAAGAAAAAAGAGGATCTGTTGGAGATAGGTCACTCTTTGATGCTTTTTCAGCATTTAACCAAAAGGGACGATTTGATATACAGCGCTTCCGTTTACGGTAAAACCGAGAATCTGGAAAATAAACCTCCCGCGGTTTCGGCTTATGAAATAAGAACCGTCTATAGACACATTTTAAAAAACAGATGGATTACTTTCAGCGTTATTCCGGCCGTTTATTGGGATAGAGATCATAGTTTCAATCCGAATCTCTCCTTAAGTTTCAACTTCTCCATACTTTTCGGAAAGTACGATATCTATTAATTTTCCTAAATCGTAATAATTAATTTGTAATAAAGATTATTTCTAAACGGAAGAGTTTATAGTTTGAAATAGTTTACGTTTTTTCCCTTTTGTTTCGAAACTTAATCTAAAAATCAAATTAATTCAATAAATTAATAAAATTTTATATTTATATAATAATTATAATGGTAAAATTGTTCGAAATAGGGATTAATATCCGTTTCTTTATATAAAAAAATTTACTAATAAGAAACGGAAGTAAAGAAGTTTATATAAGCTTTCCGTTATATAAATTTTTAAAAATTGATCTTAAAATTAAGAAATAAAATAAACACAAGGGGAAAAGATGAAACGACTCTTTAGCTTTTTTATTCTGTTGTCTCTGCTTTTTGCGGCGGCTCTTTTTGGCAAGTCGCAAATTATTTACGATAAGTTGGCTTCTTTCGGAGGAGCCTATAACGGAGTGGCGACCGACGGGAACTACTCTTTCGTAGCTTCCAAAAACGGTCTTAAGATTTTGGACGTATCGGATAAAGCGTCCGTAAAATTGGTAAACTCTTTGGATACCGAAAGCGAACTTAAAAAGGTGGCGCTAAAGGACGATTACGTTTTTATAGCAAGCGATGAGAATACTTTAAAAATCGTAAAAAAAAGCGATCCTTTGAATCTTGACGATTCGGTAGTTATAAAAACGAGCGCTCCGATTACCGACTTTACCGTATATCAAGGTTATCTTTACATAACCATATCGGAAAACGGACTTGAAATTTTTAAGATGCCTACCGTTGAGATGATATCCCTATCGAGCGTAACCGATACCAACGGAACCGCTTCCGCCGTGGCGGTTGAGGGGGATTACGCTTACGTTATCGATAAGTTTAAAGGAATGCAGATTATAAACGTCGCTAACAAATTAAATCCTTCTCTTGCGGGTTTTTATCCTTACACTTCTCCGGTTAGCAATCTCGCCGTAAGCGGCGATTACGTCTATTTCGCCGACGGTTACAACGGAATAGAGGTCGTATATGTAAAGGATAAGAATAAACCTGTTCATTTTACGAAAATAGATACCCAAAGTTACGTTTACGACGTAAAGATAAGCGGGGATTATTTGTATGCCGCTTGCGGAACCGGAGGAGTTAAGATTTATAACATTTCCGAGCCGGAATCCGCTTATAAAGTCGGAGAGTACGATACTAAAGGGAGCGCGAGAGGACTCTTTCTAAAAGACGATTATCTATTCGTGGCCGATTATGACGGAGGACTCGATATTTTGGACATTAATAATCAAGGTTCCGTTTACAATCCGTATTTGGCCGGAGCCTACTCCACTCTTGCCGGCGTTTATAGCGTAATGAGAGAGGGAGAGTATCTTTATGTCTCCGATAAAAGCGTGGGAGTGGCTATTTTCGATCTTTCCGACGAAAACAACATCACTTTGGCGGGAACTTATAAAACGAAAGAGAAACCGCAGGACGTTTTTAGTGACGGAAATTACCTCTATATAGCGGAAGGAAAAGGCGGGCTTGAGATAGTTGACGCTACCGATAAGAGCGATCCCGTTCTTAAAGGAGCGATCGATATAAACGATGCGGACGCGTTGAGAGTTAAGGTAAAAGACGGCATGGCTTATATAGCGGGCGGAGACGGCGGGCTTGTCGTCGTGGACGTTTCCGTTCCGACCTATCCGACTTTGAAGGGAATTTACAATACGGAAGGGACCGTAAGAGACGTTTTCGTTAAAGACAATTACGCTTATATAGCGGACGGAATGGCCGGAGTTAAAATAATAGATATTTCCGACGATACCTATCCTCTCGTGGGAAGCGTCGATACCGACGGATACGCTATGGGCATAAAAGTTGTGGGAAGATACGCTTATGTGGCCGACGGAGGAAGCGGTCTTGAAATTATAGACGTAAGCGACCCCGCCAATCCCGTTCTCATAGGAAACAACGATACGGACGCAACCTCTTACAAAAAACTTTCCGTTAGCGGAAACAACGTTTTCGTAGCCGATAGCGACGACGGAGTGGACGTATTGGACGTTTCCAATCCGATGCATCCTCAATATCTCGGAACTTATCTTTCAAAAAGCATGCTTTATGACGTAGATTCGAAAGATTCGAT
Source organism: uncultured Campylobacterales bacterium (assembly GCA_964590185.1). Classification (GTDB taxonomy): domain Bacteria; phylum Campylobacterota; class Campylobacteria; order Campylobacterales; family JAADDG01; genus JAADDG01. Next base: position 27,414 of record CAZPVZ010000197.1, read on the forward strand.
CGTTTACGTGGCAAACGGATCCAGAGGAGTTCAAATCGTTAAAGTTACGGTTATGCCGACTCCTCCGAGCAATTTGAAACTTGTCGTAAAAGATAGTAGAACCATAGAACTTACTTGGAGCGATAACTCCAATAACGAAACCGGATTTAAGATTTTCAGAAACGGAGTTTTGATAGCGACCGTCGGAGCGAACGTTACTAAATATACCGATACGGGCTTGATTCCCGGAGCCACTTATACTTATGAAGTCAGGGCTACGAACAACATAGGAGATTCTCTTCCGGCTACGGCTACCGCTACTACGGAGGGAGAACCGCCTTCCGCACCTACCAATCTTATGGCCGTTTCCGTAGGAAGCAAAAGTATTAAACTTACTTGGAGCGATAACTCCAATAACGAAACCGGATTTAAGATTTTCAGAGATAACGAACTTGTCGCGACGGTTCCGGCAAACACCACTTCTTATGTTGATACCGGTTTGGTAAAAGGAAAAACTTACTATTACGAGGTAAGAGCCACTAACGAAAAAGGAGATTCCGATCCCGTTTCGACCGAGGCTATGCCGGTGGATCCGAAAATAGAGCTTTTCGTTCAAAGACTTTATTTGAAAATTTTAAATAGAGAAGTGGATCCTAACGGTAAAAAATATTGGACCGAGAAGCTTCAAAAGGGAGCAACCGCAACTTCGGTCGCAAAAAGCTTTTTCAACAGTGCCGAATTCGTAGATCTTCAATTGAGCGATAGCGAGTATATAACGAGAGCTTACGAGACTCTTTTAAACAGAGAGCCGGATCCGGAAGGTCTTGTTTACTGGCTCCATCAGAAAGATGTGGCCGGATTGAATAGAAATCAGATCTTTTACGGTCTTGCCTTGTCTAAAGAGTTTAGCGATTTGTGTCAACAAACTTACGGAATATTGGCTTACGACGCGGCTGATTTGAGAGAGGCTTTCGTAGAGAGATTTTACAATCTCGTTTTGGGAAGAGACGCGGATTTGGGCGGAGTTAAATATTGGACGAACGAACTTAAATCTAAGAGAAAGAGCGCCGAAGATATAGCAAACGGATTCTTCTTTTCCGAAGAGTTTAAAAACAGAGCGGTAAGCAACGAAAAATTCGTGGAGATAGCTTATAGAACCCTTTTAAACAGAGAAGCCGATTTGGAAGGAAAAAATTTCTGGGTGGGCAAATTGAATAACGGATATTCCAGAAGCGCCATGATTTTGGATTTCGTATATACTCCGGAGTTTGAATCTTTGGCGAAAAAATACGATATTAAGGCTCATAACGACTAAAGAGAGAAGTTATGATTTTTGAAGACTACTCTTTCATAGAAAACCTCTCTTTAAAAGAGAGGGAGAGGTTTTTCGGGAGCGAGAGGAAGAAAAAAAGCGAAATATCTCTTCCCCGCTCCAATATGATGGTAAATCCTTTGAATTTGAAGCATATAAACAGGATAGACGAGCTTCCCGCCGATATGATAACCTTAAATCTTGAAGACGGCGTTAGCGAAAGCAGAAAAGAGGAGGCGCTTTATAACATAGCCCTTTTTTTATCGAATCTTAAAGAGTCGAAATCCTCCGTAGTGGTAAGAGTCAATCCGATGGATGAGGGAGGAGAAGAGGAGATAAGGTTTTTGGAGGATTTCGGTTTTGACGCCGTTAGAATTTCGAAAGTCAAATCTCCCGAAGATATAGAGAGAGCTCTCTTTTTAACTTCCAAAGATATCCACATTTCAATGGAGACTAAAGAGGCTTTCGCAAATATAGGCGCTTTGAAGATAGATAAGCGTTTAACGGTTGCCAATCTCGGTATTTTGGATCTTTTAAATTCTCTCTCCATTTCTCAAAGCGTTCTTTCTTTGGACAATCCGAGTATAGATTACATTCTTTCCAAATTTTTGATAGAGTGTAAAAGTTTCGATATCTATCCGATCTCTTTTATGTATCAGGATTATAAAAATATAAAAGAGTTTAAAGAGTGGTGTTTGAAAGAAAAGAGAATGGGTTTCGGAGGGAAGCAGTGTCTCGGTCCTTTACAAGTTCAAGAAGCCAATAAAATCTTTTCCGTAACCGAAGAGGACATAAAAAAAGCGCGTTATATAGTGGAAGTTTTCGAAAAAAATTCCGAAAAGGGAATTAACGGTTTTATGGATGAAAAATACGGTTTTATAGACGAACCGATATATAAAGACGCTCTTTTGATTTTGCGGTTGGGAGTTTGATTTTCGGGAGAGGGGAAGGAAGAGAGAGCCGTTTTTAAAACGCGCTTTCTATATATTTTTGCAAAGAGGAGAGAGTTTGCAAACCTATGACTTTATTTACGATCATGGAATCTTTTACGAAAACTAAAGTGGGTATGCTGGTTACGTTAAATAAAGCCGCAAGCTCTTTGTCTTCGTCTATGTTTATTTTATAGATCTTTACGCCTTTGTAGTTATCTAACTTTTTTAGGTTTTCTCCGGTAACTTTGCACGGCGGACACCATGGAGCGTAAAAATCGAGTATTATTTTACCCTTTCTTATCTTTTGAGGATATTCGCTCATCGTGAGACGATCGAACGAAAATAGATTTACGCTTATAACGAGCAAAAGTAGAGAAAAAAGTTTTTTCACCGCTACTCCTTAAAATATTTTTTTATACTTTCCTCCATCTCTTTGAGGTTTTTGGCTCCGACTTCTCTTCCTTTAACTTGGTTGCCTTTGAAATAGAGGATCGTAGGAACATAAGCAATTCCCATTCCAATTGAAAGATTTTTATTTTTCCCCGCATGAACGAAATATATTTTGAGATTTTTAGGATGCAGTTTTTGAATGGTTTCGTTGAGATCTTTTGAATTCGGATCTTTCGGAACGTAAAAAACTACGATTTTATTGCCGGGAGATTGAATTTTTGCCATGAAATCTTTTTCTCCTATCTCTTCGAAGGCAAATAAAGTTACGCTAAATAGAGATACGATAAAAAAAATTAAACTTTTCTTCATAATTTTCCTTTTTTAATGAATTTTAATTTTTAATCCCATCATCTTACAATAAACTCTTTTAAGTTATAATTACGCAAAAAGAAAAAGAGGTGTCGTATGAAATATTTGATGAGTATTGATGCCGGAACCGGAAGCGTAAGGGCGGTTATTTTCGATATAAACGGGAGAGAAATCTCCATATCCCAAAGAGAGTGGACTCATCTTCCTACGAAAGGCGTTGAGGGTTCGATGGAATTTGATTTTAGAAAAAATTGGCCTCTCGTGTGCGAGTGCGTCAAAGAGGCGAGGGCCAAAGCCGGCGTAAAAGCGGATGATATTTTGGCCGTTACTTCAACGAGTATGAGAGAAGGGATAGTACTGTACGATAAAGACGGAAACGAGTTATGGGCGGTTGCGAACGTTGATGCGAGGGCTAAAGAGGAGGTTAGGGAGCTAAAAGAGAAATTTCCGGGAATAGAGGAGGAGTTTTATAAAGAAAGCGGACAGACTTTCGCTTTGGGAGCGTTGCCGAGGCTTCTTTGGCTTAAAAAAAACAGGCCGGATATTTACGAAAAAGTCTCGAAAATTTCCATGATTAGCGATTGGATTCTTTTCAAATTAACCGGCATGCTTGCGAGTGACCCCTCAAATGCCGGAACTACCGGAATTTTTTCTCTTGAAAAAAGAGAGTGGGCTCCTTATATGGCAAAGAGAGTCGGGCTTAGAGACGATATCTTTCCTCCCGTTTTGGAAAGCGGAGAAGTTATGGGAAAGGTTTCGAAAAAAGCTTCTGAAGAGACTCTGTTGAGTCGGGAGAGTTTGGTCGTTATGGGGGGAGGAGACGTTCAGTTGGGGAGCGTGGGACTTAAAGTGGTCGAAAGCGGAGACGTGGCCGTAATAGGCGGAAGTTTTTGGCAGCAGGTGGTTAATATTGAGGGTCATAAAGTTCCCGAAGATATGAGTATTAGGGTAAATCCTCACGCCGTTTCCGGCATCTCTCAAGCGGAGGGAATAAGTTTTTTTACGGGACTTATTATGAGATGGTTCAGAGACGCCTTTTGTCAAATAGAAAAGATGGAGGCTAAAAAGATAGGAGTGGATCCGTATTATCTTTTGGAAGAGATGGCAAGCAGGGTTCCCGCGGGTTCTTACGGAATCATTCCGATATTTTCCGATGAGATGAATTACGGCAAATGGTATCATGCGAGCCCCTCTTTTTTAAATCTTTCCATAGATCCGAATATATGCAATAAAAGCGCGATGTTTAGGAGTCTCGAAGAGAACGCGGCGGTAGTTTGCTCGGTAAATCTCGATAAAATCTCCTCTTTTTCGGGAGTCGATTTTGACGAGGTGGTTTTTGCCGGCGGAGCCAGCAAAGGTTTTTTGTGGCCGCGCATTTTAGCCGACGTTACGGGAAAAAAGGTTAAAATCCCGGTCGTTAAAGAGGCGACGGCTCTTGGAGGCGCTATTGCGGCGGCCGTCGGAGCCGGAGTTTTTAAGGATATGAAAGAGGGCGCTAAAGAGTTTGTTAAGTGGGAGAAGAAAATAGAACCGGATATGAACAATCACGAGCTTTATAAAGGTGTTAAAGAGAGATGGAAAAAAGCGTATAAGGCTCAATTGAAACTCGTTGACGAGGGCGTTACTTCTTCCATGTGGAAAGCGCCGGGATTATAATTTTAGAGGAAGGAAAAAAGATGTATCTAACCAACGAAAAAGAGCATGAGTACAGGTTTAAGGATCACGGACCCAAATATCTTACTAAAGGTCCCAACGTCGATATGGGAGTCGTCGTTATCACTCCGGGAGAGGAGCATCCTTGTCATAAACACGAAAAACAGGAGGAGTCTTTTTTCGTATTGGAAGGGGAGTGTTCCGTTTACGTGGACGGGAAAAAAGTGGTTTTGAAAAAGGGTGATTATCTTATATGTTCTCCCGGTGAGGCTCATTACTTTCATAACGAGAGCGATGCGGATTTTAAAGCGGTTTTTATAAAGGCTCCCCATTTGGAGGAGAAAGATAGCGTTTATATCGATTGGAAACCCGGACAAAAATTTATAAAAGAGTAAAGTATGGCGGTAGATTTCGTAAAAGATAAAGATCCTCACATAATTAAGGTTGAGAGAAAATCTACGCCTTTGGAGAAAAAAGCTCCTTTGGTGGCGACTGCGGTATCGCTTTTTTTGGCGATTATAAAACTTGTTTTCGGAGTGGTTAGCGGTTCCGTGGCTCTTTTGGCTTCGGCCGTAGATTCCATTATGGATATGTTCGTTTCCGTTTTTAACTTTTTGGCGATCAGACTTTCGGATAGGAGTCCGGACGAACAGTTTCCGTTCGGATACGGTAAAGTCGAAGCTTTGGCGGCGGCTTTCGAGGGACTTGTCGTTACCGTTTCCGGATTTTATATTATTTATGAGGGCGTGATGAAAATAGTTCGTCACGAAAGCGTGGAAAAGGTCGGTTCTTCGATAGCGGTTATGGTAATTTCGATCGTTACCGTGGGACTTTTGGTATGGTTTTTGTCCTATGTTTATAAAAAAACGGGCAATATGGTTATAAAAGCCGATTTGCTTCACTACAAAACCGATCTTTTTAGCAATTCGGCCGTTTTGCTCTCTTTGGGAATCATCTATTTTACGAACTGGTTTTGGGTGGATGCGGTTTTCGGTATGGCTATAGGAGCTTATATCGTAAAGGAAGCCTTCGAGCTTATAAAAGAGGGCGTTTTCGTATTGCTTGACGCCTCTTTGCCGAGAGACGAGGTTGAAAAGATAGAAGAAATCATAACGACGGACGAGAAGGTTAGCGATTTTCATTTTTTAAAAACCAGACAAGCCGGCAAGGTTAAGTTCGTCGAGGTTCACATAGTTTTAAGACCCGATATATCTCTTCTTGATGCTCATAAAATAGGAGACGAGATAGAGGAGAAGATAAGAGATATAGATAAAGAGCATATATGGCATATTCTTATACATTTGGATCCGTATGACGATTCCAAAGATCATTCCGTATAAATTTTAATCGAGGGGGAGCGGTTTATGAATCTGAAACCGGAAAATTTCAAATCTCTCTTTGAGATAATAAAAAATTATCCCATGTCGCACGTTCTTCATATAGACGAAGGCAATAGAGAGATAATAGAAACTTTTTTGGATTTTGTAAGGGATAAGGAACTGGTTTATCATTTAAACGTTATGGACAAAAGGCTTTTTGAAGAGTTAAAGAGCGAATTTGCGGATATGGAGCATTGTAAAATTAGAGATTTCTCTTTCGAACAGGATAGATATACGAAACATTCCGTTTTGTACGATACCGCTTTCGTTACCGCGGATATTTCGAAAGTAAAAGATTTGAAAGAGGTTTTGAAAAAACTGTATAGAGTTATGAAAAATTCCGGAGACGTTGTTTTGTTTGTCGGAGAGATGAGAGAGAAAATTGCGAATCTGCTCGTGGATCTAAATTACGTCGCGGTTAATACGATAGAGGGATTCGAGCCTTTTATCGTTTTGACGGCTAAGAAGATGCACGGTTGGAAAAAGGTTTGAAGCAAAAGGGATTGAACCCTTTTGCTTTTTAGTCTATATCGTTTTTTAGAAGATAGGCGAGTTTTTTTAGATTTTCGTCCATAACGGGAGTGTTTTTTATGATATATAGAAGCTGGGCGTCGCTTAGTCTGCTTTTTTGTTGAAATTTGGGTTTTAGTTTGCTCCAAAACTTTCTTACTCTCTCCAGATGGGCTTTCGCTTTCGGAGTTTCCGCTTCCAAACTTCCGAAATTCTTATCTCCTTTTAAAATATTGCTGAATATTAAAATGGAACCGTTTAGTTTTTTTCTATTTTCTTTGGGATCTATGTTCCCTTCTATTAAGAGTCTCTCTTTCGCCATTTTTTGAAGAAGGTATCTCTCTCTTTGAACGAGCGCCACTTTATGAGCCGTGTATGTTCCTATCGAGGAGTCCTCTTGCATGATTCTTTGGACTCTTAAAGTGAAAGCGTTCGTTTTTCTAAGAAGCTTTTCGTTGTTGTTTAAAACGTACAAAAGAGCGTCTCTGTCTATCTTGCCCGATAGAAATTTTTTTACGTTTTCGTAGAAAGGTTGCCACTCTTTATCTATCTCCGATAGCTGTTTTCTCGCTATTTTATCCGTAATTTTGGGTATTCCGGCCTTTTCGTCTCCGTTTATGAACGCTTTTAGCGTTTTATCGAACTGCAAGGAGCTTTCTTTCAAATTTTCAAGATGTTTTTCCGGTTCGACTCCCATTATCGTTAATATTATCTCTTTAACCATTTTTTGGGTTCGGGCTTGTTGGAGATAGGCTTCGTTTATCAGTTTGTCGTTTTGACTGATCGCTTTTTCGAAAGAGTTTACTATCTGGGATATTTTGGAGATTTTGATTTGTCTTTTTATCGACTGTTCGTACATTTTGACGGCTTTGTCCATCTCTTTGAGAGTCAAAGCCAAAGCGTCCGTTATGGCTTTTAATCTCTTTTTAGAGTATTTTTCTTCGTTTAGCGTAGGTTTTATCTGATCCCAATAACCTTTTACGATAAGAAGCTGCTGTTTTATGTTGTTTAATTTGCATCCTTTGCTTCCTATCTCCTTATCTCCGTAAAGGAGGGCTTTTAAACTTCTATCGAAAAGGTTTATCGTTTTTTTCAACTCTTTTTTATTTTTTTCCGGTTCTATTCCCAAATCTATCAAAAGGAGCTCTTTAGACATCTTTTGAGTGAGCATCCTTTGTCGTCCGGCTATGTTTATGTCGTTTGCTATGTCTATTTTTAGTTTGGATAGGTTTCCGCTTTGTTCCACGAACATCGTAACGGCTTTATGCATATTTTTTAGAAGCGGAACGTTTTTGCGGGAAATATTTAATAAAACCTCTCTTGAGGTGTTTCCTTTCAAAATCTCTTGCAGATCCTTTTTGAAATCTTCCCACAGCTTTTGAACTTTTCTCAGTTGCGTCTGTATGCTTTTCGAATTCGTTTTTGCGAGTCTTAACTCTTTATCCCCGTGCATCAGACCGTTTAATGTTTTTTCGAAAAGTTTCATGGAACTTTCAAGGTCTTTTTTGTTTTTTTCTACATCTATTCCCTCGGCTATTAAAAGAGCGTCTTTAGACATCTTTTGAGTGAGCATTCTCTGTTTGCCGGCTAAGTTGATGATGATTCCCATCTCTTTGTCGGTTATGGCAAACAGAGCGCTTGAGGTTAAAAACATTAACGTCAAAAAGGATAAAATGACTCTTTTAAACGCGTTGAACTTTTGCAAAGGTGTCTCCTTTTATCTCTCCGTAGTAAATTTATTCTACCGTTTATTTTATTTTGGGTACTTTAATGACCATGCCGACCGTAACCATGTTAGGATTCGTTAAAATATCCTTATTCGCTTCCGCTATCAATTTATATTTATAAGGATCGTTGTATATCTTTTTGGCTATGTTCCAAAGATTATCTCCCTCTTTTATTTTAACGAGGGTATAATCTTTTTCAACTTTTAAAATATCTATTTTCGAAGTCGAAACCTCTTTTAAAAGACCGACTACGTACTCTTTGTTTTTGCCGGTTGCCTGTTTGCCGACTTCGTTTATTATCTCTTTTATCAGATCTTTTTTGGATTTCGGTTTTATCTTTACCGCGTTTTCCGTAGGAGTTTCTTCGTCTATCAGCGACGCAAGTTTATCGTCTTTGATCTTTATTCCGGCGCTCGCTATCAGCTTTTTGAGATTTTCTCTAAATAGGATTTTAGATGTTTTTTCGTCCTCTTTTACGGAAACGGGTTTGATTTCCTCCTCTTTAGATGAGAGTACGGGTTCTTTTTCCAATATCTTTTCGGCTTCTTTGCCAGATACCGAGGCCGTTTTGTCTCCTCCGAGTCTAACCACGTTGTCTCCCGCCGAATCCTCCGCCTCTTTCGCTAACATGTCCGCATATTTCTCTTCTTCGCTTTTCTCTTTTTTCGGAGTGCCGAAAGAGGTTTGCGCGCCTTTTATCACGACGGCGTTTTCCGGTCTCATATCTTCGTCGGCTTCTTGTTCGAGCATGCTTTGATAGCTGTTTTGAGAAACTGCCGAGCGCGTTATTTTCTTTAAAGCCTCCTTTTTATCTTCCGAAGAAGCTTTTTGGGCCTCTTTTTTTATTTCTATGCTTTTGACTTTTCCCGTCAGAAGGTTTTCAAGAGCGTTTTTTTTGATGGAGACTTCCTCTCTTTTTTCGTTTTCTTTTTTAGCCGCCGTTTTTGCGTTTTCGTTCTCTTTTGCTTTAGGGGGGGAGCCGTTTTCTTTTTTGACGCTCTCTTTAACCGTATTAACCGTGTTGTCGGCTGCCGGCGTCGAAGGTGTCGAGTTGCCCATGTTCAAAAGCCCCAGCTGCCATATGATTATGGATCCTACGATTATAAAAAGTATGAATTTCCACATAATATCGTAACTCCTTTTTTGATTATTCTTCCGGAATTACCGTCGTAAGTCCGAGCATCTGCCAGTTTTGCATACCGCCTCTGTAATAAAATATTTTGTTTGCGGGATATCCCATTTTGATTAGGGCTTTTATTGCGTGAGGGGATTGCGCGCACCACGGGCCGTTACAGAAAAATAGAAGTTTTTGAGCGTGAGAGAAATCCCATTTTCCGTTTTTGTACTCCGCTCCCAAAAGCTCCAATATTTTTTGAGTGTAAGGATCTTCTATGCCTCTGGTAAAAAGAGTGAAAGGGATATTGATGGCTCCCGGAATCGTTCCGTTTCTGTACCATTGAGGAAGTCTTGCGTCTATCAGCAATCCGGTGTTGTTTTTAACTTCCGTTTTTAGAAAATTCAAAAGTTCCAACTCTCCGTAAAGTTTCACTCCTTTTGCCACCTGAATCGGTTGAATGCAAAAAGGAGGGCACGGTCTGGAAGTTTTGGCATAGCTGTTTTTTAACTTGTGTTTCGTATCTTGTATTCTTTGAATTCTTACCGTTTTTCCTCCGTGTTCCACGTCCACGTAAGGGAGTCCCTCGGCGATATTTACCTCGAGTCCGAAAGCGGATAAGGAAAATACCGTTAAAGAGAGCAGTGTAGCTTTAATTTTCGACGATGAAAATCTAAATGGCATCTTAACTCCTTTTGAATATTATTTTATTTTTTAATATCGGCAATTTTATACGATTCGACAGTTTTTATTAAAATTTAATTTACTTTAAAAATCACAAATAAATATGATCTTTTGTATTTTAACATAAAAACCTCTTAACTTTTAAAAGTAAATGATATCGTTTTTTTCAAAAAATAAACTTTAAATTATAATCAAGGGAGCTTTTTTTATTCTTTTTATCAATTGATAAAAAAAATCGATTTTCTCTTTCTCGTCAAATCCCTTTTTTTCAAATGTATTAACATTTTTATTTATTTTTTATCCTTTTTAAAATCTCTGTATGAATGAATATTTTTTATTTGTTTTCGGAACCTTTTTTCTATTTAAATATATTTTAGTATTTCGGTAAATCTGATAAAAACAAAATATAAAAAAATTAGCTAAAAAGTTAAAGTATTAAATCGTAGTGACGATATATAAAGATATGAAAATAGGTTAAGCGTATATTCGGTGCGTTTGACTAAAATATGAAGGAGATGTTTATGAAAATAACTAAACTGCTATTATTCGGAGTATCGGCTTTGGCCGTCGCTTCTTTGATGAGCGGTTGCGCTCAAAAACCGGCTCAGGCCGCTTGCGATACGCCGGATTTTTGCAAACCTCAAGTGAAAGTTAAGGTTAAAATAAAAAAGGTGCCGGTAAGCGAATGCGCTAAAAGAGTTAAAACGGTCGTTTATAAAGGTATTTGCAAACATTGCAACGGTAATTTTCCCGTTAGCGTAAGAGAAAACAGTTGTTGTGAAGAAGGAGCATGCAGATGAAAACTAAAAAGCTGATAAGTTTGGTGGGAGCCTCGATTTTATTGAGCGCCTCTTTGATGGCGGGAAACTATCCTTATGCTCAAAAAGTGCAAAGTTACGGATACGACTTTAATTCCAACGCCGCGGGATACATTAATCAGATAGTCGGTACGATTGCCGATCAGTTGGCTCAAAATAAAGATTTTAAAAATATCAAAGACACGCCTATAGCGGTTACTTCCATAGTCAATCTCGAAAACTATAAAGAGACCGATAAAGTGGGAAACGTTATAGAAGAGAATCTTATTCACGAGATGCAGGTTAGGGGATTTAAGGTCGTCGATTATAAAACGATGCCTACCATTAAAATAGGCAAACATGGAGATTACGCTTTTTCGAGGCTCCTTTACGAGCTTAGAAAAGAGCAGCATATAAATTACGTTTTGGCGGGAACTTATACGAAATACAGCGACGGTATAGCCGTAAATTGCAGATTGATAGACTTAAGAAACAACGTCGTCGTTTCCACGGCTCAAACTTTTATTCCGGCTCAGCTTTTGAGAGTCGTCGATTATAAGAGCGGTTTCGATATCTATCCCGGGGATAAGGTTGTAACCAAAGTTAAAGTGGTTAAAGTCGTTCCGAAAGTTCAGGAGAATACCATTTTATTGGATTCCGAGTAATTTTAGCATCGATAGGTTTTTCCTATCGATCTTTTTCTTTTTGTTTCTCTTCGTTTTCTCTCGTTTTCTTCCTCTTCCCGTGTCCTTTTTGGAAACATGTAAAAACTATAAGTCAATATATTTTACCAAAGTAAAAAATTAATATTCGATTAAGAAAACTTGTCATAAACTGTAATTAACAAAGGGCATTTCATATACCTTTTGGGTATTTCTTAAGAAAAGGAGGTTGAGTTGGTAAAGGTGAAAAGAGCCTTGACTTTCTTAAGCTTTTTTTTATTCGCCGCATTCTCGCTAAACGGGTGCAGTGCCGTACAAAACGGCAAATGCGCGTCTTTTTGCGATAAAAATTATTACGCGGCTAAAAGAAGCGTCGTAAAGAAGGTCAAGGTGAGCGAGTGCGCAAGGAGGGTTAAGACCGTTGTATATAACGATATTTGCACAAAATGCTCTTATCCTGTAACGGTAAGAGAGAATAACTGTTGTTCCAAAGGAGGTTGCAGATGAAAGCGTTCGTAAAAAGCTTAGCGGCGATTTTTCTTTTAACCGGAGTTTTAAACGCCGGAGGAGTTACTTTGCTCGGAGTCGGCGCGGGAGTTAATTTGTTGGGATTGCAAGTGGGAGCCGGGGCTTCAATAGGTATCGGGACTACGGCTTCTTCCGAGAGAGGAAGTTCTTCGGCCGCTTTGAAAAGCGATGAAAGATGCGGCGCTTGCGTCTCTTCCACTTGCTGTTTTAAAGTAAAAAACGATTGTCCTCCTTTTATGTTCGATAACGCGGGAATAGAAGAGAGAGTCGTAAAAGTGGAGGAATATTACATGATCGAGGGGTGTCCCGTTTGCGTAAGTTGTAATTAGGAGGCCGTTATGAGATCAATAAAATGGCTTCTTGTCGTTGCGGTTTTATCCGTTTTGGGTTTGAGCGCGGGAGAAAACTATCCCTCCTCCCGCAAAGTCCAATTTTTCGAATTCGGTACTAACGCCAACGCTGCGGGATATGTAAATCAGATAGTCAGCGCCATAGCGGATCAGTTGGCGCAGAATAAAGATTTCGCCAATATCAAGGATACTCCGATTGCCGTTACTTCGATAGTCAATATCGAAAATTTGCAAAAGACGGATAAATTCGGAAACGTAATAGCGGAGAATTTGATTCACGAGATGCAGGTTAGGGGTTTTAGAGTCGTCGATTATAAAACGATGCCCACCATTAAAATAGGCAAAAAGGGAGATTTCATATTCTCTCGCATAGTTAGCGAGTTGAAGAAAACTCAGAAAATAAATTATGTTCTATCCGGAACTTATACCAAATATAGAACCGGTATAGCCGTAAATTGCAGGATTATAGACATTACTACCAACGTGGTGAAATCTACGGCTCAGATTTTCGTTCCGATAGGCTTGATTAACGCCGTAAATCATCCTTACGGAGTCTATAAAAAGAGCAGGACTAAAGTTATAAGATTCGTTCCTAAAGTCAAAGAGCACACGATAATTTTGGAAGAGATGTAGGAGATGGAGTCTATTTTTTCTCCATCTTCGCTTTTTCCATTATCTCTTTTACTATTTTGTCTATATCTTTATCTTCCACGTCTATTATTATATCGGCGCATTTTTCGTATTGAACGCTTCTGGTGTCAAAGAGCTTTTTGGCTTTTTTGAGATCTTTTAGCAGGGGTCTCTTTTTTAGTTTCTTTTTGGCGTTAGGATGTTTTTTTATTCTTTTCAAAATGGCTTCGAAACTTGATTTTAGATAAACCACTTTTCCGATTTTATGAAGATTTTTAACTTTAAAAAATCCTCCTCCGGTTGAAATGATGGTATCGGTTACGTTTTTTTCGAGCCATTTCGCCGTTTTTTTCTCAAGTTCCCTAAAATATTCTTCTCCCTCTTCTTTAAAAATATTTTTAATTTTTCTGTTTTCCAAGCTCTCTATCAGATCATCGGTATCTATTGCAAATATTCCGCTTTTTTTGGATAACGCTCTCGCTATCGTTCCCTTTCCGACTCCCATAAAACCTATAAGTATCAGATTTTTACTCATCCTCTTCCTTTTCTCCCCTTTTTTTCGGAACCAAGATTATCGGAGAGCCTTCGAAATCGAAGTTCTCTCTCAGTCGGTTGATTAGATATCTTTTGTAACTGAAATGAAGAGATTTGGGTCTGTTCATAATAAGAGCGATTTTGGGAGGTTTTACGTCAAATTGAGTGGCGAAGTATATTTTTACCTCTTTTCCTTTATCGCTCGGTATGTGGTGTTTCGCGTTTGCGGATTTGATAAGTTCGTTTAATTTCGAGGTGGGAATTCTTCTCGAGTAATTTTCGTAAACTTTTAAGATTTTATCTTTTATTTTGTCCACTCTTTTTCCGGTTGAAGCCGAAACCGTTATTATGGGAGCGAACGAGAGAAATTTGAATCTGTATCTCACCTCTTTTACGCTCTCTTCGTAGCTTTTTAAAGCTTTGTCCCATTTATTTAGGACTATGATACAACCGAGTTCGAACTTTTCGACCAAATGGGCTATCTTTTCGTCAAGCTCCTTAAACTCTTCGCTAGCGTCCAAAACCAACAAAGCGATATCCGCTTTCTCAAGCATCTTTTCGGTTCTGTTTAACGCGTATCTCTCTATTCCTTCTATTTTTCCTCTTCTTCTTATCCCGGCTGTGTCTATAAAGTTTATGATTTTGTTTTCGTAATATATGTAATCGTTGACCGGGTCTATGGTGGTTCCCGCGATTTCGCTAACTACGGCTCTCTCTTCTTTTAAAAGAGAGTTTAGTAAGGAACTTTTCCCTACGTTTACTCTTCCTATGATGGCGACTTTTATTTCGTTGCTCTCTTCCTCTTCGCTCGTTTCGTTTTCCTCTTCGAGAGAGGAGAGAAAGCTTTCAAGATCCTCGTTCGTATCTTCTTCCAAAGTAACGGTTTCGGGAAGAAATTTCTCCAGCCAGTCTAAAAGTTTTTCGACCCCTCTGTTGTGAGAGACGGATATCGGGAAAAAATTTTCTGCTCCGAAAGAGAGAAATTCCCACGCTCTCTCCTGCTCTTTTTCGTTATCTATTTTGTTGACTATCAAAGCTATCGGTTTATTTAATTTTTGCAGTTTGAAAAAGATGCTTTTGTCTTCGTCGTCCGGAAGATATTTCCCGTCCACCATGTAGAGGATTATATCAGCCTCTTTAGCGGCTTTTAAGGATTTTTCCTTCACTCTTTTAAAGAGTTCGTCGGATTCGTCCAATCCTCCGGTATCTATGATAACGGCCTCTTTTTCTCTGATTTTAACCTCTTTTTCGTTTATGTCTCTCGTCGTTCCGCTGATTTCCGAAGTTATGGCCGTTCTTTGCTTCGCTATTCTGTTAAAAAGAGAGCTTTTTCCTACGTTGGGTTTGCCTAAGAGTGCTATTTTTTTCATTTTTTATTTTTTGCTTTCGTAAAATATAAAAGGAATTTTAACAAAATTTAAATAAAATATGGAAAATTTTTTAAAGTGAATAGTATGAGAGCGTTTATAGCGATAACTCTTTTTTTGGTTAATCTTTTCGGATATCAAATCAGCGCGAAATATAAAGTAACTTTCGGATTTTTCGGAAGAGTGGGCGTTTCCGAGGCTTTTTTGGAAAGAAACGCAACCGATTATCATATCAAAGTTACGGCGAAGGCTACCGGAATATCGGCTAAACTTAGCAGACACAGGCACGAAACTTATGAGAGTTTCGGCAAAGTCGTAAACGGGGTTTTAAGACCGCATAAGTTTATCAAAATCAGAAAGAACGATAAAAAAACGGATATTAGAACTCATATTTTCGATTATAAGAAAAAAGTCGTTTATGTGGAAAAAAAGAGTATAGAAGATGGAGAGGTTCAGGTTAAATACGATATTTTGGATTATTTTGCGAAAGACGATATTCTAACCCTCTTTTTTAATTTAAAAAAATATTTAAATAACTTTACAACAAAGAAGGAGATGATTTTTTATGCCGTAGGGGCGAACAAAAAGGACGGTCATGTTAACATCTATACTCCCAAAGGAAAGGAAGCTAAGAGAATAAGGAGGCTTTTGGAAGCGAAAGGGCACGTTTTGGTAGTTATCATAAATCAAAAGATTTTCTCCAGCAAAAAAGGGGAGCTTTATATAGATTTGGACAAAGACGGACTGTGTACCACCGCCGTTTTGAAAGACGTTATATTTTTCGGAGACATAACGGGTAAAATGGTGGAAAAAAGAGTAAAGGAAGATAAATGATACTGATAGCCGGTCCTTGCGTGATAGAGAGCAGGGAAAACGTTTTTAAAATTGCCGAAGCTTTAGAGGAGTATCGGGAAGATAGGAGGATAGATTTCTATTTTAAGGCGAGTTTCGACAAAGCCAACAGAACGAGTTTGGAGAGTTTTAGGGGGCCCGGACTTAAAAAAGGGCTGAAGATATTAAGAGAGGTCAAAGAGGCTTTCGGCTATAAGATTTTAACCGACGTTCACGAAACTTGGCAGGTTCGGGAGGTTGCCGAAGTGGCGGACGTTTTGCAAATACCGGCTTTTTTGTGCAGACAGACCGATCTTTTGGTTGAGGCGGCTAAAACGGACAGGATAGTGAACATAAAGAAAGGGCAGTTTATGAACCCGGCCGATATGAGATATTCCGTCTCGAAAGTGCTTTTAACCAGAGGTTTTAAGAAAAGCGATTACGAAACTTCTAAAAAAGCCGGAGTCTGGCTGACCGAGAGGGGGAGCTCTTTCGGATACGGCAATCTCGTCGTTGATATGAGAAGTTTGGTTATTATGAGAAATTTCGCTCCGGTTATTTTCGACGCCACTCACTCGGTTCAGATGCCGGGAGCGGAAGGCGGCAAAAGCGGAGGCAAAAGGGAGTTCGTCGCTCCTTTGGCAAGGGCCGCCGCGGCCGTTGGAGTTGACGGATTCTTTTTCGAAACTCATTTCGATCCTTCGTCGGCTTTAAGCGACGGAGCGAACATGCTCCCTTTAGAAGGGTTGCGAGAGAGCGTAAGAGAGATATTTTCTATTAAAGAGGCGCTCTCTTTTTGATACAATAGCGAAAAATTTTTAAAAAAGGTGATTTTATGAACGTGATAGAAGGTAAACTCTATTTGGAAGAAGGGATTAAAATAGCCATCATAAACAGCAGATTTAATCATATAGTAACCGATAGACTTGTCGAAGGGGCGAGAGACGCTTTTATAAGACACGGGGGAGACGAAAACAATCTCGATCTCATTTTGGTCCCCGGAGCGTTTGAGATACCTTTCGTGCTCGATAGGGTATTGGCGAGTAAAAAGTATGACGGAGTCTGTTGCGTCGGAGCGGTTATTAGAGGAAGCACTCCGCATTTCGATTACGTTGCGGCGGAAGCGACCAAAGGCGTAGCCAATACGGCTTTGAAATACGGTATGCCCGTAACCTACGGAATTTTGACGACGGATACGATAGAGCAGGCCATAGAGAGAGCCGGAAGCAAGGCCGGAAACAAAGGTTTCGAAGCGATGACGGGGCTTATAGAGATGATAAATCTTTATAAACTGTTTTAAGGTTTAAGATGGCTACGAGACATCAGGCGAGAGAGGCCGTAACGACCGTTTTATACGCTATCGATGTGGGGAACGAGGGGATAGATAAGTATATAGACGAGCTTTTGGAAGATAGAAAAATAAGAAACAAACAAAAAGAGTTCGCTTTATCCCTTTATAAAGGAGTTACCGAACATCTTGAGGAGATAGACGAAGTTATAAAGAAAAATCTCGTGGATTGGGATTTCGAAAAGGTCGGTAAAATCGAGAGAGCCATTTTGAGGCTCGGAGTTTACGAACTTTTGTTTACCGATACGGATAAGGCGGTCGTTATAGACGAAGCGCTGGAGAGCGTAAAAAGGCTTTCCGAAGAGAGGGCCGCTAAGTTCATAAACGCCGTATTGGACAAGATAGCCAAAGAGTACAAAAAATGAAACTTTGCGTAGCTTTGGATCTTCCTTCGAAAGAGGAGAATCTCTCCCTTTGCAAAGAGCTTAGAGAGTTTAATATTTGGTTAAAGGTGGGATTTAGAAGTTTTATAAGAGACGGTAAGGATTTTTTGGAAGAGATAAAGTCGATTAATTCTTCTTTTAAGATATTTTTGGATTTGAAACTCTACGACATTCCAAATACCATGGCGGATGCGGCGGAAGAGATAGCCTCTTTGGGAGCGGATATGTTTAACGTTCACGCTTCAAGCGGAGAGAAGGCTATGAAAGAGGTTATGAAGAGGCTGGAGAGATTTGAAAAAAGGCCTCTCGTTTTGGCCGTAACGGCTCTTACGAGTTTCGATAGGGAGAGTTTTAAAAAGATTTATAACGATGATCTTGAAAAAAAAGCCGTGGAGTTTGCAAAGAGCGCTTTTTCGTGCGGTCTTGACGGAGTGGTTTGTTCCGTGTTTGAAAGTTTGAAGATAAAAGAGAGTACCGATAGAAACTTTTTGACTTTAACTCCCGGAATAAGACCTTTCGGAGAGGATGGAGGCGATCAAAAAAGGGTCGGAAACATAGAGGTTGCGAAAGAGTACGGAAGCGATTTTATCGTGGTCGGCCGTCCCGTTTATAAAGCCGAAAATCCCAAAGATGTCGTGGAGAGAATTTTGAGAAAAATTTAAGGAAACTATTATATTTCGTTGGTTATAATTCCTCTTCAAAAATTTGCTTTTTCGTAAAAGGACAGGTGGGTGAGCTGGCTGAAACCACTTCCCTGCTAAGGAAGCGTACCCACTTCGGGTACCGGGGGTTCGAATCCCCCCCTGTCCGCCATTTTCTTAACGATTCTCTTCTTTATGAGCTCCCTTTGTTTTCCATTAAATCTTTCCGAAAAAAAATCATTTTGGTAAAAAATATTTATTTTGTTTATTTTAATATTTATTTGCCGATATAAATTGTAACAACATTTTAAGTCAACTTTTGATATATTATATTGATACTTTATAAGAAAGGATAGAAAATGAATCTGAGTTTGGTCGGAAGACAATTCGAACTAACGGACCCTATAAAAAATTATATAGAAAGCGCGGTAGATTCCATTCAAAAATACAATCTCGATATCATTTCTACGAAAGTGATCATATCCGCCGATGAGAGAAACGGTAAAAAAGGATATAGCGTAGAGTTCACGATTCATCTTCCCAATAAAAACACCGTAGTCATTAAACAAAAAGATAAGGACGTTTACGCCGCTATCGATTTGGCTTTGGATAGAGCCAAAAAGGTTTTAAGAAGGCATCACGATAAGATTAAAGACAAAAAACATCTAAAACCGGAGAAGGACGTTGCGGAGACTCCGGCCGAGATTCCCGGAATAAGTCCGGACGTTGACGAAATAGTTCCCATGGAGCTTGATCTTTATAAGCCTCTCGATATAGAGGAAGCTTTGGAGATGTTAAAAAGCGATAACAGACAGTTTTTGGTATTTGTCGATAACGACGGTAAAACGAGAGTTTTATATAAAAGAAGCGACGGAAAATTCGGTCTTTATTGATATAGAAAGCCTCTCTCCTAAAACGGAGAGAGAGCTTCTATGAATCTTGCTCCCCAAGGTTTTCGAGAAGTTTGATCTATATCTCCTTCGGTTGCGTAGAGTATCTTCGCATCGGCTATGTATTTCGAATCTATCGTATTTCTTTCGTCTATGTCGTAAGGTCTTATCACTCCGCTTATTTTGATGATCTGTTTGTTTCCGTTTACCAAAAGCTCTCTGCTGCCCATTATAAAGTAGTTTCCGTTTCTTAAAACTTTCACTATTCTCGCCGTGATGGTCGTTGTGAACTTTTCGTCTCTGGTGTTTACTCCGGAAGAGGAGAAGACGTTGCTTGAGCTGCTTTGAAATCCGATATTGGTTATTCCGTTTAAGGCGTTGGCTATCGCGGTTCCCGGGGAGCCGGAATTTGCACTTAAAACTCCTCCTCCCAACTGATTATTGTTGTTTGATTGGAGTTTCTTTTTGCCGCTTGAAGATTGAAAAATCTTTTCGTCTATCACTACCGTTACGATATCGTTTACTCTCATCGCTTTTCTGTCCGAAAAGAGCGGATTCTCTCCTTTCCCAAAAAGGCTTCCTTCGTTATTGACGATGTTTTGGTTTATTTTGGGCGGAATCTGTTCTACGTATTTGGGAGGAGTCATATTGAGAGTCGGGTCCATAGGATGTCTCGAACATGCGGTAAAAAATAGAGCGATCGATAAAGCGGAAAGTGAAATTTTTCTCATTTTTTCTCCGTTTGCGTAAACTTTTCGATAAAATATCAAGCAAATTAAGTTCCAAAAGGAGTATTTATGAGCGAATTGAAAGAGAGATTGAAAAACGATCTTAAAGAGGCCATGAAAGCCAAAGACAATTTTAAAAGAGACGTTATCAGATTTTTGATGAGCGCCGTTAAACAGGTCGAGGTGGACGAAAGAAAAGAGCTAAGCGACGAAGATATTATGAAAATCATCCAAAAATCGGTTAAACAAAGAGAAGACGCGATAGCTCAGTATAAAGAGGGAGGAAGAGAAGATCTTGTGGAGAAAGAGCAAAAGGAGGCGGAGATTTTAAAATCCTATCTGCCTAAACAGTTAAGCGACGAAGAGTTAAAGGAGATAGTGAAAAAGGTTATAGAGGAGGTAGGAGCTTCCTCGATGAAAGATATGGGAAAAGTTATGGGAGCGGCCATTAAGAAAACCGCCGGAAGAGCCGACGGAAAAAGAATTAACGCTATCGTCAAAGAGCTTCTTTCCTAAAGGGTTAAGGTTAAGATTTGTATTCTTTTGATAAAATCTCTTAAGATTAACAAAAAGGGCAGGGTAAGTAGATATGGATGTTAGAGAGGAGTTTTTAAAATTTTTCGAAAGCAAAGGACATAAAGTTTACGAGAGCGCTCCTTTGGTGCCCGACGATCCTTCGCTTTTATTCGTAAATGCGGGAATGGTTCCCTTTAAAAGAATTTTTACCGGAGAGGTTCCGCCTCCGAATCCCCCCAGAGCCGCAAGCTGTCAAACTTGCATAAGAGCCGGAGGAAAACATAACGATCTTGAAAACGTGGGATATACCAGACGGCATCATACTTTTTTCGAGATGCTCGGCAACTTCTCTTTCGGAGACTATTTTAAGGAGAAAGCGATAGATTACGCTTGGGAGTTCGTTACCGAAGTTTTGAAACTGCCGAAAGAGAGGCTGTGGGTTACGATACACGAAAGCGACGACGAGGCTTTCGAGCTTTGGCAAAAACACGTTTCGGCGGATAGAATAAAGAGATTCGGCGATAAGGATAATTTTTGGCAGATGGGAGATACCGGCCCTTGCGGTCCCTGCAGCGAGATATTTTACGATCAGGGAGAGGAGTTTTTCGACTCTAAAGAGGATTATCTCGGAGGAGAGGGGGATAGATTTTTGGAGATTTGGAATCTCGTATTTATGCAGTATGAGAGAGACGAAAAAGGAAATCTCCATCCTCTTCCCAAACCTTCCATAGATACCGGAATGGGGCTTGAGAGAGTTACGGCTATTATGGAGGGAGTTCGCAGCAATTTCGACTCTTCTCTTTTTATGCCTATTATCAAAAAGATAGAGGAGATAACCTCCGTTCCTTACGTTTATGAAAAGGGAGCGAGCTTTAGGGTTATAGCCGATCACATAAGAAGCGTAACTTTTCTTTTGGCTCAGGGAGTGAATTTCGATAGAGAGGGGAGAGGATACGTTCTAAGAAGAATATTGAGAAGAGCCGTAAGACACGGTTATCTTTTGGGGCTTAGAGAGCCTTTTATGTATAAGCTCGTGGACGTTTTAAACTCTGTTATGGGCAAACACTATCCGTATCTGCTTGAAAAGGCTCCTTCGGTTAAAGAGCAGATGAAGCTTGAAGAGGAGAGATTTTTCAAAACGATAGCTTCCGGTTTGGAACTTTTTGAGAAGGAGCTTGAGAAAAAAGAGAAGGTTTTTAGCGGGGAGGTCGCTTTCAAACTTTACGACACTTACGGGTTTCCTCTCGATTTGACGCAGGATATGCTTAGAGAAAAAGGTTTGAGCGTCGATACCGAAACTTTCGATAGATTGATGAAAGAGCAAAAAGAGAGAGCCAAAGCCGCGTGGAAAGGCAGCGGCGATACGAAAGCGGAGGGAGATTTTAAAGAGCTTTTGGA
>CAZPVZ010000198.1:0-18744 GCA_964590185.1 uncultured Campylobacterales bacterium
AAGTGTTTTAAAAATTATAAACCGGATATCGTCATCCACGCCGCCGCGTACAAACACGTCCATCTCGTGGAGGAAAACGTAGAGGAAGCGATCAAAAACAACATTTTGGGAACGAAAAACTGCATAGACCTCTCGATAAAATACGAAGCGAAAAAATTCGTTCTAATCTCTACGGACAAAGCGGTACGCCCCACGAACGTTATGGGAGCTACCAAAAGAGTATGCGAACTCTACGCGCAAAATATAAAAAGTCAAAAATGCGAAATAGTTTCGGTCAGATTCGGAAACGTTTTGGGAAGCAGCGGAAGCGTCATCCCCAAATTTAAAGAGCAGATAGAAAAAAATCAGCCCCTTACGGTAACTCATCCCGAAATAACGAGATATTTTATGCTGATACCGGAAGCGTGCCAACTCGTGCTTCAAGCGGCGGCAATCGCCAGAAAAAACGAGATATTTATCCTCGATATGGGAAAACCCGTAAAAATCGTAGATTTGGCGAAAAAAATGTTAAAAATCTACGGCAAAGAACATTTAGGCATAAAATTTATAGGCTTAAGACCGGGAGAAAAACTGTATGAAGAGCTTTTGATAGACGAAAGCGACAAAAAAACCATCTATAACTCCATTTTTATAGCCAAACAAACCTTTTACGACATCGAAAAGTTAAATAAAGACATAGAAGAGCTTTTAAAAACGGAAAACAAAATAGAAAAATTGAAAGAGATAGTCCCCGAATTCAATCACAACGCAAATCACAAGTCATAATATGCTATAATCTTAAAAAATTTTACTTCGAATTTGGAAAGGCTAAAAAGTGAGATTTTATATAGCAACCGATCACGCCGGCGTACTTATAAAAGATGACGTAAAAAAGATTTTAGAAAATATGGGATATGAAGTTATCGATCTCGGAACCGACTCCGAAGAAAGGGTCGATTATCCCGATTTCGCCCATAAATTAAGCAAAGAGGTTCTAAAAGATAAAGGAAGTTTCGGAATACTCATATGCGGAACCGGAATAGGAATGAGCCTTGCCGCAAACAAACATAAAGGAATAAGAGCCGCACTGTGCCATGACGCATACACCGCCCAAATGGCAAGAGCGCACAACGACGCGAACGTTTTGTGTTTCGGACAAAGAGTCGTGGGTCTTGGAGTTATAGAATCTATGATAAAAGCTTGGTGCGAAACGAAATTCGAAGGCGGAAGACACGAAAACAGAGTGAAAAAGATAGAAATAGAATAAAAAAATGTTTTTAAACTGGTTCGTTTTAACGATTTTATCTTTTATGATAGTTTATCTCATTATAATGCTTTTTTACACCAAATCTCTTTTAAAAAAAGAGAAAAGAAAGAACAAAATAGTTCAAACGACTCTGAAAGACGCGGAAATAATAATCAGAAAATATCAAATTCAGCTCCAAAGAGCCTTAAGCGACATAGATCTTTTAAATAACGAACTAAATAAAGTCAAAAACGACATAAAGGCTTTGCGAATAAGAAACTCTCAATACAGAGTGGAAAACGAAAAACTAAAAAGAAAAATCAACGAGCTCGAAGGTAAAATCGAAGCTCTCTTATAAGGAGAAGTTATGGGAATAGAGATGATATCCTATTTGGGATTCGTTATACTGTTTGGCATATTCATACTTCTTAAAGTA
Source organism: uncultured Campylobacterales bacterium (assembly GCA_964590185.1). Lineage (GTDB taxonomy): Bacteria > Campylobacterota > Campylobacteria > Campylobacterales > JAADDG01 > JAADDG01. The sequence goes on from CAZPVZ010000198.1 coordinate 1,662, forward strand.
ATGATTTTCAAATAAAAGGTATAAAAATGAAAAATTTAAGTGCGGAAGATAAGGCTTTTTTGTTAAATTCCATAAGAACCGTAAAAGATTTCCCCAAACCCGGCATAAACTTCAAAGATATCACTACTCTTTTAAACAATAAAGAGGCTTTTAAACTTCTGCTCGATCATCTCGAAGCAAGATATAAAGATAGGGAGATAGATTACATAGCCGGAATAGAAAGCAGAGGCTTTATTTTGGGAGCGGCTCTATGCGCAAGATTAAACGGCAGATTCGTCCCGATAAGAAAAGCCGGAAAACTTCCCTATACGACGATAGGGGAAAAATACTCCCTCGAATACGGAGTTGACGAGATAGAGATACACATAGACGCGTTTAAAACGACCAACAAAGAAAATCCCAGCGTCCTTTTAATAGACGATTTGATAGCTACCGGAGGAACCGCGAAAGCGGCGGTAAACCTGATAAACAAATCGGGCGCAAACTGCGTCGAAGCGTGCTTTTTGATAAATCTGAAATTCTTAAGAGGCGACGAAGAGATAAAAAAATTGACCGAAGTCTATTCGGTATTGGAGATAGAATAAAATGTACATACCTAAACCGTCCAAATTCGATCCCGATTCAAACGGACATTTCGGAATTTTCGGAGGGCGATACGTTCCCGAAACCCTAATGCCCGTTTTACTGGAACTTGAAGAAGAGTATAAAAAAGTCAGATTCGACAAAGAGTTTTGGGAGGAAGTTAGATACTACCTCAAAGAGTACGTAGGGCGCCCCTCCCCTCTTTTCTATGCGGAAAACATATCAAAAGAGCTCGAAGCCAAAATCTATCTAAAAAGAGAGGATTTAAACCACACCGGAGCCCACAAAGTAAACAACACAATCATTCAAGGACTGCTTGCTAAGAGACTCGGCAAAAAAAAGGTGATAGCCGAAACGGGCGCCGGACAACACGGAGTGGCGACGGCTACGATAGCCGCGCTATTAGGGCTCGAATGCGAAATATTTATGGGAGAAAAGGACGTTCACAGACAAGAGCTGAACGTCTTTAGAATGAAACTTTTAGGAGCGAAAGTTCACTCCGTAAAAAGCGGAAGCAAAACTTTAAAAGATGCGATGAACGACGCCATAAGACATTGGGTAACGAACGCAAGAGACACCTTTTATATCATCGGAACGGTTGCGGGACCGCATCCATATCCTATGATGGTTAGAGATTTTCAAGCCGTTATAGGCTACGAAGCGAAAGCCCAAATCGTCGCAAAAGAGAATCGTCTTCCCGACTACGTCATAGCGTGTATAGGCGGAGGAAGCAACGCAATGGGAATATTCAGCCACTTTTTGGAAGAGGAAGGAGTTACCTGTATAGGGATAGAAGCCGGAGGACTCGGACTGGATACGAACAAACACGGAGCGAGTCTGGCAAAAGGCTCTCCGGGAGTTCTTCACGGACAGATGAGCTATCTTTTACAAGACGAAGAGGGGCAGATCCTTGAAGCTCACTCCATCTCGGCGGGATTGGATTATCCCGGCATAGGTCCGGAACACTCCTATCTAAAAGACATCAAAGCCGCAAAATACGATTCGGTAACCGATAAAGAAGCGCTTGAAGCGTTCGTATGGCTTTCTCAAAAAGAGGGAATCATCCCCGCATTCGAAAGCTCTCACGCCATAGCCTATCTGAAAAAAATGCCTAAAGAGGAGATAAAAAACTCTCTTATCATCGTAAATCTATCCGGCAGGGGCGATAAAGATATGGTCCAAGCCAAAAATCTTCTTCATTTCGATTAAAGGCTGATCTTGGAAGAGTATTTAGTAGGACTTTTAAAAGAGTACGGGTATATAATCCTGTTTTTTTGGAGCATTTTAGAAGGGGAACTCGGACTCATAATGGCGGGAGTGCTATCTCATACGGGGGACATGAATCCCTATCTTGCCATTTTCATAGGAGGTTTGGGAGGATTCACCGGAGATCAGATTTACTTTTACATAGGAAGATACAACAAAAAATACATCCACAAAAAGTTTAATAAACAAAAAAGAAAATTCGCAATAGCCCATCTTCTTTTAAAAAAATACGGATGGCCCATCATTTTCATACAAAGATATCTCTACGGGCTTAGAACGATTATTCCTATGTCGATAGGACTTACGAGATATTCGGGAATAAAATTTGCGTTTATCAATCTGCTAAGCGCATGGGCGTGGGCGGCTATTACGATCATACCGGCATACATTTTCGGGGAAGAGATTTTACAACTTATAGAGGTTGCGAAGAAACATTGGTATTTCGCTCTTCCGGTAGCCGGAATATTCTTAGGAAGCGTATGGTACTTTTTCCATACGGTAGAAAAAAAATGGGAGGAGAAAAAGAAAAATGCAATTCTTAACGGAAGATAAAAAAGTAAAAGAGATAAAAGCGGATTGCGAAATCATATTCGTAGTAAACAAAAACTTGGATCACAGATGGATAAAAGATAAAGACGAGTTAAAAACTCTAAACTTTAAAGGAGAGAGCGAAGAGGCGGCTTTTCTCCCTCACGCTCACAGAGTATATATAGGATGCCAAAACACCGATCCCGAAGAGATCAGAATAGCAACGGCAAAAGCTATCACGACTTTGGAAAAAACCTCGTATGAGACGATAAAAATAGGATTTTACGGAGAAGACGTAAAACCTATGATAGAGGGAGCGCTATTTGGAGAATACCGCTTCGATAAATATAAATCCCAAAAAGAGAAAACGGTCCGAAAAACGCTGATTCTCTCTACGGAAAATTACGATAAAGAAAAAGAGACGAAAAAACCATTTTCGCAAAAAGAGATTAACGAAGCCATAACGATAGCTTCGGCGGCGAATTTCGCAAAAGACATCGTAAACACTCCGCCGGATGACATGACTCCGAAAAAACTTGCGAAACTCGCAAAAAAAACGGCTAAAAAACTTAAAAACGTCGAATGTTTCATAGGAGATAAAAAGTTCTTAAAAAAAGAGAAAATGAGAGCGATGCTTGCGGTAGCGAGAGCGAGCGCTCACCCTCCGAGACTCATTCACTTAAAATACAAACCTAAAAATCCCCGAAAAAAGATAGTTTTCGTAGGAAAAGGACTAACCTACGATAGCGGAGGATTGAGTCTCAAACCGAGCGAACATATGGTAACTATGAAATCCGACAAAAGCGGAGGAGCGGCGGCTATAGCCATCTTAAAAGCCGCAGCCGAGCTTAACCTTCCTTTCGAAATTCACGCGATAGTCGGAGCGGTCGAAAATATGATAGGAGGAAACGCATACAAACCCGACGACGTTTTAAAAACCAGAAGCGGCAAAACCGTGGAAGTTAGAAATACCGACGCGGAAGGAAGACTCGTTTTAGCCGATTGCCTCTCCTACGCACAAGACGAAAAACCCGATTTTCTAATAGATCTTGCAACCCTAACGGGAGCTTGCATGGTAGCCTTGGGAGAATACACGACCGGAGTTATGGGACACGATTCGAAACTTAAACACAATTTTCTAACGGCCGCTTCAAAAAGCGGAGAGTTAGCTTCGACTTTGCCTTTTAACAGATACCTTAAAAAACTTCTAAAAAGCTCCGTAGCCGACATAAGCAATATATCATCTTCAAGATACGGAGGAGCCATAACCGCGGCACTATTTTTGGATAATTTTATAAAAGAAGAATATAAAAACAAATGGCTTCATTTGGATATAGCCGGTCCCGCATATGTGGAGAAAGATTGGGGATATAACAAAGCCGGTGCGGGAGGTGCCGGAGTTAGAATGTGTCTGTATTGGCTGAAAAACTTATCCGAAGGTGAAAAGTAATGGGACTTAGCGTAGGCATAGTGGGACTTCCCAACGTAGGAAAATCAACGACTTTCAACGCTTTGACGAAAGCTCAAAACGCGGAAGCGCAAAACTACCCGTTTTGCACGATAGAACCGAACAAAGCGGTAGTTCCGGTTCCGGATAAAAGACTAAAAGAGCTCGCAAAAATCGTAAATCCGCAAAGAGTCGTCCACTCGACGATAGATTTCGTGGATATAGCGGGACTCGTTAGAGGAGCGAGCAAAGGCGAGGGACTCGGAAACCAATTTCTTGCGAACATAAAAGAGACGGAAATCATTTTGCATATAGTAAGATGTTTCGAAGACGAAAACATTACGCACGTAGAAGGAGGAGTGGATCCCTTAAGAGACGTGGAGATAATAGAGACCGAACTTCTTTTAGCGGATATTCAAACTCTCGAAAAGAAGATAGAGAGACTTCAAAAACAGGCAAAAGCCGATAAAAAAGCCAAAGCCGTTTTGGAGACGGCAAAAGAACTTTTAAAACATATGAACGAGGGAGAACCCGCCTCCGCTTTTCCACAAAAAAATAGCGAAGAGTTCGAAGCGTTAAACAAAGATTTGAGATTTTTAACGGCAAAAGAGATCATTTACGGCGCCAACGTCGATGAGGATTCGCTCTCCGAAGATAACGAATACGTAAAAAAACTAAAAGATTACGCCCGAAAAAAAGGAGCGGAAGTTATAAAACTGTGCGCTAAAATAGAAGAAGAGATGGTCGCTTTGGAAGAAGAGGAGAAAAAAGAGTTTTTAAAAGAGCTCGGAGCAAAAGAGAGCGGATTAGAGCAAATCATTAGAAAAAGTTTCGATAAACTCGGACTTATGAGCTATTTTACGGCGGGAGTGAAAGAGGTTAGAGCGTGGACCATAAAAAAAGGGACTAAAGCTCCTCAAGCCGCGGCCGTTATACATAACGATTTCGAAAAAGGTTTCATTAGAGCCGAAGTCATCTCCTACGAAGATTTCATAACCTACAAAGGAGAAGCCGGCGCTAAGGAAGCCGGAAAAATGAGACTTGAAGGGAAGGATTATATCGTTCAAGACGGAGATATAATACACTTTAGATTCAACGTCTAAAAAGGAAAATTTTGAAAAAAGCGTATCTGTTTGCGGCTCTATTCCTATCTCTTCCCCTCTTTTCGAAAAATTTCGACTACGGGGAAGCTTTAAAAAAAGTCTTTCTTTTTTACGAAGCTCAAAGAAGCGGAGAGAGAAACGAAAGCGGATATATTTATAAACTTTCTTGGATAAAATCATCCTGTCTAAAAGACGGAAAAGATAACGGAGTCGATCTTACGGGAGGCTGGTACGATGCGGGAGATTACGTAAAGTTTTCTCTCCCGATGGCGTATTCCGCCTCGATGATGGGGTGGGGAATACTCGTAGGCAAAAAAGCTTTAAAAAAACTCGAAATAGAAGATTACGCAAAAAGCAATTTAAAATACGCTCTCGACTATTTTCTAAAAAGCTATAAGATAGGCTCGTCTTTAAAAAAAGACATATTTTTCTATCAAGTCGGAGATCCGAAAATAGATCATAAATATTGGATGCCGGCTGAAGATATAAATTATGAAAGAAAATCCTACTACTGCTCGTACGATTCTCCCTGCAGCGGAGCAAGTTCCCAAACCGCCGCCGCTTTGGCGATAGGATATTTGGTATTTAAAAACAAACGCCCCCTTTACGCCCGAAAACTTCTAAAAACGGCAAAAAGGCTATATCTTTTCTCGAAAACTTTCAAAGGAAATTCCGGTTACAAAATGGCAAAAGGCTCTTACGATAATCCAAATTATACGGACGAATTGGCTTTTGCGGCTATATGGTTATATATGGCAACTTCCGAAGGAAAATATTTAAAAGATGCTACAACGTGGGGAGAAAAATTAGATAAAGATTCTATATATTGGGTTTTAAATTGGGGAGATAAAGAAAATGCCGTTTTTTTACTTTTGGCGATATTAACGGATAACGCTTACTATCAAAATCTCATAAAAAAACATCTATATTATTGGATGAATAAAGCAAAAAGAACGAAAGGAGGATTGGTATTTGCCGATAAATGGGGCTCTTTGCAATACGCGGCAAATCTCGCTTTTATAAGCTTGGTTTACAGCGATTTCACTCCTTATGAAACGGATAAAAAAAGATATATAAACTTTGCGAAAAGCCAAATAGATTACATTTTGGGAGATAATCCCAGAAAAAGCTCGTATCTTATAGGTTTCGGAGATAATTATCCAAAAAATCCTCATCACGCAAATTCTCATCATTCACCAACTCACGAAATAGAAAAACCGGAAAAAAACCGTTACGAACTAACCGGAGCAATGGTGGGAGGTCCTAAAAGCTTAAACGATTTTGATTATAAAGACGACAGGCAAGATTATATAGGAAACGAAGTGTCCATTAGTTATAATGCTTCTTTAATAGGAGCTTTAGCAAAACTTTATATGATTTATAATCAAAAGAATGAAAAAGAAAAACAAAAATGAGAAAGATATTAATTTGGTGTCTATTTTTTAATTTTGCGTTTTCTACAACATATTATCTAGACGCAACAAACGGCAACGACTTTAACAGCGGAACTTCTCCCGAAAAAGCGTGGAAAAATATAAAAAAATTAATAAGTTTCAAATTCAAACCGGGAGATAAGATAGCTTTTAAAAGAGGTGAAGTCTTTAGAGGCTATTTCATCGTTTCCTCTTCCGGAGAAAAAAACAAACCTATTATTTTCACATCTTACGGAGAAGGAAAGCTTCCCGTTATAACTTCTATGGTCGAACTTCCCGGAAGCAAAATAGAAGATAATTTCAAAAAGGAGAAACAAAAAAATTTATGGAGTTTCAATCTCCCTTTCCATCCCCAAAGAATAATGCTAAATAATAAAGAAGTTCTAAGAGCGGGATATTCCGAAAAAGAGATAGACGGGGAAAAGATATTTTGGTTTTGGAAAGATAAAAAACTATATCTCTATTCTCGCCGAAATCCGGCATCGGAATACGAATCCATAAAGGTAAATTTAAGATACGAAACGATTCTTTTAAAAGACAAACACGACATAATATTCGAGAACATAGCGATAGAGGGAGGAAACGGTTACTCCATAGCAATTAGAGGATGTTACGACATAATCGTCAGAAACTGCGAAATAGGCGCTTACGGCAGAATGGGCATACAAATAATGGATAATAACGTTGACGGCAGATACATCTCTTCTCACGATATTCTAGTAGAAAAATGCCTGATAGATTCAAAACTAAGATTTCATTATCCTGCTCCTTCCACAAGAGGCTCCATAGACGGGGTATATTTAAATAACGGAGCGTATAATTGCATAATAAGAGACAATCATATAAAAGACTGGGGACATACGGGCATAAATATAGTGGCTTTACATCCCTTAAACCCCGGAGTTTACAATAACAAATTTTATAACAATCTAATAACCGGAGAGGATATCTCTTATTCTAGAGGAATAGGAGTTGACGGCATAGAAGGCAAAGCTCATCATAACGAGTTTTTTTATAATATCATAAAAAATACCACCGTTAGAAGCCAATTAAACGGTGATCATAACTATTTTCACCACAATATCATAGATACCGTCAAAAATTCTCCCGTAAAACCTTACGGAACGGCTCAAGGAATAGAGATACAAGGATACGGAACTACTTACGTAAGTCACGACAACAAAATAGACAATAACATCATCATAAACTGCGAAGAAGCCGGAATAAGAATAAGAGCCGGAGACAGCGATAAATATAATAACTCCGTCAGAAATAATATATTATATAATTGCGGAATAAATTCAAAAGACAAACTTCCTTACGTAGCCCTTATCATAGACGATCATAAAACGGTCAAAAACAATAATTATTTAAATAATTGCATCTATAACAGTAAAAATATCACAAAAACCGTCTATTATAGAGGGAAAAAATTAACTGTAAAAGAATTTAACAAACAAAACGGTTACGATAAAATTTTACACAATTTTCAAAAAGACCCGAAATTCGTAAACGTTAAAAAAAGAGATTTTCATCTTCTTCCTTCCTCTCCTTGTATAGATGCCGGAGTTTCCACCGAAAAAACCAGATTTTTCAAAGGGAAAGCTCCGGATGTGGGACTTTATGAGGAGAGATAATCCGTTTTATCTCTCACAGGAGAGCTCTTTCTCCTTTATTTTATCAAGTCTTTCCAAAATATGATCAAGCTCTTTTAGATTTTCTTCGCACTCTTTTTTAAGTTTTTCTCTTTTTTCTTTTACAACTCTTATTTGTTTTTCCAAATCCTCAAGATCTATTTTGCAGTTTTGAGCGGCTTGCTCCTCTTTATCCAAAACCCACTCTGTAATCTTTTTTAAAAATTCAACCATTGCAATCTCCTTCGCTTAATAAATTCTCTTCATTATAACATTTCTCCCTCCGAAAACTCTTTAGAAAAATATTTAAAATTCGATATAAAATAGACCGATTATCAATAAAAATACATAAAAGTTAAATTTTATCTCTATTTAGTTAAAATTTATATCGGTTAGGATAAAAAAATAAAACGCAAAAAGAAGAGGATATGAATAAAACATTATCGATTATCACGGTTTTTATTTTAAATACTTATCTTTTTGCTACCGATAATGTGATAATTTTATCTTCTGCCGATGAAAATACAAGCGTATCTACAAAAACGGATATAAAAATATCAACTGAAAACAACGAAACTTCCAAAATAGATAGAAACAAAGAATATATTTATGAATTTGAAAATTTAAATCATAGGGAAGAAACTTTTAAATTTTATTCTAAATTTTTTGAAAACGATTACAGACCCTTATGGTTTAAGGAGGACGGACACTTTACCGTAAACGCTCTTTGGATCATAAAAGCCATAAAAGAGAGTAAAAATCACGGATTGACACCAAAAAGTTATCATAAGGAAAAAATTTTTTCTTTAACGAAAAAGATATTGGATAAAAACTATAAAGACAAAAAAGAAAAAGAGGAAATTATAAAAAAACTCGATATTTTTTTCACCGATGCCTACATATCTTTGGCATACGATCTTTATTACGGTTTCGGAAACTGGAAAGAAATAGTAAAAGCAAGCGAATTAAAAAAAGAGAAATTCGAATGGCTTAGAGAAAAAAGAAATATCAATCTCATAGACTATTTAGCCAAAAACTTTATAAAAAAAGAGATAAAAGAGGCTCTTGAAAATCTCGCTCCACCATATGAAGACTATAAAAATCTGCAAAAAGCTCTAAAAAAATATATACAATTGGCAAAAAACGGAGGATTTGAAAACATCCCTAGCGGTAAAACCATAAGATACGGCGACAAAGACGAAAGGATTTTATTAATTAGAAAAAGACTCGGCATAGAAACTCAAACAGATGAAGATCCTTATCTTTACGATAAAAAATTACTAAAAGCCGTTAAAGAATTTCAACAAAGATTCTCCCTATTACCGGACGGAAATATAGGATACAAAACGATTCAGGCTATGAATATACCCGTAGAAACCATAATAGATAAAATCATACTAAATATGGAAAGATATCGATGGCTCCCGAAAGACATAACAAAACCGTATATAGAGATAAATATTCCCTCTTTTAAAATGGTCCTTAAAAAAGAAGACGGTTCCATAATGACCATACCGGTTATAGTAGGGAAAAAAAAGCGCCCCACTCCGATTTTCACAAGTTATATCTCATCAATAATTTTAAATCCTTATTGGCACGTGCCAAAAACGATCGTCCAAAAAGATCTTCTTAAAAAGATAAAAGAGAGTCCGGAATCTTTCTATAGAAAAAATATCCGTGTTTACGACAACTGGAAACTTGAAAACGAAATAAATATTTACGATATCGACTGGAATCAATTTAGCGAAGAGGATAACATTCCGTTCGTTTTCGTTCAAGATCCGGGCATCTACAACCCGCTCGGAAAGATAAAATTTCAGTTTTCAAATCCTTTTGCGGTTTTTATGCACGACACCCCTAAAAAAAGCCTGTTTAAAAGAAGAAAAAGAATGTTTAGCTCGGGATGCATAAGACTTCAAAAACCTCTTGAGCTTTTAAAATATATAATCAACAAAGAACACTCTATGGATTTTATGAAAATAAAAGATATTATAGATTCTGGTGAACACTATGTTATAACTTTAAAAAACAAAATTCCCATAGTCATTCAATACATAACTGCCAAAGCCGATGAAAACGGTCAAATCAGACTTTATGAAGACATATACGATTATGACGATATACAACTTTTGGTATTAAAATCCCAAACTTCTCCCTCAATCAAATTCGCTTCTAAATAAAATTAAAATTAACTTTACCATATAATGATAATATCCTTTAATTTTTTTATGGATAAAGTCGATATACTTTCGTTATGGATATAGATTGCCTCAAAATTTTTCGTCAAAAGGAGGAGGATGTTGAAAAACGATATGGACGAAAAAGAGTTTAATATCATAAGCGGCAAAGAAGAGATTTCAAGAAGAAGTTTCCTAAAAAAAGCGGCGAGTATAGCGATAGGCGGTTTATTCCTTCCTTCCGAAATTTTAGCAAAAACGGACGACATTAGAAAAATTCACATCTTCAATATTCATACCGGAAAATCGATAAATGCGGTTTATTACGAAAACGGAGCTTATATCTCCGATGCCATTTACGAAATATACGAAATAATGGAAGACTACAGAAGACACGAAATAAGAGAAATCGACAATAACCTCATAGATCTTCTTCACTCGATACAAAGTTATGCCGGAGGACTTCCTATAGAGCTTTTATCGGGATACAGATCTCCGGAAACGAACAACGAATTAAGAAGACACAGAAGAGGCGTCGCAAAACATAGCTATCATATTTTAGGAAAAGCCGCCGATATCAGAATTCCTAAAGTACCTTTAAGAATTTTAAAAAGAATAGCTATGCATCTTCAAAGAGGCGGAGTAGGCTATTATCCTAGATCCGGATTCGTACACGTGGACGTAGGACCCGTTAGACACTGGAGAGGATAACGGCTTCTCCGCTTTATTTTGATATAATTCAAATCAAAAAGAGGCTTTTTTATGGATCTTTTTGATTTGAATATCGACATCCCCTTCAAAATCCCCAGATTCAAAGAAAACGCTAAAATAGCCGTAACGGGATTAAGTAAAAGCGGCAAAAGCGTTTTTCTTACCTCCCTTATCTATCAGCTATTAGCAGACGATAAACTCGACTTCGTTCATCAAAAAAGCAAAAAAGAGTTTCACGCAAAGCTTATGCCTCCGGAAAGTTCCATCTCAAGATTCGATTATTACAATTTTGTTAGAGCTTTCAGATCCAAAAATCCCACTTGGCCCAAATCCACAAAATCGGTAACGAAAACCACAATAGAGATAACCGTCAAAAGCCGTTACAGCTGGTTGGAAAACAAAGTTATAGATCTGGAACTTATAGACTATCCGGGAGAGTGGCTTTTGGATCTGGATATGCAAGGAAAAAACTTTGAAGATTGGTCTTATCATATGATCGAAATGACCAAAGATAAAAAAAGAGCCGAATTTGCAAATGAATGGTTTAATAAAATAAATTCCATAGATTTATATTCCAAAAGTGACGAAAACATAGATGAAGAAATAGTAGAACTTTATAAAAAGTATCTGAAAAAATCTTATGAAAAAGGTCTTAGTTTTATCCAGCCGGGACGTTTTTTGCAACCCGGAGATCTTGAAAACGATCCCATTTTGCTTTTTACTCCGCTGCCTCCCCAAATTCCGAAAAAACCGCACGAAGATTCAATATACGCTAGATTTAAAAATAGATACGAAAGATACGTCAATGAAGTAGTTAAAAGATTACATTTGGATCATTTTCAAAATTTCGATACTCAGATAGTCTTAATAGATCTTTTAAAAACTCTCGAAAATTCCAAAGAGAGTTTTGAAGATATGAGATACAGTATTAGAAAAATACTTCAAAATTTTACATACGGACATAATAATTTCATTACTAAAATTTTCGGTTTGAAAATAGAAAAAGTCATATTCGCCGCTACAAAAGCCGATCTCATTCCCAAAGATCAAATCCAAGAGTACAAACTTCTTTTGGAAGAGATGATAGGAGATATAAAAAAGGAGCTTAACGTAGAACATATAGAAACGGAAGTTACGGTTCTAGCTTCGGTAAAATCCGCCGAAACCGTTTACGCAAAAATAGACGGTAAAAAAGTATCTTGCATAAAAGGAGTGGTGGAAGGAGAAAACGCTCCATCAATACATTATGTCGGGACTCTTCCGAAAAGTCTAAAGGGAGAAGAAATTTGGAAAAGAGAGTTTAAATTCCCAAAATTCAAACCTCCCAGATTTCCTTTATCAAATACTAAAGCTCCGGATCACATACGAATGGATAGAATTATATACTCGATTTTAAAGGATAAATTATGAAAGAATTAAAACCCTCAAGAATAGAAACTTTCAAAACGACAGAAGAGTTTACTCCCTCTCCTCAAAGAGTGGATAAAGAATTCGAAAAAATTGAAAAAGAGGATTTTACGGCAAATGAGCAAAAAGAAAAAGGAAGTTTTTTAAAGACGGCTTTTTGGCTATCTCTCGTCACTATGCTAACGATAGGAAGCATATACGATATATTTTCCTTTTTTTTAAATATGACAAAAGAAGCTCCGATTTTAGGAACAATATACATATTTTCGTTTTTCGTTTTTCTAGCAACTATTATTTATATACTTTTTACCCAATATAAAGGATATGCAACATTAAAAAAGCTTGAAACTCTTCAAGAAACGGCTAAAAGACTTCAAGAAAATCCCACTGAAGAAGTTTTCGAATTTGCAAAAAATATAATCCGAAATTACAAAAATCATAAAGACGAATCAATCAAGGAAAGCGCTTTAAAAATAGAAAGAGAGTTGGAAGAAAAAGTTTTTTTAAAAGAGGAAGTTATGGATGTTTTGGAAGAGAAACTCTTTTCCAAAATAGACAAAAAAGCCTATGAAATAATATCCAAATACTCCACTCAAACGGCATTATCTACAGCAATAAGTCCCGTCGCTTTAATAGATATGCTACTTATACTCAGCAGAAGCTGGGCAATGATAACCTCTATCGCCGAACTTTACGGATATAAACCTAATTTTACCGCAAAAGCGATTCTATTAAAAAGAGTATCTTTTAATCTAATTTTCGCAAGCGTTACCGATTTGGCAAGCGACTATCTATCAAACATAGTCGGAACATCCGTATTAAGCAAATTATCCTATCACAGCGCTCAAGGACTTGCAAACGGCATACTAACCGCAAGAGTCGGAGTATCCGCTATCTACGCCTGTAGAATTCTTTATCTAAAGAAAAGAATTAATTATGTAAAATATATTGCCAAAAGACTGCTTGAAACGCTTTTGGGGAAAGGTCAAGCAGTCTGACAAATATCGCCAAGGGGAGCCTTCGGCTTCCCGACTCGTATTATGAAGCGATTTTTTTAAGCTCTATCTGCTTAAGAGAATGCATCGCTTTCAAATCGTCTTCGTCAAGATTTAATTTTTGACAAAGCACACCCAATCTCAAAATAACAAACTCGTTAGGGTTGTTCTTTTTGAGATAAGAGATTGCCGACGGAGTTTTGTTTATAGCCTCAGCTATCTCTTTGTTAGTAACTTTCATATTCATTCCTTGTATTGGATTCGCGTGTATTCTATTATCGTTAATTTGAGAAAATTTTTTATATAATATAACTATTTTCTCTAATTAAATTATTTCTTTGGTAAAGGTTTGTTACTTTATTATACTTTAATTTGCTAAGCATTTTATAAAGTTTTGTATTAAAAATAAATTAATTTACAGAAAAAAAGTAAAAAAAAGTAGTAAAAAGAAAATGAGGCTCGATATTTATTTATACAAAAAAAATTTTGTTTCCAGTAGAAGCAAAGCTTGCGAACTTATAAAAAGCGGGAAAATCAAGATAAACGGTAAGATAATTTTAAAACCTTCATATAATATGGAAGATTTAGAGTATAAAATTGAAATACTTGAAGATAAAGTTTATGTCGGAAGAGCCGCATATAAACTGAAATTTTTTCTCCAAAGCCTAAATCTAGATATCGAAAACTCCGTATGTCTTGATATAGGAAGCAGTACGGGAGGATTTACTCAAATACTTTTAGAATTTAAAGTAAAAGAGGTCTATGCCGTAGATGTAGGTAAAGATCAACTCCATCCTTTACTAAAATCAAATCCTAAAGTAAAAAGTTTTGAAAAAACGGATATAAGGGAATTTAAATGTAATAAAAAGTTTAATTTGGTAGTATGCGACGTATCTTTTACGGGAATAGAAAATATTTTACCGAAAATGGATGAGTTTGCGACGGATAAAATAATTCTTCTTTTCAAACCTCAATTTGAAGTGGGAAAAAATGCAAAAAGAAACAAAAAAGGCGTCGTAACGGATAAAAAAGCTATAAAAGAGGCTGAAAAGAGATTTGAAAAATCGATTGAACAATATAAATGGCAGTTAATAGCAAAAGAGGAATCAAAAATAAAGGGAAAAGAAGGGAATGTCGAAACATTCTACTATTTTAGAAAAAAAAGAGATAGAAGCGATAGCTCTGGGAGGATTTGACGGAGTTCACGCGGCTCATAAAGTTTTAATAGAAAAAACGGGCAAAAAAGGAGGAGTGGTCGTTATAGAAAAACCCGGCGCAAATCTAACTCCCGGAAAATATAGATGTCTTTACACGAAAAAACCTTGTTTTTTTATACAGCTTTCTCAAATAAAAGGTCTAAGCGGAAAAGAATTTATAGAATTTTTAAAAAAAGAGTTTCCGAATTTAAAAAAAATAGTCGTAGGTTACGATTTTTATTTCGGGAAAAATAGAGCAAATTCGGCTAAAGATTTAAAAAATATTTTTGATAAAGAGGTCGAAATAGTAGATGAAATAAAAATAGAAGGAATCTCCGTACATTCACGAACGATAAGAGATATTATCAAAGCGGGAGATATAGCAAAAGCCAAAAAACTTTTGGGAAGAGACTACTCCATATTCGGAAAGGTAATAAAAGGACTCGGAATAGGAAGCAAAGAATTGGTAGCTACGTTAAATCTCGACATAAACGGTTTCTTGCTTCCGAAAGAGGGAGTTTACGCATCATTTTGCAAAATAGAAAACATCACATACCCTTCAGCAACCTTTATAGGAAAAAGAGAAACGATAGACGGCAGTTTTTCTATAGAAACTCATATCATAGGAAAGACGATTTCCACTCCGAAAAAAGAAGTGGAAATCATTTTCAAAAGTTTTATCAGAGAAAATAAGAAATTCTCATCTCTAAAAGAACTTAAAAAACAGATAGAAATAGATATAGAAAAAATCAAAAAAAAACTTGAAATCCCAGCCTAAAGCCTTCCTTTCTTATAAATGGAATTGATCAATATTATTCCCATAACAACGGCGGTTACGAATCCGGCTAATCCCAAAACGGGAATATCGTAAAAAAGAGGCGGAGTTTTAGCAAGAAGCAAAAGAGCCGAACCCACTAAAATAGAGGCTATTATAATGGAAATGGCAAGACGATTTGCGGACTTTTCCATACTCTCTTCCACCTTCTCAAGCCCGATATGCTCAAACTCTATTTTCAAATTGCCGCTTTTCATCTTTTCCGTTATCGCTTTCATATCTTGAGGAAAAGAGGTTAAAAAATCTCCGATCTCTTTAGGCATTTCGGATAGTCCCGAAAGAAAAGCTTTTAAAGAAAGATTTTCCCTATAAAATTCCAATATAAAAGGCTTTATCTCTTCCGTAGCATTAAAATCGGGATCGAGCTCTTTACCTACTCCTTCTATAGTTACAATGGCTTTTATAAGAAGATAATTATTTTCTCTAAAATATATTCTATATTGACTCATCAAGGAAACTATATCGTTAAGCAAACCTTTTATATCTATCTCTTTTAAAGAACCATAAAAATAGGTTCTGATAACATCTCCCATATCTTTAGCAAAAGCGTTTATATCTATACTTTCATTCTCCGTTTTTGCTAATTTAAGTATATAAAGAGCCGCTTTCTCTTCATCCTGCTTTACGATATAGTAAATCATATCCACAAAATATTTTCTATCTTGCTGGGAAATACTTCCCATCATTCCGAAATCCACAAAAGCGATTCTATCGTCGCTCAAGGCAAAAATATTTCCCGGATGAGGATCGGCGTGAAAAAATCTATCTACGAAAATCTGCTTGCAAACGAGATCGAATCCCACTTTAGCCACTCTTTTGGGATCTATCCCCGCTTCAAGAAGCTTTTCCTTATCCGTTATTTTTACTCCCTCTATGTATTCCATCATTAAAACGGAAGCCGAAGAGAACTCTTCGTAAAGCTTGGGAACCTTTATCCTATAATCCCCTTCAAAATTTTTGGCAAATCTTTTGAGATTCAAAGCCTCTATCGTATAATTTATCTCTCTTTTTATACTTTTTTCAAACTCTTGAACGATTTTAATCGGAGAATCTATTCCGTAAGAATTTAATTTACCTTCAAGCAAAGAGGCTATTTTATACATAATGGCTATATCCGATTTTATAGTCTCCTTAACTCCCGGTTTAAGCACTTTTACGGCTACTTTATCTCCGTTTTTCAATACGCCTTTATAAACCTGTCCCAAAGAAGCGGAAGCCACTAAAATCAACTCTCCTTTAAAAATATCTTCCACATCTTTACCGAACTCTTCTATAAAAACAGGTTTTATCTTTTCAAAAGGAAGAGGCTCTACTTGATCTTGAAGTTTGGAAAACTCTCTTACAAGCTCCAACGGAATAAGATCCGGACGAGTGGAAAGGATCTGAGCCATCTTTATAAAAGTAGGTCCCAGTTCCTCCACCGTTTTCCTTATTCTCTCGCTGCGGCTTAACTTGAGTTTATTGGAATTATCTAAAGAAAAAGGCGTTTTTATATACTTTTCCGCTCCCAATTCGCTAACAAAATCTTCAAAACCGTTTCTTACCAAAACGGTAACAATCGTTTTTATTCTATCCATTTGCCGCAGCGTATCGAACATAAAAACTCTCTATTTTAATTCCGCTAAAACTTTATCTATCTTTTGAGAAATATGCTCGTCAAACAAAGAGATGGTCGGAACCATCCACTCAAGCCAAAATCTCGCCTTTTTATCCTTATCCTCTCCGAAGTAGGAGAGAGCCACTCTTCCAAAACCCATCTCCTTTTCTAT
>CAZPVZ010000199.1:0-2528 GCA_964590185.1 uncultured Campylobacterales bacterium
TCTTTTCTAAAAATTGTCTTTTCATCTCGTCCCCTATCTCCAAGGCGACGATCTCTCCGCTCTCTTTTATGTATTTTCTCATCAAAAGAGCGTTTCTTCCGGTTCCGGCTCCGAAATCCAAAATCCTATCTCCCTCTTTCAGTCCCAAATCTTTTACGGCCTTTTCTATAAAAGATGGATAGCGTCCGAAAGTTACGATATCCATCAATCTATCGTAATATTTAGCTTCAAATCCTTTAACTTCCACTTTGGACATATCTTGAGAAAGTTTCATTTTTTATCCTTTTATAACCGCCGTTATGCCCATATTGGCGGAGTGATATATTATTTTGCCGTATTTTTTCGCAAGATATTTTAGTATTATTTTTTGCAAAACCGGCTCTATCGAAGGAGTGAACCATGCGTTGTTGCTTGTGGCTATTATGTAAGGGGGAGCGTTTTCGTACATCTCCTCTTTCGTAGCCTCGTAGCAGATTGCGTTTCTGAAAGTATAGCCTTTTATTTTAATATCGGTAGGTTGTTTTGCGGTGGAGTAGTCGCTCGCTCCGTCGAAAAATATCTTGTTTACGTATTTTGCCATGAATTTGGGCAGAGGAATCTCTTCGCCGAAGGGAACGAGAAAAACTTTGTCCGCTATCGTTACCTTTCCGTTTACGAAATAGTATGTGGAGTTGTAAACTTTGTCGTTTTTATAAGATAGAGCGCCCGTTACTATCGTTATCTTTTTCGATAATTTTTTCAAAAGATTCATCAGATTTTCGTCCCGATCGAGATAGAGAGGAAAAATGCTTTCGCTTAAAATTATTATATCGTACTTTTCTCTTATCGCTTCCTCTATTTGAGAGATGTTTTTTCGCACTATGGATGGCAGATATTTAGGATCCCATTTAATGTTTTGAGCAAGAGAGGGAGAAGAGAGTTTTATTTTCAGATTGGGCTCTCTCACCTCTTTCGTTTGCCAATCCGCCGCCAAAAGCAAAATTAAAAAAGAGATTATTCGATAGCGATTTTTTATCTTTATAAAAAGCGCTATCGAAAAAAGAAAGATGGCAAACTGCCACTTCGACACTCCTATAAAGCCGTTTGTAAGAATCGCTTCCGGAATAAACCAATTAAAGCCCAATGGGTGGACGAAGCTTGCCGTTAAGATCAAAAGAGCTCTTATGAAAGGTTCTTTAAAAGCTCCGATAAACCAAAACAAAAAGCCGTAAACGAAGGCGGTAAAAATTATCATAAAGGGAATCAGATAGGGCATGCCGTAGTATCTAAACGAAAAGCCTATCCAGTAAAACCAGAATACTCCTATGAAAAAGCCTATCCAAAATAAAACTATTTGATTTTCTTTCAATAAAAAGTAAAATCCCGAAACGGCTAAAATCGTATTTAAAAGAGGATTTTCCATTTCGAAATAGTCCAGATAGATAAAAAGAGATAGTAAAAGTGCGGAAAAAAAGCCTCTTATTATAAAAATAATGGTAAAATACTGCCTTAAATTTTTTATATCAAAGGACGGACATGCAAGGCGGAGGTAATATTTTAGCTTCATTGTTTCCACTTATTCTTCTATTTGCGATTTTTTATTTTTTGATTATTCGCCCTCAACAAAAGCAAGCGAAAGCTCATAAAGAGATGCTTAAGTCTTTGAAAAAAGGCGATAAGATTATAACAAACGGCGGCTTAATTTGCGAAATCGTAAAGGCCGAGGAGGATTTCGTAAAAGCGGACCTCGGTGACGGAACGATAGTTAAGATTTCAAAAGAATATATCGCTAAAAAGATAGACTGATGGGAAGAATGTTAAATTACAGGCTGATTATTTTCATATTGGCCTTTATTTTCGGAATAGTTTTTTCGGTTCCGAGTTTTTTTCAGCTCGATAAGGGACCCAAGATATCTTTGGGTCTCGATCTGCAAGGCGGTCTTCATATGCTTCTTGGAGTAAAAACCGACGAAGCTATCAAATCCAAGCTAAAATCGATAGCGTCGTCTATCAAATACTTTACGGATGACGAGGAGATTTTGATAGACGATCTTAGAGTGAAAGACGGACATGTGGAGTTTACTCTTTTGGATCAGGACGAGAGACCGAAAATAGAGGAGATGTTGAAAAAGATAAAAGGCATTAAAGTAGAACAAGACGGAGATAAGTATATAATCTCCTTAACTCCTCAAGAGATCGAATCCGTAAAAGAGTACGCCATAAAACAGGCCGTCGATACGATAAGAAACAGACTCGATCAGTTCGGATTGGCGGAGCCGAATGTGGCTAAGCAGGGAAAAGATAAGATTTTGGTGGAGCTTCCCGGTATCAAAACTCCCGAACAGGAACAAAGAGCGAGAGAGCTTATAGCGAAAGCGGCTCATTTACAGCTTATGGCGGTTGACGAAGAGAGAGCCGATCAGGTTTACAATATGACTCCCGAAGAGGCGGCGGAGTACGGAGATATAATTTTGCCGGACGCTAAAAATCCGAAAATAAAATATCTTTTGCATGAAGTTCCGATACTTGACGGAAGTATGTTAACCGAC